>WAMJ01000024.1 GCA_015522385.1 Candidatus Heimdallarchaeota archaeon
AAAATATTGGAAAGCCATCAATTTTTCTGTCCGACTGAGAGATCGTAATCCCTGGTACATTAAGTTCATTGACTTTGTCCTCAACGATTTTTTGATTTAAACTATCAGGTACAATGAGTGCCTGACTGATGATAATTATGGCAAGGAAAAGTCCAATAGCTCCTGCTACAATGTACTTTTTCGTCATCTTGGTATATTTCCACATTAGCCAAGGAGAATACTTAGAGACCTCCTTCCTAACCCCATTCTTCAATAGAGTACGAAGAACTGCGAGAGTGATCATCACAATACCAGCCACGAATAATACGAGAAGATAAAATCCCCCGAATAGTGCATAGAGACCTCCAGCATTTATTGACGCTAGGAGGAAATACAGACTTTTAGGTATCTTTCTACCCTTCTTAGATAATCTTTCAAGTGAATTACCCGACACGGATGCACCTATAGAGTAAAATTATTTAAAGGTTCCAGTATTGGATTCATCTGAGAGAGTACTAAGCATAAATTTCACTACAATCATAGATATATCGCTTTACAATAAACTTAATATCAAATTCATCCGATTTCAGGATGTGACTCCCCAAACTATAGCGGAGAAGATTCTTTCTGCACACTCTGTTGATAGCAGGCAGGTCTACGCTGGAGATAGAGTTGACGTGAATCCATCAGGGATACTCTCGAACGAGATGCTCCCGATGGTCTCGATTGCAAAGTTCATGCATACAGGTTCCAAACATGTCCACGATATCTTCAAAAGGAATACCCTAGTAATTCTCGATCACGGTGGATTTGGAACAACGGACAAGATGATAGACCTTCACCAGCTGACTCTCAACTTCGCAAAGCAACACGGTATTCGGGTCGAACCTGCAGGAGCAGGGATTTCCCATGTGGTCTTCCACGAGAAGGGGATGGTTAAATCTGGAGACCTAATCCTTGGAACCGATAGCCATACCGTCACCCACGGGGGCTTCAACGCGTTTGCCAAAGGAATTGGCGGTAGTGATCTTGTTGAGCTGATGGTAAAGGGTTCTACATGGCTTGATGTGCCCGAGACAATCAGGGTAAATGTGACAGGTAAGCTCAATAAAGGAGTCTATTCCAAAGACCTGTTACTCACAATGCTTGGAGAGAACTCAACCGAGTGGGGAACTGATCGGTGCTTCGAGTTCGTGGGTGAGGGAATACTCGACCTCTCTCTCGAAGCAAGGCTCACGATGAGCAATATGGCTGTAGAGATGGGCGGAGTCGCTGGAATAATGCCCCATGATGACAAGTTACAAAGATATCTTGAAACCAGGCCCCTGAGGGGTCAACCCAAACCGACCGCATCGGACAACGGGGCAACATTTTACCAAGAGTACGAGATCAACGCCTCGGAGGTTGTGCCAGTAGTGGCCTGCCCGCCCTCTCCTGACAACGTGAAACCAGTGAGTGAGGTCGGTGATGTCGAGCTAGACCAAGTATTCATCGGATCCTGCACGAACGCCCGTATCGAGGATCTGGAGATCATGGCTAAGATCATGAAGGGAAAGAAGGTCAGCACTCAGACAATTGTTATCCCAGGATCCTCAGCTGTAGCGCTACAAGCGGCCAAGCGTGGGTATGTCGAAATCTTCATGGAAGCGGGCGCCTACTGGTCATACTCGACGTGCGGTGCATGCTACGGAGGGTCACTCGGAAGAGTCGGACCCGGGATGACAGCCCTGTCCACAACTAACAGGAATTTTATAGGTAGAATGGGGGGTGACTCTACCAGCAAGACCTATCTCGGTTCACCTGCTACTGCTGCAGCGTCTGCAATAGCAGGAAGAATTGTATCACCGGAGGAATTGATATGATCGACGTAACAGAAATCAAAGGAAAAGCCATGGTCTTTGGTGATGGTATGAACACAGATATTATCATCCCCAGCCAGTACCTTGAAGACTCAGATCCGAGGATCTACTCCAAGTATGTCATGGCTGCGGTGAGACCTACAACCTTCGACGAAGTTCAGGAATGGGGTGACACTATTTTTGTGGGTGGGAATGACTTCGGATCGGGATCTTCGCGCGAGCAAGCACCAGATGCCATCAAGTACGCAGGAGTGAAGGCGGTTGTCGCAGAGTCATTTGCCTCCATCTTCTTCAGGAATTGTATTAACGTAGGTCTCCCTCTTCTCGAAGCCCCTGGTATCAAGAACATGGTTGGTGAGGGAGATGAGATCGTAGTCAATCTAGAGACGGGATTGATACGGAACCTGAGCAATGGTAAGGAGATGACTGCTAAACCTATCGAAGACTTTCTCCTCAACAAGCTGAAAAAGGGTGGACTTATACCCGAACTTCAAGAGTATGTAAAAGCGAACAATCTGGATCAATAAGACTACGTGTTAAAATAATCACAAGAACTCACTAGATGCGTATTGTTTTTATTTCATTATGTCGTGTTTTGTTTGATGTCGGAAGAAAGCGTTGATTTATCGGCTAAGGTAACCGAGCTGGAAAATGAGCTTGCGAAGGCTAGCGAGGAATTGAAATCCAATGCAGAAGAGCTGAACAAAGCAAGATCGGAATTGGACTCAATGAAGGCTGATCTTGAATCTGCAAAAGCAGAACTAGAGAGTGCGAAGGCAGCACACTCTGAGATAGAGAAATTGAAAGCGGAACTAGAGTCAGCAAAAGCAAAGGCTGCTGAAATCGAGACACTGAAGAACCAACTCGAGGAGGCAAAAGCAAAAGCATCTGAAGTAGAGAGCCTGAAGAGTCAGCTCGAGGAAGCAAAGGCGAAAGCATCTGAAGTGGAATCACTTAAAACAGAGCTTGAGAAGGCTAAGGCAGATCTGAGTAGTGCAGAGAATGAGATGCAGAGTCTGAAATCAGAGGTATCGGACAAGAATAAGGAACTGGAAGATGCACAGAATAAGATGGCAGAACTCAATGCTAAGCTTAGTGAGATGAAGAATGTCGGTGACCCTAATGATGTGAAGGTTCTACAAGTTCTCGCAGATTTATCACCCGCCAAGGATATTTGGAATGTACTGAAAGAGCAGAGATCTATTAATATGAGGAAACTCGCTATGCAGTCGGGTATGACATCTGCCGCCATGCGGGAATATGTCGATAACTTCGAGAAGCGAGGCTTTATCAAGGTCGAGAGCTCAGGTCCTGAGGATCAGGATCCAAAGATTACCGTTAACATCTAATTTGTGAATAATCTGTAATTCAAATACTTTTTAATTCCCAAAGAGCTCTAATGCGAAGTCTGCATTATTCTTAAGTGAAACAGAGAACCCAGGTTCAAAGCCAATTATTGCAGTTTTGAAACCCCTCTCCTTGAGCTTTACCAATATGGGAGTGCACCGTGCATCCCTGCTACCTATAACCAGAATATCGTTTCGATTTCGCTCTGCTACATCAAGCACTGTAAGTCCGAGTTTCATGTGAAGATCACCTGACGAGACAATGATAGGATTGTATCCACTGTTTGAGATGGCCTGTACGAGCTTAGGGCTTGCGTTGGAGTTGAGTATGGTGAACTTCTCGTTTATACTTCCAAGCTCTGATACCGCCTCCTCGATATCCTCAAGACGGACCTGTTTGTTTCCAATCTTCCTTAGCATATTCGGCCCGTCGATTATGATTGAAACTCTCTGTTGTCTCTTGAAGAGATTCTTTACGAACTTCCATCGGGTACCCGAAGACGTCATGGACTGCGAGTTCATTAGATTGCCTCTGAGAATATCTCCTTCAGTGAGAACGGTGATCTGGCGTTGTCGATCGTCCTGGCAAAGACGAGTGTACCATCCCTGCGGATGGTGATGTATCCTGCATCAGCGAGTTCCACCAGACTTCTGTGTACGATCTCTGAGGGTAGACCCAATGACTGTGACATAGCGTCAAGCGGTACCTCTCCGTCGATACTGTCAAGAATTGTAAGAGCCCTGAATTTGGGATCGTAGGTGAGGATTTTCTTGAAGTAATTAATTGATTTCTCGTACCCTTCCTTTACTTCTCCAGAGAGAGTGATCTTGCCCTCGTAGGTCTTCAGCTGTTCAGAGGCTTCCTCAAGTTTGGACTCTAAGGATGCGATCTTTAGGGTGAGTTCCTCAATATTCCGGTCCTTCTCAGAGATCTTCTCGAGATTCTGATCATGTCTAGCGCTCAATTGATTCCTCTCCTCGGTCAGATTCTGTACCTGCGCCTTGAGCTCTTGGATCTCGCTATCGGTCTTCTCCTTATAACCCTCTAGGTGATCGAGCTTTAAGCGGGTCTCGTCAAGCTCCAGTTTGATTCTCCTGAGTTCCTCGTTCTTCTCAACTCTCTCGGTCTTCAGGGTATAGAGTTCCTCCCTCGTCTTCTCCAGTTCTTGCTGGAGCTGGTCCATGAACTCGGAGGACGTGGCAGACTGGCTGGCGAGTAACTCACTCTCCCTTCTTGTTAATTCTTTAACTTGTGCCCTGAGGTTCTCGAGCTCACTCTCGAGGTCGCCCTTGTAAGAGAGTTCACTCTGGAGCTTAAGAACTTCAGCCTCCTTTCTTGCATAGAGGTCTCTGGTGTCATCAAGCTCAGCATTAGTCTCCATGAGTTGCTGACCAAGTAGGTTAATCTGATTCTCCATCTGTGACATGCTGGCTGCGGTGTTCTGGTACTCTACCATCTTTTCCTCCATAGTTTGCCGAAGCATCTGGAGCTCGTTCTGAAGTCTGATGTTTTCAGATTGTACATCAGAGAAAGACTCCGTTTGCTGGAGAAGGGTCTTTTCCATCTCTTCGGAACGCATGTCCAGCTCACCCTTGACATTAGCTATCTCTTGGAGTTCTCTAAACTCATTGAATACCTCCTCACGTACGATATCAAGGTTGACATAGCCTCTCTCGATTCCCTCCTTTATAGTCCGTGTGGCATACGTTACCAATCTTGTATGAATTGTGTTCCTGTAGAACTGCACAAAGGTCTCCTTGTATGCCTGTGATAATCGGTCAACATCGGCATAGGAGTATGTGGATTGACCCAGTTGGGCAAACTGTGTCCTGATCTCCTCCGCTTTCTCCCGAATTCTCTGCTCGATCTCAGCCCTTTCACTTAGCATCATGTTCATGAATTCTACAATGACATCCCGGACAACACTAACTGGACTGTCCACATCGTTTGGAAGTGTACTCATAATCCCAATAGAACTGTGCAACCATTTGGTTTTAAACATTGAGTATACCTGATCAGGATACTACAAATTTTGGATAGCTAAATAACTGACCACTTGAGTGTATAGATGTCTTTCAATCCAAGGGATTCACCTCTGATGAAATTGAGAAATGTGTGGATAGGAACAACAGGAACCAGGGCACCCTTGACTTCGTACCATCGAATCTGGTGATCTCGCCAAGTGACGATTAGAGGAATGATCGTGACCTCCTCCTCATCTCTAACCCAGCTTAAGATAGGGTCGCTGTAGATATCTGGTAGGGCCTCATGGAACAGGTGAGATCGTTCTACCTGCTTTGCTGCGGCTGATTCGATAGGGGATTTAGCAGTGGATTTGTACCTCTTGCAGTCGATGAGAAGGACATTCCGACTATGTCTATCCCAAGCAAGTACGTCCAGTTCAAGATTCGATCGCCTTGAGTATGGTGATTTGAACCTGAAGGTACGCTTTGACTCCCACCCCGATTGCTCAAGTATCGCGGTTACCAGCTCCTCGAAAAGGTCCCACGAGATGTTCTTCACTATCTGGTCAAGAGTGATCCCATTGCGGATAGCATCTATCATAAGCTCGGTAACCGACCAATCCATCTCTATCAGGGTGGACACATAGTCACTAGTTGTGGAGCTGAATGTGAATACCGGCAGCCTAAGTAACCTAGGAAAAGTGTAATCCCGAAGGATCTCGGGATGCAATGTGATTTCAGAGAGAATCTCAAGCTGCGGAATGGAAGCGTACTTCACCCGTTTGACCTCATCCTCCAGGTCACTCAACCAATCGGGTGAATTTGGCTCCATAATTGTATCATCGGGCGATTGGATTTTAGTCTTTTTCTTCTGAAGTATTTCTCAGTAAATCAATCTTTTTTTCGCTAGATTGATCAAATAGAGGTATAACGAGAGAGGCTGTAGGTAGGAATCTGAAGACCTCGAAAATGAGTTTCCATATAGTTGTTCTGAGGGCTTGTATGGACGTTTGAGAATACGTCTATTGTGGAAAAAATCGCTCAGGAATTGATCTAGAATATCCTAGAATACTAAAGCCTTATAACTTAGGAAGAGTAAGGAATCTTGTCGATGTTTTGCGGTGAGAATCCGCGTGAATCGGAATTGAAATCGGGGAAAGAACGATATGCTGAACCAGATTTTTAAACGAGATGCTCAGAACGTACCAACAATCAAGTTGGTAATATATGGACCTTCACTTGCTGGTAAGACGACCCTTTTGTCGATCTATTCCACGTTGAAGAAGGTCGAGAGCCCGGATCAAATCTATTCTGATCTCAAAAAGATTGAGCAGGATGGGAGAACCGTTCTCTTCGACCAGTCCGTTTTTGAGCTTCCAAAGGGACAGGGCACTATGCTGCCGTTACTTAGATATGCACTATACTCTGTTGCAGGGCAGGAGAGATTTAGGGACACAAGGAAAGTTGTGCTCAAGGGCACAGATGGTCTGATGATCATGCTTGACCCCACCAAGGAGCAGTACGATTTCAACAAGAGCAGTCTTCAAGAGATCGTGGCCCTCCTCGGTGCCGATCTGACTTCCGGGAACCTACCATGGATACTGGTAATTAATAAGATGGATCTTCCTGATGAGGAGAGGACACCAACCGACGATATCATGAAGCTCATGGTAGAAGTGGGAATGGTGAAAAACATCGGAGAAGCCTACACTAAACTCTATACAATTTCCTGTAAGCAGGCGAAGATTGATCTTCTGGCTCTACCAAAGAGACCCGATTGGGCAAAACTCAAGGACGGTTCAGGGAGACTCAGGAGAGAGGCCAGACCTGATTCGGTAAAGGAGGCTGCAGCACCGATCGAGCACCTAACCAGACATGTCGTGGAACACAAGATCAGAAAGTTACGTGAAGCCAAGAAGAAAAGCTCTCAGTAGATACAAAGTAACCCATTAAATAATCTCGTAGCAAGTGTTAGATATTGAGCATAGTAGTAAAGAACCTGAGTAAGAGTTTTGGCCCAATCCAAGCATTAGACGGAGTAAACTTCTCCACACCACCGGGTAAGATCATTGCGCTCCTAGGTCCGAATGGAGCGGGTAAATCGACTCTGATTAGGTTACTCACATCAATCATGGTTCCTACCAGTGGAACTGCAGAGGTCTACTCCCATGATATACGCGAGGATCCCGATTCAGTCAAGAAAATTACAGGACTCCTCCCCGAGGAGTCAGCTCTCTACGACAAGTTGTCAATAATCGAGTACTGTGAGTTCATAGGAGCACTCTATGATCTTCCCAAGAAGCTAATTCACGAGCAGTTTAACTATCTAGCGGCCCGTCTTGGTATCGAGTTGTTGAGAGACAGACTAATAGAGACACTATCGAAGGGACAGAAGCAGAAAGTCTCCCTCATCGTCGCTTTCCTCCACTCACCCTCTCTTCTCTTACTGGATGAGCCTATGGCCAATCTTGATGTCGTGGCTCAGCTCGAGGTGAAGAAGATGCTGAGGGAATATCAGAGTCAAGAGAGGACGATACTCATAGCTACCCACCTCTTGGAAAATGTCAAAGACCTCTGTGAGACTATTGTCGTCATCGACAAGGGGAGGATTAAGTTTGTCGGATCAATATCTGAGTTCAAGGGAGATCACGAGAACCTTGAGGAAGCGTATCTCTCTTACTTCGGAGGGAATCAGAGGTGAGTACGCCAAATTGGAAGGCAGTGTTCCTCGCGGAGTACTACACGACAACGTCCAAGTTCAGAAAGTACAGATCACATCTTCCGTGGATATTCATTTTCGGCGTGGTCTTCTTCTCCTACTTCCTAAGATCTGTCATCGATTTCATCAGTGGAGACGTCGTGGTCAATCAACCGCCAATAGAGAGGTTCTACGCAATCATCTCGATATTCAGCTTCTTCACCTTCTTCGCACCCATTGTCAGTCCACTAGGGAGAGTAGTCTATGATGGCAATGCACAATCGAGGAGAGAGGTAGCCCTCTCTGCTCCGGTCAAACCACATGAATTGCTCTATGGTAACCTGCTTTCCAACCTCGTCTTCTTTCTACCGTTCTATGTCATGGTTGGTACTGCGTCACTTTCGGTGTTCGTTGGTTCTGGAACAATCAACCCTCTCCTCTCCTCACTTCATATCATTGGAGCACTCACTCTTTTGGTGATCATGGGTTTATTCGGAGGAACGATAATCACCCCACTGATACTGAACTTCATTGCAAAGCAGAGGAATGAAGTCGCAAGATCGGTCGTCACAGTACTCGTAGCAGTCATGCTCATGGTATCTCTCCCCATGCTCCAGTTCATAATCACCAACCTCGAGGGATCTGGCTCTCTAGGTCTGGCATCCTACCTCCCTTTTACCATGGCGTCAACGATAATTGTGTACGCGATTTACGGTCAGGTCATTGGGCTCAATCTCGGAATGTCGTACATCGGTCTGGTTGTCTATACCATGGTGATCGTCGTCATTGGGTACTTCATCGCAGAACGTCTGTACAGAGTAAATGAGTCAACAATGATCTCAGCAAAATCTACCGGTGGAATGACCAACTCCATTCTCAGAGTTGTCGCAAGACCGATCCCTTCTGTGAGTGTCAGGGAGATTTTCATAGGGATGGTCAAGGGATCTGTGAGGGACATAGAGCATATGTCACGTTTAACAATTGGGCTAGCTGGCACTATATTCTTTGTCTACGCACTTTCTCCGAGGGGGCTGTTCAGAGGACAGAGAATAGCTACTATCGAGTTGGAGCGGGCTGCAGTCTTATTCGCTCTGATACTCTCAGCATCGATGACGATCTACATCGAAGCGGCTTCTTTCCTAATACAACACAGGTCTATGCTCACGTTGATCAAGTCTTCACCAGGTGCTCCCCGAAAGTTCGTGATAGCCAAACTCTTGGAGATGATCTTCATTCAAACTCCTGTTTTCGTGCTTATGTTCGTCCTTCTCAGGGTCTTGGACTTCTCTGCAGATCTCGATCTGATGTCAATCACGATACAGATATTCGTCCTTATCTTCTGCATGACGGGTATTATCCTTGGGATTTACCTCCTTAATCCATCAGATAATGAGGAAGACATCACCAATTTCATCAACCTCCTGATTTTCTATGCCATCAGCCTGATGATCGCCAGTTTTCCCATCGCACAATCACTGGGTTTCTCCCCAGGATTCCTCCCTACATTTCTGTTCTACGTAGCGATCATCCTCTTGGCTATTGGACTCGTCTCTTTGGGCATTAAGGCGCTAAACGAGCTCAACATAGAGACGATGTCAAGCGATTTCTCCGAGAAGGTGGCACTGGGATTCACTGCTACAATCGTAACACTTGCTTCATGGAACCTTCTCCCCCTTCCAGCCTACCTCATCTACTTCTCCTACCCTAACCCGATACTACTTGTGGTATTGACACTCACCCTCCCATTGGTTACACCAGCAGTGTTCTGGATCAAACATGGACTGGTGATGCAGAGTCGGAAGATTAGACCAAGAGATATAGCAGAGGGACTGGCATCTCTTTTTGCTCTGATGGTAGTGGGATATTCAATGGTATATCTCGCGAGCCTCATCACCAATTTCTCTGCCCCAAGCATCCTCCAGCTCTTGATCGATCTTCGGATCGAACTCTGGATGATAGTAACATACGTGTTTGTTTCGGTTCTGGTCGAGGAACTGTTCTTCAGGGGATTTCTCATGGACTATTTGAAGGGAAATGGGATGTCAATCAAGTGGGTAATAGTCCTGAGCGCCAGTATCTTCTCACTGTTCCATATACTCTCAGTGATAAGCTTCCTCTTTGCCATATTTGGAGGGATAATTCTTGGGGTTCTGAAGGAAAGAAGTGAGGGGGTGGTCATCCCTTTCATCGTTCACCTTGTGTACAATCTCTCAATCGTCCTCATCTCAATCTAAAGAGTCTAAACCTACTGGCAAATCGGTCGTCTATGAAGATAGGATACTTCATTGGTCCAGCGGGAAGTGGAAAGTCACATATGACGGGCTCGCTCTACTCGTGGATGAATCAGCTTGAGATGGAAGTGATCACGGTCAACCTGGATCCAGCGGTCATCAGGCTGCCGTATTCTCCCATGATAGATATCAGAGAGTACGTGTCTTATGATGAGATCGTTGACAAATTCGAGCTGGGACCAAATGGAGCGATTATCGCAGCGATGGATCAAGTGGCCCTTAGGGTTGACGAGGTGATCAACGAGCTTCGGGAGTTCGACTCTGAGTTTGTTCTGATAGATCTTCCGGGCCAGCTTGAGACATTCGCCTATCGTGCGAGTGGTCCTCTGCTTCTCAACGAGTTGGGCAGGGAGCACAAGATGGCAGGAGTTTTTCTTGTTGATCCCATCCTATGCAACACCGCATCCAGCTTTGTCAGTGTCCTGATGCTTGGTTCCTCAATTAAGTACAGGTTGAATACTGCTCTGCGCTTCGTGATATCAAAAGGGGACACGATATCCGAGGAGAGAATGGCTGCAATTGACGACTGGATGGAGTATCCCGATTTCCTCTTAGAGGCCCTACGTACAGAACCGGGTGTTCTGAACGCAGATTTAGCCATCCGTATTGCAGATATTCTGATACAAGAGGAAACTTATGGTTCTTTTCCCGTAATCTCAAGTCAGACCAATGAGAACATAGATCTGGCCTTCGGAGAACTTCAACGAATTTGGGATACCGAAGATTTGTTCTCATAAGTGTGACAGATAGTTTAATCACCTTTCGAGGAATTCGGTATAGCCGATATGATTCCAATATCTTTTTATTAAATAGAACAGATAGTTTTTTGAGAAATCATAAAAATCGAGAGGCCGAGCAAATGTATGATATAAGTTTTGATGACAGAACCCAAGAGTTAGAGCAAATACTCCGAGAACTCAAAGAGAGTGTCAAAGAAATAGATGCCTGTGCAGTAGTCAGTATCGAGGGATTACCTATTGCAGCCAACATGCCAGACATTTATGACGATACGATTGTAGCGGCTATGACCTCTGCGATGTTGACGCTTGGAGAGAAGATCGCCACCAACCTCCGAAGAGGCTCACTGACTAAAGTTTCCGTTGAGGGAGTAGATGGACAAGTGATCTCCCAAGCTGCAGGGTCGAACGCAGTACTTACTATCTCAGCTACAAAGGAGGCCAAGCTTGGTCTAATCTTCATGGAAATGGATAAGGCAACACAAAAAATAGGTTCCCTCCTTGGTTAGTTTCATAGAGTTACCTTAAAATTAGAATTCTTCCTTGACCGATTAATGAGAGGATTGTTCAGCCCGAAATCTCTCGTCTACTCAATCTATTCCAAGAAATTGGAACGAGAGGTAAAGAGGAGCAACAACATTCCACACCATGTTGGACTTATTCTTGATGGAAACAGGAGAGGTTCCTCGATGCTAGGTATTCCGAAAACAATGGGGTACCAGAAAGGAGCTGACAAGTTCGAGGAAGTTCTTGGTTGGTGTATGGAACTCGGTATAAGAGTTATATCAGTGTGGATCTTCTCAACAGAGAATTTCTCCAGGAGCTCAGATGAAGTTCATGCAATAATGGAGCTCGCAGAACGGAGTACGATCAAGATGAGGAAGGATCCTAGGGTACACAATGAGGGGATTAGAGTCATGTTCTCTGGTGAGACAGAGCTCCTCCCGGACAGCCTTCAGGAAGAGATCCGACAGACTGAGGAAGCTACGAAAGATTATAAGAACTACACTTTAAATATCTGCTTGGGGTATGGAGGTAGAGCTGAGATTACAAATGCAGTGAGGAAGATTGCCCGAGCAGTCAAGGATGGGATACTGGACGTTGAGGAAATCGATGAGAGCTACATAGGAAACAACCTCTACACAAGGGACCTGCCTGATCCCGATCTGATTATCAGAACTTCTGGAGAAGTCAGGTTATCTGGCTTCCTTCTCTGGCAAGGGTCATACTCTGAGCTTTACTTCACCGATGTCTTCTGGCCCCTCTTCAGGAAGATAGACTTTCTCAGAGCCATCAGGGACTATCAACGGAGAAGGCGGAATTTCGGGAAATGAAATATTCTTAATAATAAGATGATTTTTTCTAAAGCAGAGGGGAATACTCTTATTCATGACATCCAATAGAATTCAGGGATACAGATTGGCGGAGTACTTTCTATCTGAACTGAGGAAACGATTCGGGAGAAAAAGTATTGGAATCTTCATAGATGGTCATAACATGACCAAGACGGAGCTTGAAATCCTCGGTAAGATTCCCGAGAGATTCAGGGAATACGGAACGATCAAAACCGCCCTCTTCTTCACCGATAAATCACCCCCAGAGTCCAAGAACATAGAGGAGGCTGGATATACTATCAAGGTGTTTCCTCCCGTCTATTCGCTACTCTCCATGTCTCTGGAGATCTATGACAGAACACTCTTCGATGATTTCGATATTGTTATCCTCCTCATCAAGACAAATGAACTCCTCACCCTCATGAGTGAGATCAGATCAAAGGTAGATCTCCTGATCCTTATCTCCCCTGATGGAGTAGAGGATATCTACCGTAACTTGGTTGATGACATAGTCCCGTACTCCGAAATCGAGCAATACACAATTGATGACCTCTCGGGTATCGATGACCCTATTATTGAGATGGAGCAGCAGATAGACGCCGAAAGTAACTACATAGACCAGATAACAACCCCATCTAAAA
>WAMJ01000025.1 GCA_015522385.1 Candidatus Heimdallarchaeota archaeon
GGTAGAAAATTGTTAAGTAAATCAGAAGCCAACATTAGTCCTATCTCTTCTGAGGCATACTATAGACCCACTATTCTTTTTGGCCGATATCCAAAATCTGCTTGTAGTGAACTTTGAATCTGTCCAAACAGTCATTGCAACAGAACCCCATGTAGTTACTCTGGCGAAGGGCGTTTACCAGACCATCTTTTTCCTCAACAGCCTTGACATAATCTACCTCTTCAGTATGAGAATCCTTGAGAAGGTCGTAGTTGGAATGGGATCTGTTGTAGAGCTGGTTACCTATCTCAATGAGAATCTTACTTGGCACACACCCGACATTCACACACGTTCCCCCAATTGGAAGATCTCCACCATTTATCATAAGCGTGCGAATACCTAATTCTTCAGCACGGGTTGCCGCGGAAAAACCAGCTGCACCACCGCCAACAATTATAAAATCATAATGATTAGACATAATTAGGAAATATGACCGATTTTAATTTAAGATAGGCAAATATAAATTTTAAATATCCAATGACAATTTATTTAATTTTTTAATTCAACACATTTCGTATCAGTTACCCCCCGTGGTCTGATTGTACTCCACCTTGACTTTATGAAATCAGACATTGACCCTATATCGTACAAATTTCTTTATTTTGACCATGAATAATATTCTAGCTCGTCCAGTTAGACAACATCCAGTAAGAGAAGGTAATCCGGATAGACATAGGATGATCCCCATTATTTTGAATATCCTGTTTCAAGATTGCGTGATCCTTATAGGAGCGGAGTTATTCTCCCCGATGAATATTATCTAAGCAAGTATGATAGAGTCCAGCACCTAAACCGAGAGCAAGCACAAGGAGCGTTTGTTCGAATACTGTAGTACTGATCAATGAAGTACACACGGCGAAGAAATATCCGCCTGTACAAGGTGCTGCGATTATGGTATATAGTAACCTTTTCACGTTATTGGTATCTAATAAGATACCTACCTCCTAAATACTCTAATTAGTTTCCAAAGGGAGAGACCACCCGCAACTGCGAGAATCCCAGGAAGTCCAAAGGCGATAGCAGGAACCGTGCAACATAATCCTGCAATGCCCATAAGTGGTATCGCCTTCTTGTCTGGTTCTGTCGGTTCGTCTAGATCGTCCATATATTGATATTAAACTACGCCTTAGTATATCTATTACTCAAGAAAATTCAAAATTTCAATCGATTTTCTTGCAATGTGATAAACACCCCCCTGAATTTCGTAGAGGATATCTGGGAGACATGTCGACTACCTCCTGTCGGTCTGTTTGATCATTCAGTATTAGAACATCACAGACCCATCGAATGGATGGTTAAGACCTTCCATGAACGTAGAATCTTCCAAATAGAAAATATGAACAATAGTGAGAATTGTCGATATAAGAACTTCAATATCCAATTACATTGGCCCACCAGTATTGTACTCTTGGATTTCCCAGCTGTTGAGTTTGATGTATCCGCCGTTATTAAAGACGTCAACAGTCGTCCTGCCAGAGAGTAGGTCAGCGTAGGTGTAGACATCGACGGTGACCTCCACGTACAGGTCTCGTGAGGAACTCAGAGTGTGTCCCCCCGTACAAATCAGGTATGTGTTTCCTAATGAGGATGCAGAGTAGTAAGATTTCCGATATACTGCAGCATCTACCTGGCCCCCTGCGAAGTAGATTAACTTCACAGTGATGGATATATGTTTGCTACCACCGGACATCGTGCCCTTTATCGTTACAGATGTGCAGGCCCGATAAGACTTTTGAGCAGAACCAGGATACTGAGCCCCATTATCAGGTACTGATGTGTCATAGGTTATTCCGTAAGTTGCTTTACCAAATGGTGCCATGTAATTATCAGCTACAGCTCTCACAGTGATTCGATCATTAACTTTGTTATCTCCAAAAACCAAGGATGACCGAATACCATAGAGAAAGGTGGACTCAGAATTCTTCTCGTACATGCCAGAAAAATTCCCGCTCTTCCTCGTGAACCAATAACCTGCAGATGTGCTTACAATGGACACGAGTGCGATGTTTATGAGTAAAAGCATTGCTATGCTTTTTACCAAATGACTCCGATTCGCCATTGATTAGATTTTTTTTGAATAAATAAAGGTAACGTTTATTACTTGAGTATCTGCTGAAAAATCAGGGTATGATAGAAGTATCAGATATCAATTTTGCTTACGGCAACGAGCAGCTCTTCAATTCATTGTCCGTTACTTTTGAGGACAAGGTGACTGGATTGATAGGTGAAAATGGAGCAGGGAAATCAACTCTCGTCAAATTAATCATCGGACTGCTGAAGCCGAAGACCGGGAGGATCGTGGTCAATGGGTACAACATTCAGTTCGAACGGAATGAGGTTCTCAGGAGAATAGGGGTCATGTTCGAGAACCCGAGTTACCCAGACTGGCACACGCTTTGGGAGCACTTGGTATTCGTTGGGAGATTACGGGGAATACCTCAGAACGCAGTTGATGAGGAGGTTAAGGATCTATTGAAACGGTTCGACCTCTACGAGAAGAAGGATACGTATTTCAAGAACCTCTCAGCTGGGATGAAGCAGAAATATGCAATAGCAACTTCCCTCATAGGATCTCCAAAACTGGTTCTGCTGGATGAGCCTACCGCAAATCTGGATGTGAAGGCACGAACCGAGATCCTGCAGTATATTCAAGACCTGGCATATACAGAGGACATCCAGATCATCATACTAAGCCACATACTGCACGACCTCGAGAGAATATGTGACCGGGTGATCTTCCTGCACAAGGGGGAGATCAGAGGAAATTACAGAATGGACGAGCTCACCAAGTCGAAGTTCATCACGGATTACTCGATAAAAGTATCCAAAGAGGAGACCGAGAGAGTGGCGTCCGAGCTGGAGGAGAAGGGGGTAGAGGTCATCCATAAGAAAGGAACAATTCTCGAGGTCAGAATCCGGGAAAAAGACCAACTGGACGTGATACAAACCTATAACCCAGTCCACAAACATAGTCTGCTCGAGCAGGTTTTCCTGGAAGTGGTGGGCGATGGTCAGGATTAACCTACTGTTAAGGACGGCACTGGGTTTCCTGCTGTTCATGACAGTGACTACCTTGATTGCATGGGGAAACAATTCATCCATCAGTACGGATAAAGTGTACCACGATCCAAATTACCAGGTTCTGGAATCAGCACGTGTGTATCGAGGGTCGAAGATCACGGGAACAGTATCCACAAACACATCTGCGGTGCTTACCATCAAGGTTCTTCAGATCGACGGAGAGGAGATGGTGATTCTCTCAAGAAAATTAGATGAGGAGAATAACTATTTTATCGAGTTAGAGTCCACCGTTGGGAAAGGAGGAGTTCTCTTTCTGAATCTTACCTCCACGGTTAACACCACGGAGTTTAAAGCGAGCTTCGTGAGTATACAGGCAGGACTGATACTAGATTTTGTTTACCTCCTTTCAACAAATTCAGCACTGTTCAATTCTGTCATCGGAATTGGAACTGTTTCTTGGATCTGGGAGAGGGTGAGAAGAAGAAGGATCAGACTGCCCTCATTCTACGGGAGGGTCCAACTCACAGACATCACAGAGATCTTTGGGCCGACCTTTCTCGCCATAGCATCCTTCTCATTCGGTCTTCCAGATCCGAACAATAAGCGAGGAATCACTTCAGGCATGATCTCCGAAATTGGCATAACCACGTATTTCAACATGCTGTACTGGACCATGATTCTTCTTGTGGGTCACCTCTACTACTCCCA
>WAMJ01000026.1 GCA_015522385.1 Candidatus Heimdallarchaeota archaeon
ACGTGGTGTTCGATCCCTCCCTCGGGGTCAACGATCAGGTACTCCCGGACACCGAACTCCATGTAGATTCTGTATTTCTCCACCCTGTCCCTCCTCGCATTGGACGAGAGGACTTCAATAATCAGGTCGGGTGCTCCCTCCACAAACTTCTCCTTCACGATGGCACCCCTGCTTTTGCTGACGAAGAGTATATCAGGGACGACAAGATCCTCCTCGGACAGCTTGACGTCGGTCGGTGCTGCGAAGACAAACCCGAGGTCATCAGGCTCTGTCACTCTCCTCAGGAGGTAGTACAAGTTGCCGCATATTCTCTGATGTCTGGTAGATGGCGATGGAACGACGAAGAATTCACCACTGGTCAGCTCGATCAAGGGGCTTTCTGACCACTCGGACAGGCATTGCACACCGCTGTGGGTGAAGTACAATTTCCCGTCTTCGGGGCGATACCTGATATTATTAAGCCTGATCGAGATTGTCACATGCATGTGCCACTATACTATAAATAGCTGCCATACACATTTCCCGGGAATAGTTTGTATTCATCAGCACATTGTGGGGCTCTAAATACTTTGGCTAAATAGTTATCAGTACTGTAACTCAAATCTATATTGGTCCGCCATTACTTTCTACGCGGTGCTGAATTCCCCAACTTGTCAGCTATACATATTATAATCTGCAACCTCCAGTGGCTCTTTCCATCTCCATTCCCTTCAGTTAGGAGGGAACATTGTGATTTTGATTGAGATGGAGCTGAATAATTCTATGTAGTATCTGTCCTTTCATCGAGATATTTTCTGAGTTTGGATATCTCGGCATCCGACATAGCATCGAGAACTTCTTTTAAACCGACCTCTTCGATTACTGATTTCAGACCGACCTCTTCGATTACTGATTTCAGACCGACCTCTTCGATCACTTCCTTCAGACCGACCGCCTCGACAACTTCCTTGATTCCGAAGAATTTGACTGCTTCCCTCACATTTTTAGTCAGGTTTGAAATTTCTTCAACAGGGATTGCCATACGAAGTTCCTCGTAATAGAATACTGAAACGTATGATATAAACATTTGCTCAATCTTGGTCAGACTTTCTTTTCTCGTAATCGTCCGGATAAAAGTCTTGAGCGTCTCACCGGTAGAGAAGAATACTAACCCGTAGTTCTCTTCTGAAATGGGAAGATAGTTGATAGTGATGATGTACAGGGGGAACTCAAAATGTAGAAGAAAGACACCTTGCTGGAGCACCTCCGCCTCAAATGTTTGGAGAACCTTCTGTGGAAACTGCGTGGTAATGACCAGTAGACCCACTTCTGCAGGTGGCACATTTCGCAGATTCGTGCTGAGATAAAGAGCTCGGTAGGCGATGATTTTATAGAGGTGGCTAAGCTTCAGAAGGTCATTCTCACTCTTGTACTCGACGACAAGTTTTCTTGCTCCACTGTGGTCGAGGACAGTCCGGATTGGGGCGAATAGTTTAAGATCATCGTTATCCGAGAAGGTGAGGAAAAGGTCGATCTCGAGGGGGAGTTCCCCGACCTTCAGAGCGTTCTGTGCCTTCACCCCATTGTCGGAGAGTAGTTTGGTCAAGTACTCCTTGAATCTCGCATCCTTGGCCATGATTTGAAGAGAGGTAGATAGAATTTAAGCACTCTTGGATACCTGTGAGGAAATGACAACAGCAGTCGGCGTTTGGGGATATTCACCTCCAGTTGCGAAAAGGATGTCCAGCCATGTGCTGTACAGCAGGAGTTAGGTGCAGACATTATAGGTAGACGGGCTGGTGAATAGCAGGACACATGAAACTACAGTGAAGAAAGCACTGCTTTCCATCCACCTTGTTCTCGGAGATGTTACCCGGTTCTCAACGTCTAATTTTCCGATGAATCACTAGAATACCAATGCCCATGACCGTCTGGATCATCATCCAGTTGACGGTGAGCGTTGGTGGCTCTGGTATCGTCGACGACTGATTGCCCGAGGTGGTTGTATTCACATCCGTGCCAGATGAGGTCTCGGATGTGCGGGAAGTGAACCTTGAAAGTCCGAGATCATTAATCTTCCACTTGTATGTCTGGATGATATACTGCCTTGCGGACTTGGCTGCGGAACTGTACCTTGATCTCCCGGCGTCAAA
>WAMJ01000027.1 GCA_015522385.1 Candidatus Heimdallarchaeota archaeon
AGCGATGTATCTACACGGTGGTGAGTCCTTTCAGGTCAAATCCTTCAATCGGAAATTCAACACTGCAACAATAGTCAGGGCTCCTAATTCTGGACTGAAGACTCAGGCTGAACGTACGATCTTCCCCGAAGTCATTGAGGTCGACCTCGAACGGGAGATTCTTGGGCTGGCAACTGCTTATGTCACACTGGATCTCACCGAGTCAGTCTCTGGCTATTTTGTCAAGGACATCTACACCGATGAGATTAAGGACCATCAGCAACTAGATGAGGAACTTACATACAACTTCCAGACGAAGGGTTTCATTTTCCAAGCCCCTCGGCCTAGTGAGGAGGTTAGGAAGAGTGCCAGTATCGATGTGGAGCAGATGCTTATGGGGACATTCCACGCTATCGAGCATGTCCTTATAGAGTCCGGGAATTCGATAACAGGGGGTGGTGCTAATCAGATCGGTGGGATCTCTTTGGGGGATTCAGGAACCATCATAGTGTATGACGGTGCACCTGGTGGATCAGGCCTGTCAAAACTCCTGTACGATAACCTAGCCAAAGGGCTTAGGCGGAGCTTACAGATCTTGGAGGAATGTCCCTGTAGGAGGAGAGATGGGTGTCCTCGCTGTACCTACAGCTACCAGTGTGGTAACAACAACTCTCCCCTAGACAGAGTCGGAGCAATCAATGCCCTGAGTGCTCTGGACAAGGTTTCAACTGATCTAAATCTTGACTGGCACGGAGAAGATCCTCTGATATGAGACGTTGGCTTCCGAAATGAATATTATTACATACTAAATTGTCTCTCTATGGATATCTCTATCGAACTGGATGACAACACGAAGCGTATCATGCAGATGTTGCTGGACAGTGGATATGAGGTATACATCGTTGGTGGGACAGTCCGTGATCTTATTATGAGGAACATGGGTTTTGAGGTTGATCTTCCCACTGACATGGATTTAACAACCAACGCAAAACCTGAGGATATCAAGAGAGTCTTCAGGAAGTTTAACCTCATCTACACGGGAGAAAGGCATGGTACCATCACCATCAGGTACAGGAAACGTAACTACGATATAACCACCTACCGAATCGACGGTGAGTACCTAGATGGGAGACGTCCTGAAAGTGTTCAATTTGTTGATAATCTGACAGACGACCTTGCCCGACGTGATCTGACCATTAACGCAATAGCAGCCGATATCAAGGGTTGTATTGTTGATCCATTTGGGGGTCTAGATGATATTCGCAGACACGTTATTCGTACAGTTCGTGATCCAAGGGAGAGATTCGAGGAGGACGCTCTGCGCCTCCTGCGAACCATCCGATTCGCTACTAGGTTCAACTTTGAGATAGAGGAAAATACCTTCAGGACAATACAGAACAAAGCAGGTGAGATTAAAACCAAAAGTGTCTCCAATGAACGAATCTACACAGAACTCTCCAAGACATTTGTGGCGAACGTACGACTCGGTGTACAACTTCTCATGAAGTCGGAATTATTTAGCCATATCTTTCCCGAGGCATTCATGGCGCTAAATGAGCTATCTGAAACCCCCTCTCATTTCACTGATCTCCTATTTGAAGAGGAACTTAACCCTAATCTCGCTTGGGCTCTCATCCACTCCGTGATACCAATGACCAAACGGGTGTCACCCAAGGCTCTTGAGAAGATTTTCCGGAGATTTATGGGAATGCCAAAATCTGTCAGAAAGCACAGTGTCAACCTCCTGAATAACCTCTTCCCTGCACTCCGGCTATTTCAGGAAAGACCCAATCGTGGAGAGATCAGGAGGGTGATCCTTAGATCCAGGAAGATCTATGGGCATGTTCATACCGAGAATTGGGCGAATACTCCGTTCGACCTATTTACCATTATGAAAGCGGTGTACAGAGCTATGAACAATGGCAAGGTTTCCGATCATTCAGATATGGTAGAGCAAGAAATTAGAACCTTTACCCAAACCTATGACTCAAAGAAGAAGTTGGTGAACGGAGAAGATGCCAAGAGTCTGGGAGCAAGTGGAAGGAGCATAAAGCTACTTATGGCATTGTGGGATAACTTCTACTACAGGATGGAAGGCATCAGTAGAGAAGATCTGCTCAGACTGGGTAAGAGTCTAAGTCTTCGAAGGAAAATTAGCGTGGAGAAGTATCTAGAGAATTTCAGCATAGATGGCTTCAGAGGAACATGTTGGGAAATTGCCGATCTCAAGAAGGAGCTGAAAATGGTCGATGAGTTACTAGTGAAGTTTGGAGGATTGTGGGTTATGGTTTCAGATGAGGGAGTTCCCGAAATATTCGGACTAGAAGAATACCGCGGACAAGATACAGGTATCTATTTTTCAAATCGTGGCGTAAACCTCGATTCTCTCGATTTCCCTCACTCTTGAATAAGATAAAATTGAGCTAAGCTTTTGAAAATTATCCTATCATTTAAAGAAGAGAGAAACATCTATCGAATGTTTATGAAAGTAGTCATTCTGGTAGGGCTGCCTCTGAGCGGAAAGAGTTCCCACGCGAGTGTCTTAAAAGAGAAGCTCTCTATTCCACTGGTTGAAACAGGTACTTTTGTCTATGAAGCCGTAAGAGAAGAGGGACTCGAGGCCACACCCGAAAATATCAGCAAAGTGGCTGGCGCCCGGAAATCCGAGAACGATGCGTACTTCACGGTCAAGGCTCTGGAGTACATCAAGGAAAATTTTTCTGACAAACCCGTGGTCTTCCTCTCTGGCCTGAAAGCCCGAAGTGAGGTAGATCTTTGCAAGGAACGTTTCGGTGAGGACAATGTCTTCCTCGTCACCTTCCACGCTAGTGTCAAAACTCGACACCAGAGGTTAATGAACAAGGACCGGATGGAGTCGTCCAAGCAGACGGGTGATAGCAAGGTTACAGAGGATATCGCAATGGCCAATGATATTTCCCGCTTTCTTGCTAGGGACAAGAAGGAGCTCTCCTACGGTGTAGGTGAGTTGATTGCACTTGCAGATTATGTCATCAACACCGAGGATAAAAAATGGCCATTTCATAATAGAGATTTAACTTTGGAGCAATTTGAGGGTATAATAAAATCACTGAGTGAGTGATATTATCAGGGAGAGAACCAGCATAATTCCAACAGCTCCCAGTATCAATACGATCTCTGGTGAAATCTCATAGAGTCTTTGGAAGAAGAACTTCCCGACCTTTGCGGAATGTTGCAGTTGCTTTCTTGTAGAGAACGATCTACGTGAAAATAGGGTATACTTTCCGACCTTTACTGTAGGGATCAAAGAGATGAGGAGGACAATTGCTACTACTGGAATTCCAATTAACATAAGAACCCCCAAGACTGCCATGAATGCTGAACTTGCCTTTAATTGTAAAATAATCAGGGTTAAGAATACGTACCCTATGAAGACCCATATCTTCATAATGAAGTCATTCCATCGATTCTCGACCATCTCTACTGGATTTGCTGTCTGTTTCTTTTTCTGGTCAATCTTTAAAACCTGATCATTTATTGCCTTGGTTGTTTCTCCTATCGACTTGGCTGCTTTACTTTTAATGGAACTTAAAAAGGATTTCTTCTCCTCAGTCATCCTATATTGTAGTGATGTGTTTTCTTTATTTGTCTTCAGATTTATATCTTCAGGGTCGATATCTAGACAGTGATAACATGGATGAAGCCAGACTACCTTGACAGAGTGAGTCGATACAATGTCTTCCTCTTTGACTTCGACGACACACTCGTTGATTATGACCAGAATGAGCGGCTAGCTCTTCAAGCTCTTGCAGAGCGAATTGGAATATCCTCCGAGAACTTTGAGCAGTTCAGGAAAGATTATAGAAAGATAAATGTGGAGCACTGGAAGCTCTATAGGAAGGGGGAGATTCTGGCAGAGGACATTGGTCCCTCAAGATTTCGACTTCTCGGAGAAATCTATCCAGAGATCGATAATCCCGAGCTTCTCTCTACTTATTACATAGATTCATTTGCCAATAATCCAGTCCCTTTTCCCCAATCTCACGAGTTGCTTAAGTATCTAATTAGGAAAGGGAAGAAGACATTCATCCTGACCAATGGATTCACAGAAACCCAGAAGTTGAGGATCAGTATTGGTGGTTACGGCAGGTACATCCATGGCTACCTTACTTCTCAGATGGTGGGGGTTGCTAAGCCCAATCCTTCAATGGTTTATCAAGCATTGGGTATCCTCGGAGCTACACCTGGCGAGGTTTTGTTTATAGGAGACAAGGTTGATTCAGATCTTCTAGCAGCAACCAGAGCCGGTGTAGACTCATTCCACATAGGTGAGGTTCAAGAGGACTATGGAGTAACTGATCCAATAGGTGTCGCATACTCCGTCTCAAGTTTATTCGAGTTTCTATCAGGTCTCGGAGAGGAGTAATTCCTGTGTAAATTTCTTGTCGAGGACGTACTCTGTGAATTTCGCCATCTTGACAAGATGCTCGTGTTCGATATTATCTACATCAAGCTTCATGGCCTCCGATATCCAAACGTTTAGTGCAAGCTGAATATCAATTGTCAAACCGTTAGGATAGAGGTTCTTGAGCCTTACTCCAGATCTCTCATAAAGTGAACTACTGTACCCAGAAATGAAACTCTCTAGGCTGCCCATCGTGTTGTCCAAATTACCCGTCTCACAGTACTCCCTGAATGCAGAGTCTGCGTAGAACCTCCCCAGATCACTCAACCTATCCTTTACCTCAAATGTTGGTGAGACCATAGGGATGAAGACTTCGATACCATTCAGCTTGCTGATATTGTAGAGGTCCATGTTCTCAATTGGCTCTGATGAGTTAATTCTCACATCCTCTCTTCTGAGCTCCGTTAGTGGAATGTAACCGCTGTATGAGGTTCCAAGACTCTCGAATCGCTCCTTCAGCACTCGTTTCAGAAGATCTCTTGTCTCCTCCTCGAATGGAATGTTCTCAATAAAGAGTAAGAAGGTCTCATGGAGTGGTTTGAAATCGATATAGCTCGCTGAATCTCCATGAATCATTGAGGACACATTTCCCAAAAGGAAGGATGAGTAGAGAGACTCAACTTGTTCAAGGGTATTATCTCCACGACATTCATAGATAACCCTCGATTTCTGATCGTCATAGTGTATTACTCTGAACAGATGAATATTCTCAATACTCCTCAAGCGCTGTTGGAGTTCGTTATACATACTCTTCTCTGAGTTATACGACTCCATGTTAGTGAAGAATCGTAAGATGTAAGACTTCTCGATATCTTCTCCCTCAACAATTAGTCTGAGTGTGAGGAGGATCTCGATGTACGATTCGTGGCTAACTACTTCGTAATTGAAGTCTTTAAACTCGATTTGGGCACCTTCAAGCTCCTCCTTGAGCACGTTGATTATGTCACTGGTGGACTCTAGTACAGACTCCTGAGTTATATTCAGGGATTCTCCCATGGTATGTAACGATAGATAGCTGGAGATTAAAAGTCCATCCCTCATATATTCGATTTATGCAGGATATAT
>WAMJ01000028.1 GCA_015522385.1 Candidatus Heimdallarchaeota archaeon
TAAACTGAGATCCAAGTATCTCACCTCTTTTCACCCAACCTACGACGTCTCCGTCTGCTCCGATGAACTTGTAATCATCTCGGGTTGAGAGAAGTTTCTGTTCAACGTTGTAGATGATGGTTTTCTTGTCGGATAGGGTGATTTTGAAATCGTCTCCAATCTGATAGACATGGAGCTTATCCGGCATAATTTACCGTCTCGAGAGAGAGAACTTAAGGGTTCGTGGCACACAATAAAAAAATTCCTCAAAATTGCGTATATCACACTTGGAATTCACAACATTTTAGTAGAAAAAATCTTATTATTTGATGGTGAGTGAGTCTTATCTTTATCCAGAAAACGTCAGTTTGGTTGTCATCTCAATAAACGAGGTGGGACCATACGTGGTTGCAAGCAACCTAGATAGCGACTACCTCGGGATAAGTCAGGCTACTCTGGACGAGTACATCAGCCAGCTCTCACTTACGACAATTGTCTCACTCGGACAGGGGCACCAATACATGACGGGATGTTTCGAGTTTCCCTGTGCAATTAACTCTGATTACAGACTCCTCATCATTGCAACACGGATAAAGGACTATACCTCCCACGATGAACGTCTTCTCGTAGGATATTTCCATTTCATTCTCTTCCTCCCTACATCATTCACAATCAGATTACCAAATTTCATCACCATGGAGGATGGTCTAATGAAGACATTAACTCGAAATATCTCGCACCGGGGAGATATCACAAATGCTACAGTTTCAAACCTCCGAGACATACTGTTCTACAACATCATGGAGTATGTAAAATAATCTCTGTTTTGCTTAAATTTAATAATATGGATGTTACGTTCTAGTATATGGAGCATATCATCTCAATCATGGAAAGAGGTATTTCAGCGAGAAGCAAACTAGAGGATATGCTATATTCAGATACCAAACACTCAAATCAATTGAGGAGACTGATCGAGAATCTAGACATGTACGAGGAAGTGAATGATCAAACTCGTGATTGGTGGATCGCGTACAATGAGGAACGAGAAGCAGTTGTTGGCCTCATTGCAGTTCGATATCGGGATCAGGAATCAGTCTTGGAGGCAGCATGGACAAACACGGTATCAAGCCACGAGCTGGAGTACACCATTACTGCCCTGATTGACACGTGGGAGGCATCAGCTCGTGACTCTAAGTACCTCGTCATCAATCTGGAGGAGAACTCCCAGATTGTTGCAGAGTTTGATGACCTTGGATTTTACTTCGACAAGCCCTTGGTACTGAAGTACGAGGCACCTACGAGGATCTACATTTTCGATGAGGACACTGAATTTATACTCAGAAAACCGAGATTGGATGAACTTGAGACCCTCTACGATGAGCTCATATCTGTTGACCTTGATAAGGACTCACTGATCTATGTTTCCAAGAAAGACTTTCTGAATTTCAAGAATCAGTTCCCCATGCTCCAGAAGAACTCATTGGTTGTAGTATCTGAGAGAGATGAGCTCCTTGGATTCGGCGCCTCCTTTCTCGATCCCACTGGAGAGCGCCCTACTCTTTTCGGTCCGCATGCGAAAAGTTTGAAGGTGGAAGATGTGATTATCTCAGAGTTCTTGACCTTTTGGAGATTGCAAGGGAAGGATAACCTCACAATATTGAGAACAAAATATCTACCAGACACAACCCGGAACAAGTATGCTATGGAGATGTCAAAAAGTGAATCGATTGTTAGGTATGTGAAATCAGTTGATTAGGAAGTTACGGAGTTTGCCATTCGAGCAGCTTCAGCATATGCCAGAGTGACATCGACATCTGCAGGTGACCAAGAAATAAGATACCCTGGCCACGATAGGCACTTAGCTAGAATCAGCACACCACCACCGGCTATGCTCTTGCCGACGAATCGGTCATCACCTTTGTCTATTACACTGAATCTGAGGTCTCCAACACTGATTGCAGTTGTATTTGACTGCCATGCAGTTACTACACTCATCGGGTTGAGATCAGGCCATTGACCGTGGCTCCATTGAACATTACCTGCTTCATCTATAAGGAAAGCTACCTGAATAGTTCCCTCATTAATCACTCGCTCTGCAATCTCTAAGAATGACATAGTAAGTATATTGTATTTCTCCTATGATATAACCTTTATCGCTATTCTATAAAAAAACAGTCAATATAGATCAGATTTATGAGTACGAATAAAATAACAAAGACAGTGAGGTATTACGAAGAGCTCTCCCCTGGGGTCATCAAGATATGTGTCAATGTAAAGGCAGGGGCTAAGGTCTCGGAAGTTACCAAGGACGAAGAGGAGATCTTTATCTCTGTGAAATCACCGGCGCAAAAAGGGAAGGCCAATAAAGAGATTATAAAATTACTCAGTAAACAGTTCGGGATTCCAAAATCAGGCATCTCCTTCATTTCGGGCATGACCAGCAGCCGAAAGTATTTTCGGATTGAATTGGAGAATCCAGAGGATCAAATCAAGCAGATCAAATCCAAGAGTTAGAAGAGGACAATCTCGAATGATGCAAGGAGTTCGGCCCTGTCGGAGATCATGACGTACAATTCGTTGCAGTTTGTCAAGAGCCTCTCAATCTCTTCCAGAGCCTTCTTTGTGGCCTCCTTCTTCGAGGGTAACCTGTTGGGAGTGTTAAGAAGGTCAATGATCTCCATGATCTCTTCTTTCATGGAATCCAGAATCAAAACCATCTCGGATTCGAGAGTATAGAGTACAGGTACGTCTATCCACTCTGAGACCTCGGTTGTCTCGAAAAATGTCGAGTGGCGGTAGATATCGAAATTATCTGCAGTGAGAAGTTTTGATATTTTGCCGAGGGTATTCTTTATCATATTCCCGGTTCTCCATGCCTCTGTCACCTGCTGCTGGAGGAGGAGTGAGGATGCATTTGTCCAAAGATCCATCACCTCAAGGAGCTGTTGGTAGAGGTAGTTCCTTATAGCTTTGTCAGTCTCTAACCTCTCATTTACGTCTTCGTATGAACGATATCCAGGAATTTTCTTGACAAGAGATTTGTGCGTATCGCTCTCGTACGACTTTACCTTATCCTTCTTTTTCCCTCTTCGAAAGAATGACACATTTATCACTAGATATCCCTGTAATAAGTAGGTTTTCCTTTAGAAGTAGCTAATTACTTCCGATACGGAAATGCTTACTGATCTCCACTACCTCTTCTAGAGTGGTCACTCCATCAGGGACAGACTTATCAGTTCTTCTCTTACCTGTATATCGAGGGAATCGAAGTGCATACGCCTTCCCATCAGAGTCCCTCACTGTGTGAACAGGGGAATCCGAGATCTCCGCGGCAGATACCTCAAGTATGATATGGGGGATGAACCACGCATCGGGCACAACCAGACTGTCGTAATCGGCTGGTTTCTCCTCAACCCTGATGTCATTCAACTCTGCAGTTAATTCCTCAAGATCTTTCTCAGAGAAACCAGATCCGAGATAACAAAACGTGTGGTATGTATCCTGTACTGTGTTATATATACCCATGAGGAATGTTCCAAATACCCCGGCCCTCTTACCTTTCCCGTGTTTTGCACCCATGATGACAAGATCGAATGTGTCCAAGAGATTAGTGGAGTAGTCTGCTTTGTACTTTAACCAAAAGAATGATCTCTTTCCGGGTTCGTATATCGCTTCTTCAGAGAGATCCTTGATCATAATACCCTCTTGATTCGTCTCCTTAGCAGTAAGTAGATGTAGATCCGCATCCTCAGGATCAGAGCTACGGAAAATATCGGATACAACCATGATATCATTTTCCGGAATAACCTTCTTCAGCACTTCCCTCCGTGTAAGATATGGATATTTGATCATATCTTTCCCGTCTATATGAAGGATGTCGAAGAGGAAAACACGAACTGGTACTTGTTTAACTGTTTCCTCAATTCCGTACTTCCTGCTCCTTTGGGTCAGGATATTGAAATTCTGGACTTTATCCCTCTCGTAATCATAAGCCACGACCTCACCATCGAGAACCACTGATTCGTTAAATATTTTCCCTACCACCTCCAATATGTCGGGAAATTGGTTTGTATAGCTCTCCTGATTTCTGGACCAGAGAGTGACGACCCCATGTGAGGTTCGATGGATCTGAATCCTGTACCCATCATATTTGTTCTCAATCGCGAATTCGCCTTTAATCCATTTCCTGAGTTCTTCCCCACTGGAAATTCGATGTGCTACCATGCTATGGACTGGCGTGCCAACATGAACGTGACAAAGAGCGCGAACTCCCTCCATCCCATTTGAGATCGCAGTCTCTGCAACCAGAGCAATATCGCTGGTCATATGGTAGGCATACTCAATTTCTTCTTTGTCACCCTCATCATTGTATTTTGCGAGAGCGGCTATCCAAGTCGATTCTTTCACGCCCAAACGGAGCTTCCCAACAAGAGCCCTGTAGTAGTACTTCTTTTCAAGAGCACTCAGATTCGAGTCTATATCACCAATTATCTCGATCTTAGCGTTATTCGACAGTCCCTCCTTGGCTAGTTTAGAGAAACTCTCATACACCTTGCTCAAACTTAGTTCTCTATTGACCGTCTCGTCAGAGAAGAAATCATCTACACGGGTCTGTACACCAATCTTTGTTGATAGATTCTCGGCTAAATCACCCACATCACCATACTTCTCGTAGAGTGATTTAATCTCAGATCCGGGTATGCCAGTAAGTTTAGACAAAGCAGTGAGTAAGAATTTGTCCTTGATCCCAAGAACCAACTTGTCATAATCAGGACCAAAGCTTCCTAGACTGAGATATATGGCTGGCTTGATATCAGACAGCTCAAGCTCGGAGAGCATCCTATTCAGCGTTTCGATCATATTCAGTCTCCCAGACTCATTCTGCAACTCTTCCAAGTATTCGCAGTATTTGGAGAATAACACTTATTGTAAGTTGTTGAATCAATCTATTAACCTTGATGTGAAACAAGGTGATTTTTAACAATCATTTGATATTATTGGCATACTGATTGAAGAAATGTTGGAAACCTTAATATTTCCACAATAAATGCTAAATTAATTTCTATGCCTGATAGTTATCTCCTAAAGATTGTGCTGATTGGAGAACCTGGTGCTGGTAAGACGAGTCTACGTAAGAGGTACTTGGGTTCGGGATTCCGTGCAGTCTATCAAAAAACCATAGGTGTAGATATTGCCCATCTAGAGCTAAAGAGGGAGGATTATAACAGCACTTTGGCTTTTTGGGATATCGCAGGAGATGTTGAGTTCGCCCACATCAGGACCAGTTACTTTTCGGGTACTAACACAATTATCTTTGTCTTTGACTGTACCAATCCAATTAATCAGAAAGCAACAAAGAGATGGATAGAGGACATCAGCGATTTGACCACTACTGCCCCACTCTCGATGGTTCTGCTCCTCAATAAAGTAGATCTGAAGGACCAGAGAGTTCTTGAGGTTAAAGACCTTGAACCAATATCGGATCAGATTAAAGAGAGAGGAATATTCGATGCGGTAAAAATCTTTGAGACATCTGCTAAGGACGGTAAGGGAATTGAGGAAAGTCTGAAATGGATACTTGATCAACTATTATTGACAATTGGGAAGAGGAAAGAGAGAAGGAAGAAACTAATGGATTTTGGAAACTATCGATATGCACTGTTTCTGATGAAACCGCATGGTCCTGAGCTCGTTTATCACAATTTCATCGAGATGGACAAGGATGAAATTGTAGATAGGTTGACTCTTTTAGGGATTTCTTATATTGCAGCTCTTGGACAGGGACACAGTTACTCTAGCGGAGTGTTTGAGCTCCCACCAGGAGACATTGAAGGTTACAAAACCATTTCATTCTCCCACGAGATATCTAACTCTGAATCTGAAGACACAAGGTATTCAAGCCTCTACTCTGTCTTCTCCATTTTTATCAAAGATGAGATCGCGGAGTTGATGGAAATCCCACATAAGACTAAAGAGAAATTGTTTGACATTCAAAGAACCTTGAGAGATATCACGGATTTGACCAAGGCCCATGTGGAACAGACATTCGAGAGAATGATAGAGACAATCATCGAGAGTGAGTGCTGATGTTCCAAGAGAACATTACACGAGAATGGAGAAATAACCGTCCTGTGGTTATTGAGATCCCGAAGAAGGAAGCTTCAGCTTA
>WAMJ01000029.1 GCA_015522385.1 Candidatus Heimdallarchaeota archaeon
GTATTTTCAGGTTGCCCGTATCCCCTGTGAGCTATGATTTGGATCAATATTTCATTAGTGTACTATGGCTATATCAGTTGTTCGTAGTAGTTCTCAGAAATTGTATGCTTGAGGTTTCTTCCTAGTTCCAACGATCTTGCCTGCAGTTTCCTTGTAGTACTCTATTCTCTCCTTGGTAAATTGATAGACCTCATCATAGGTCAGCTTTCTCTGGGCCACTCCATCCTTCACCGCAGCTCTAGCTACAGCCGCTGCTTCCGCAGGCATCAATCGCGGATCAGTTGGTTCAGTGATGACATTGTCGAGAGAGAGTTCATCCTCTGTCAAAACTCCTGCAATTGCCTCTGCAGCTGCAATCTTCATGTTCATGGTGATCTTCGTTGCCTTGACATCGAGAGCACCCCTGAAAATTGCAGGGAATCCGAGCACATTATTGACCTGATTGTTGAAATCAGATCTGCCAGTCCCAATAATTTTGGCTCCTGCATCTATCGCATCTTGCGGGAGAATCTCGGGTACAGGATTTGCAAGGGCGAATATGATTGGATTGTCTGCCATCTTCTGTATATGACGAGGTTTGAACATTCCCTTTGAACTTACACCAATTAGGAGATCAGCACCTTCAGCAGCGTCGTCCAACTGTAGGAACTGCTTCTTGGGATTAATCTGCTCTGCCAATTCTTGCTTATACAGGTTCATGTCATCATGCCTTCCATCAAAAATTGATCCAATTCGATCAATAACCTGCATGTTCTCACCCTTGACTCCCCTACCAAGTAGCATAGTGGCTATGGCTATTCCAGATGCTCCTGCTCCGTGAACAACCACCTTCATATCCTCGAACTTCTTGTCCAATAGTTTTGCAGCGTTGATCGTTGCTGACAATGTGACGATGGCTGTGCCCCATTGATCATCGTGGAACACCGGAATCGGCAATTTCTCGTCAAGTTTCCTCTCAATATAGAAACAGTCTGGTTTCCTAATGTCTTCAAGATTTATACCGCCAAAATTCTGCGCCATAATCTCAACTGTCCTGATGAATTCATCCGGGTCCTTGGTATCAAGTATGAATGGCATAGAGTCCACGTTGGCGAGGGCTTTGAAGAGGATGGACTTCCCCTCCATCACTGGATATCCAGCCATTCCTATATCGCCCAGACCAAGTATTCTTGTGCCATTGGAAATAACCGCCACCGTATTTCCGACATTAGTATATTGGTACAGACTCGAAGGATTCTTTTCAATGGCTAGGCAGGCTACTGCCACACCTGGTGAGTACGCAAGGGTCAGATCTCGCGCGTTGGTTACTGAAGTCTTAGCGATGGTCTCGATCTTACCATTTCCCGGATAATTATCAGAATGGTATTCCAGAACATCAATATCAGAATATTTAGCAATAGCCTTTCCCGAAGGCTTATCATCAGTCATTGTCTATTTACTCCTTGAAGTTGTCAACTAACAATAACTATCTAAAATATAATGGTTGTGTAAAGTACATAAAACATAAACGGAAACTCACAAATAACCATAATTTTAAACATTTCCTAGTGAAATCGATGATATTTTTCGAAAAAAATGATAATAACTCAAATTCTATACAGATAGAACTTTTTATTGTCAAACTGGGAATTTGTACAACCCACCTCATGACTTAATTCACTAATAAGAAAGTAATCTAGGGAAGTCTGCGGAAATTAAACTTCAACCCCTCAAAACCTGTTTTTTGAGGATATATTCCTTAACTACATCATTATATAAAATACAATTCAGTTATACTAAGGATATATACGCGAAGTGTGCAATTAGATTCATGAAATAAGAACGATTATATATCACGGAATTATATGAAAAAATGTATTTGTCTTGACGCATTAGAATGAGATTGTCAGGAATCAGCAAGATGTATATTGCTGAAGCAATCCTCAATAACCTTGAAAGCAAGATAGACGTCATAACTGAGGGAGTTAATATTGACAAAGAAACGCACCAAAAAGTCAGACAGTAAGGCCCGAACTGCATCAGCAGCAGTGTTCTTTAATGAGAACAAGAGTATCGCAGGATTCGGTAATCCACTCAGGGCCGTATTTACATCAATTAGAGAATTAGTAGAGAACGCGCTCGACGCCTCTGAGAAGAGAAATGTGACCCCCAATATCCGAATGAAATTGCGGAGACTTACTCTAGAAGAAGTAAGTTCACTTATGGATATCGACAGGTCACGACTGAAGGACAAAAGATTAGATTTTCTTCAACTATCATGCAGAGATAATGGTGTCGGTGTGGAACGCGAGTTAATCCCTCAGCTCTTCGGAACCGTACTAGCGGGTACGAAATACGGTGCGCAGCAGACTAGAGGACGATTCGGTCTTGGGAGTAAGATGGTGCTACTCTACTCCATGTCAACACTTGATCTGCCTATTCAGATTACAACCAGACCTTATGGTCAGGATATAACATATAGAGTAAAGTTGTTGATCAACCTTGAGAAGAACCAACCAATTATTGTCGAGGACCTCCAGTTCGAGGAGGGACACCCTGAATTCTTCGACGACTATGGTACGGAGATCATGGTCTCATTCACCGGAGACTGGGCTAAGGCCAGGAACTATGTGAAAGAGTACTTCAGACAATTAGCGATCATCACACCCTACGCAGACTTCCTCATTGAACTCCCAAAGGACAAACAGGGTGAGGACGACATCATGGAATTCAAGAGGGTTGTGGACGACCTTCCAGACCCCCCAGAAGTGGTGCCCGTTCACCCATGGGGTACTGATGTGACAACATTTAGGAGGGAGATGCAGCTTGCCGATCCTGAGCATAATGTTATGGAATTTCTCGTCCATAACTTCATGGGCGTAACGGAGATGTCGGCCAAGGCATTCTTCGAGGAAGTGGGAGTAGATCCATATAAGAAACCAAGCGAGCTTACAGACAAAGAGGTTCGAAGGATCGTACACGACGGATTCAACAGGGCGTTACGAGAGTCAAAGGAGGTGAAGAGAAAGAGGGATAGAGTCTTTAAATTCGATGAACCAAAGGGTGATGCACTCTCACCACTTGGGGCAGACCGTCTTCGGAAGGGGATCGAAAAGGAACTGGACCCTCTCTTCGTTGAGGCCCTGACAAGGCCTCCGAAGGCTTACGAAGGTCACCCATTCATAATTGAACTTGCGTTGGGATACGGTGGTGGAGTTTCTGCGGCTGCAGCATCCAAAGCAGTATCGTCGATCGACAATAAAATCGTCTATAGATTCGCTAATCGAATACCACTGGTTTTTGGCGCAGGGAGCGATGTGATAACCCAAGTGGTGAACCAGATCAAGTGGAATGAGTACGGTCTAACCCGACAGTCAGAGCCACTGGCAATCGCGGTCTCGTTGGTATCAACAAAGATTCCCTTCCCTGAGACTTCGAAGGAATACATCGATAAGGTAGACGAGATAGAGGAAGAAATTAAGCTGGCAATCATGCAACTGGGTCGTAAGCTACGATCCTATCTCAGTCGATCCCGAAGAAGGCAGAGAGAGAGGCAAAGAAGGACTAGATTCGAGAGGTACGCACCGCAGACAGTTCGGAATATCCTGTCGATCTTGGAGAAAGGAGAACTGTGGGACAAGTACACCGGAGTTCAAGCAGAGAGAGTTATCGCCGCTTTGTCATCAGGAGACCCAAGGATTGGAAGGGCTCAGTACCCCCGGTTCAGACCTATATACCTTGAACCAGTCTGGAGCTATCCGAGTCATGTTAGCAAGCTTCAGGAGAACGGGATTTACATTGTTGAACACTTCCTTAAGGAACCCAACAACAAGCTTGCAAAAATACTGAAGTTGTCACAAGCCAAGGTCGACAAAATTAAGAGGAGAACCCTTCTTGAGGGGAGTAATGCTGGAATTGTGAAGGATTTCAATCCAGAATTCTTCATCAACCAAGAGGTGGAAAAGAGATTCCACACAAGAGAGTCTACACTGGACTTTCCCCGGTTGTCCAAGGCGTTCCCGAGGAGATGGATTAGAAACACTTGGGACTATCTCGTCACACCCAATAATCTCTTAAAAATCGTTGGGGGGTATATTCCAAAATTAGTCGAGAAGATCAAGATGGAACTGATCCTGATAACTAGTCAGGAGCAGATGTCGGAGGAAGAAATGAGTCAGCTCAGTCAATTATTGGATGCAGACTTTTCACTTACTCCTGAACCCGTTACGACAAATGGGATAGTTAAGGACAAAATTGACAGTACTATAGACATTGACATGAAGGAGGTCTTTGCAGCTCTTGAGCTTGACGACCCCACTGTCGCAGAGCGGCTCAAAGGTACACTTGAGATCAATGATGAAAATCCGAAGGAAGAACCTGTAGAGGTAGAACCACAGACAACAGTGTACCACGGAAAGCCCAGTCTAGAGCATATGATCCCTACATTAGAAGAACTTCTAGAGGATAAAGAAGTCAAGAAGAGGAAGATTAGCAACAAGTACGAACTACTTATCGAGATGAGTCATCCAACTAATCCCATCGATTTCACGACACTTGCAGAACTTCTAATTAGGAAATTTAAGGAAGCCATTTCAAGATACATCGAAGCAAATCCCGATTTCGCCTCTGAGCGAATTGACACGAAAGCATCTTGGCTCGATGGATATACACGTAATGCTTTCAAAAGACGAAAGATTTCGACAGTTCAAGAGCTGTTGGCCCGCGAGGACTCAGAGTTAATGGAGATAAATGAGATTCTCAGGGCCCTGATGGCTAAACTGGAAGAGTCATTGCGAAAGGACTCTACACTTATTAGAGACCTCCTTATCGATCCGGACTATGATGATCTAATCGCAGCTCTAGAGAGGTTGGACATCGTATCTCTTGAGCAGCTTGCCGCCCTGCCATCCCTAAGCATTCTGCAGGACCCGAACGCCGACCAACTGATTAATGTGATCTTGGATGGGACAAAGGAGGAGCTTATCAACAGCCTAATCCAAGAAAATTCGGTATTTTCACTTGAGTACCTGAAGTGGATTCCCGAAGAGTTGGAGTCAGAGATATACAGTAAAGAGATCGACGATATTAACAAGCTGCTAAGAACACCTGTGGACACGTTTTCTAAGGGAGCGGCTAAACGAGTTATTCAAGTCAAACAGAGCATCGGTACGCCACTTTTGGGAACAAAGAAGGAGAAAGAGGGTCTGAACAAGGCTGGAATCTACTGTACCGAAGAACTTGTATTCTCTGCGGATTACTACATGAAACAAGATCTTCCTCAGGATATTAGGAAGACACTTGAGAGAATCAACTCGATATTACTACTCCCCATCTCCGTCATCTCAAAAGAACTGGTTCGTGTAGAGGATCTACTCGTGGACGTGGGGATAAACACGGTTGGTAGATTTATAGTTTGGCCGCAACAGGAGCTGGCTACGATAACTGGATTCTCTGCTGAGTGGGTACACCTACTTCAGGAAGGGTTCTCAGAGAAGGACGTGGTCAAGAAGGCCAAGAAATTGAGTAAGGTATCAACCATACACCACTTACTGCTTGATACCGAAAAGGTAGCCCTTGAGAAAATTGGCTTCGAGACCGTAGATGACCTAGCTACCAAAAGTTGGAGGATTAACCTTCCGAAAATTGACCAAACTAAAGAATTCCATGAGGTTCGAGACATACTCCTAGGATCCATAAATCGTTTAGAGGAGATATTCACATTAGATAAGGAGAAGAAGAACCTCAACAAGGCACTTGACACATTGGAGAAAAATGGCGTTGCCACAGTTCTCGATTTCCTCGAGGCTTCACCCACCCACCTGATCTCCCAGATTAAGACGAAGAAAGCTCGGAATGCCCTTGAATTGTTAATCATGGGAATTCAAAGCGAGGAACCAGAATCCGTTACTTCGGACTCATCGGTTTACCAAGCTATCAAACTATTCAAGATACAGGAGAAGCTTAAGCTCTCACCATCCCACCTAAGCAAGTTCAGCAATGATGACGTCGAGAATATGATTACTGGAGGAATAAGGTCGATCTACCAACTCCTGTCCGCTGGGTTTTCAGACATAGCAAAATTGCTTAACAAGAGCACAAAGGAGGTTGAGAAGCTCTATAACACGTCGACGTTAAGACTTACAGGTACTCCAATTGCTAAGTACGATAGCAAGGGTAAACCCATCTCCATCTTCAAATTTGAGTTCGAGGGTGTGATGCACTTCACGGAGAGGGATATCAATGCCATCCTCAACTCGGGATATAGTACCATAGAAAGTCTGTACTACCAATCAGACAGTAGGACATTTGAAGTATATGGGTTATCATGGGAGGTGATCAAACATGTCAAGGCCCTATTCAGATCACCGTCAGTCCTCATCTCATGGAAGGAAGAGATCCCGGAGGAAGAACTACCCCCACTACCCGAAGGAGAAGAGGACAATAGACCGCGTTTTAGGTACGTCACACTTACAAGTGATGAGCTTAAAAAGCTCTCAAAAGCAAAACAAACCAGGGTAATTGACTTCCTCACGCTACCCACAGAGAAACTCGCCAGCATCCTTGGATGGGATGTAGAAAAGACGAAAAAACTGCAGACATCCACGATTCTCCAAGAAGTCGGAATAGAGCTTGAGGATGTGAATCTATTCAGGGAGTCTGATCTCAAGATACTTGCAGAGATGAATCTCAGCACGGTTGAGGACATCTATTTCTCAACGTTTGAGGACACTTGGAATGAGAATATACTCCCTTGGGAGGCTATCAAGACCATCAAGAATATTCTTCGATTACCCATTCAGTACGTTGAGGAAGAGCTATCCAAGGAGATTGTCGAACTGCTCTTAGAAAATAAGATCATGACCATCCTTGATTTCCTTCTTACTGGAGATCCCATCCTTTCTCAGAAGACTGGACTCCCAGCGGAAAGGTTTGAGAATCTCAAACATGCCTTGGACTTCACAACTCTTGTAGATACATTTGATAAGTCTGTCTGCTTTATTCCAGATGTCAACTATTATCATGCAAAGAACCTAATTAAGGAGAAAATCGAGAAGGTTGCCGACTTCATCCTCGCACCCAACAAGACCATAGCCAAGTTGATGGAGATGAAGGAATCTGAGGTAAAACTGATCAAGGAGAGTATCTCTAGGAACTCAATATCAGAGAGAGAGGCAGAAGAGGGCATCAGCCTTCGGGATCTCAGGATATTTTCAAGAGCAGAAATACGCTCTATATCTAAGTCAGGTGTTTTTGAGAGCCGAGAGATCAAGACAGCACAAGAGTTGATGTACCACGTCTCTGAGTCAAGTTTCTACAGCGACCCCGTGATTTTCAAGAAGATTCATGATATGCAGAGGGTTCTGAGCATAGACCTAGAACGCTTCAACTTTATAACAAAGGGTGATTTGAAAGCACTTCGGAAAGAGAATATCAACACTGTTGAAGACATCCTCTTCATCTCAGTGGATGTCTCATATGATCCCTCACTCGACCATATAATGTCTTATCTATCCAATATCCTGATGGATCTTCGACCTCTAATAGCAATGGGCAGCCTCCCAGCAACTAGCGCGTCCACCATGGAGATCGAAGGTACGCTTCTTGATGCGTGGATAAATAATGATGAAAGACTTCATCCTGAATTCAGAGATAAGGTCTATGACATTCTCCTCTTGCCCCTAAAAGCAGTGAGAATTGGACAGCTCCTCCACGAGCTGACAGAAGATGTGGAGAACTATACTTTAGCAGATGCATGTCTTATCTACGGGGAATCTGCAGACAACCCACTCAGCATAATGAAGGAGGCTCTGTCAACCTCAGGATCACTCATCACTATTATCAATGAGTCAAGGACACCAATCACGGTCCTAGACCTAACGCCCAAGGGGATTAGAACCCTCCTTGATCACAATATCACGACACTCGAATCCTTGATTTTGAAGGATGTCAAATTCCTTTCAAATATAACTGGAGAGTCACAAAAATTCTTCAGGGAGGTAATTTCAGAGTATCGGTATGGTAGTTATAAGCAAAAACTGGAGACGTTTGGAATAGATCTTTTGAGAATATTGACAACTGATGAAGCAATAACTACGCTAATAGGCATGGGAATCAACTTCATTGAGCAGTCAATTTCTCTTAATAGCCACCGAGTCCCAGAGGCAGAGACCATCAGGAACTACCTGCTAGGTTCAAACATCTTTCTAATAGGCTACCCCGGAGAACTTGAACTTACCAGGAATAAAGGTGCACAAACCGTGCTGGAGTCCCTCGTCACCTTGAGGATCATGGGAATGGACCCTATGTCTATTCTCGATATTGCTATTTTAGGGTTCAGAGCAAGGTACTACTATGCCCTTCCTCTTAAGAAGAAGAAAGCTTTCTATGGTGATAATCATATCCTTTGCATTCAGGATTTGGTATCTTACCATAACGCATATCCAGAGGTAAAACTGGACAAGGAAGATTCTGCACTAGTAGCAAAGATGTCTGAATCAAGCCTATATCTGAACATTCCTGGCGACCCTCTAGAAGAACTCGTAATCAAGCACAGGTGTTCCCGGATAGTCGATGCAGTAAGCTATCCATTAATCGGAGACCTCTTAGATCCCATCCGTGATGAGATCAAGAAGTCAGGTAGAGTCCCAATTGTTGAAGAAGTTAGACTCCCACTCTCAATCCTGAGGTACATTTCAGGATCCACCTACAGGCGGTTTGGAGATATCGAGCTTACTTTGCAGGATATAATCTCCTACCCACGTCTGATGGATGAGTATATTGGTGTTAAGAAGAACGTGCTCGAAATAGCGTTCAAGGAATTGAACATCCCATTATCTAGACTTGTCGCTAATGGAAGACAGATTGGAATGATCGAGGGGATTTCCAGACTGAGCTCTCTCATCTGTCACCTACCCCACATCCATAGCCAGAACCCAGAGGTATTCAAGGAGATCATGATTAATCTGAACTCTGAGCTCAGGGTGGTTAGTGATGCACTCTTTGACCAAGAGAAGATGAGCATTATATCGACTGCCTTCGGAACAGAAGTCTATGGATTCCATGAACTTTGGGCCATTTCTACCACAAATTACAAAGCCATTGCAAAATCGGATTCAACGCTGGCACGTAATGTGAAAACAATTATTGCAAGGAGCTTCTTAAGTGTAGCATCCGTCACAGATTTCACCAGTGAAGAGATCTGGACTCTCTGGAGAAACGGGATATATACCGTAGCGGAGTTCCTTCTACAATCAGCTCATCTCTCAATAGA
>WAMJ01000030.1 GCA_015522385.1 Candidatus Heimdallarchaeota archaeon
GGTATATCCATTCTTGTCGCTGTAGCAAGAAAAGAAAAGATAACAGATACTATAATCTATCGTACGAAGTTAATGACGGTAGATGAGCTCAACTTTAATGATTCTGCTATATTGAAAGAGATCAATGAAGGGAAGTCAATCACTGCCATATCCGTGAAGCACAATGTTCCACTCCTCCGCTGGATGCACATTGTCGACTATTCCCCTAACTATCTAATAATACCTGCTATCAATAATAATCGAGAACTTATAGTATTAGACAAGTTATATAACCATCCATTGTTATCTGGACAAGGTTGGGGTGGGAAAACCTATAGTGGATTACATGTGACCAATGAGAAAAAGAGGGGGACCTTCTCTGAAGCCCCTACTAAATATCCGATTGTGGAAGGAAGTCACATGGTGAGATTTGGATACAGCACTATATCTCCCAGCAGATGGCTGAAAGAGGATCTACTGGATCGTTTTCCTCTTTTAGAATCAGATTATATTGGTTGGAAGGATCTCACTCTGAATGACGATCGAAGAAGAATGCGCGTTGCATACTTCAAGAGAGAAGATAGAATACCAATATCAAATTCAGTTCTTTGTATTACTGACCTCCCCGAAGATAGCTACTATTATGTGACAGCTATGATGAACTCAATACCTTTTGAGTTTAGGATAAGACAAATCTGCTACGGACAACATATGTTACAATATATCATTGATCAAATGCCAGTTCCTCTCTTCAGTTCCGAAGATCCCGTTCATCTATATATTACGGAAAGGGTGATCGAATTCGAGGAGACTGCTAAATTATGGGCAGACGAGAAGGTTCTGGAAAGAGGTAATAGGGCAGAAGCAGTCGGTGAGTTGAGGTATAAGTCGCAACTCTCTGAGTTTGATGCACTTGCAGCAATAGCCTATGGTCTGAATCTAGGTGATTTCAAGGTGACACTTGCAGCCCATCCCAAAGTACCAGTTGAGTACAAGCGTGAAGCTCTCGATCACTTCCACAACCTTATCACGAGATTCGGTCTTGACGATAGTTACTTGGAGGACGACACCGATATTGAGTTCAAGGAGGAGTAATATTGGATTGCTTGAAGAAAATTGAGGATAGCATAGGGAAAAAGCGATCCTTCAACAGTATCGAGGAAAAAATATTTGAAGACATCTACAGACCATTACTTCGGGAGAGTTTGTTCTATAGACGTAGAACGGGTTATCTTACACTTAGCAGGATAAAGCTTCAGCTCAAGGAGATGGTGAAGATAGCTGCTAAGGGTGGACGGGCGGAGATCATCGTCGGTGAGTTCACGGACTCCTCCGTCGTGGACGAGATACAGAGGAGCAAAGATATCCCTGCTAAGGTGATTAATGATCTCCGTAAATCGTTGTCGGAACGGATTTTCCGTGCAGAAAACGGTACGATGGAATCACTTGTCTCCCTTGCGGAGCTGATTGCCATCGGTGGCGTGGAGATCAAGCTCGCACTGATGAAAAATTCAGAGGGAAGATTCCACCAAAAAGTAGCAATTTTCGAGGACGGACACGGGGATGTAGTTGTCGTGAAGGGGAGTGACAATTCCACAAGCTACGCAGTGAGAAGTAACGACGAGAACGTGATGATCTTCCTCTCATGGGAGAATATATTCGATTCGTATGCCGCTGACGATGTGGAGTACCACCAGAAAATATGGGAGGAGAGACATCCGTCGATCGTCGTTCTCGATGCTGTAAAATCAATCAATCTCATCCGTGAATCAATGAAGGATCATGATGTTTTAAGGCAGATTTTGGAAAAGAGTGAGAAGGAGATCGTTGAGCTTCCAGATATGACGATTGAGAACCTTGAGTTGCTCTTGACAAATTACCTGCGAAACAATAACTATCACGTTGAGAGAGATATTCCTGTGATGAGTGCTACTACGAATACGTACTCTGCACTCGCTTGTCTGTACACCTCTGACATCGTAGATTTGACCTCCATCAGGTTGCTGACCCAGTTAAGTCTCTTTCCTCATCAAGAGAGTGGTATCCAACGTATCATTCGAGGTCTCGATACTTACAATACATTTGTACTCGCAGACAGCGTAGGGTTGGGAAAAACACGTACAGCTCTGTCAGTAGCTAAGTATATGCTGCTGAAACAGATGGTCAAGAAGGTGGCTATTCTTGCCCCTCGTAAACTTCACTCACAATGGGAGGAGGAATTGGTGCTCTTTGACTTTGCAAAGGATGACATTATTGTGGAATCGAGGGATCGGCTCGAGAGGTTGAAGGTTGATAAGGGTGAACATCCACGAACACTTGTCCGTGGGGCCGATCTTGTCATCATCGACGAGGCTCACCAGAAGTTGCTCAATCACCGCAATAAGACCTATCAGAACCTGCGTTTACTCTCCCGGGATGGATGTCGAGCTATCCTGATTACTGCCACTCCGATGCAGAATACAGCAGTGGATATCTATAACCTCCTAGCACTCTTTGGCAATGAAAAACTTGGGTATTATTTCAAAGGTAGTAATCCACGGGTAAGGTCTACATTTGCGAATGATAGATCAGCTGTCAAGGATGTCTGGCGAAAGGGATTTATTCAGAGAACTAAGTCCTTCATCCGTAGGAGTAATCCTGGAACAACACATAGTTATCCCAACAGGAACATCTACCTCCAGAGTATTCAACTCAGTTCTGTGGAGAATACGCTTATTGCAGACATCGTTAAGAGAGTTGAATCTCTCAACCTCGGACTCTACGACAGCCTCAAGTACTTCGGTCTCCGAAAAGACCTCACAACCGATAGCATAGAGAACTCCGCTGATCAGGTAGAGCGAAACAAGATCAGGGACTCCGAGAACACCTCAACAGCACTTATGCGTATCTTGATGCTTAAACACCTTGATTCCTCGCTATATACGTTTAGAC
>WAMJ01000031.1 GCA_015522385.1 Candidatus Heimdallarchaeota archaeon
CCCCCGAATTGGCAGTGGACGAGAGCACATTCTCTCTGGTAAGGAGGAACCAGTACTTGTACTGCGTTGTTCCAGAGACGACTGTCCCATCGGTCTGCACATATGGCTTGCCAGATGGTGAACTAATCCTCCTACCAAGGGACAAGGATCTGAGCAACACCATCTCTTTCAAGGGGGTCGACTCGGTAGATGATCTTGTCTCCCTGATAGATAATAAGTACGGGGACTCTCCTTGTGTACTGGCAATGGACATGGAGACATTCGGTGAACACAATACGGGCTACTATGAGTTTCTGTTTGAATTCCTCACCCATCCGCGTGTACAGACCCTCACATTCCGAGATCTGAATTTACGCAGAATTCCAAAGGTTGACAAGATTATCCCTGGTAGTTGGAGCACTGAGACTCACCATTTTGAGAAGGGGATACCTTATCCACTCTGGGATCATCCTAACAATCCATTACACTCACTCATTCTCGATCACATGGACTTGATTGAAATCTACGTGGATGGTATCATCGAAAAAATGGAGAATTACGAGGAATTTGAGACCCTGTTCCTCAAGTCCCAACATTCCTGCCAACTGTGGTGGGCTGATGGTCTGGAAGGTTGTTGGTCTCCCTCGATGGTCACCAAGGGGCTAACCCTTCAGACAAAGGTGATCCTCAATGCACCTGCAGATGTGAAAGAAATCTCAGAAAGGATTACTAAAAGAATTTATCGGGCGCTTAGGTATAGATCTCTAGATTCGGAGGGTTAATTCGGTATCGAAGTCAAAGAGGTGAATGTCGCCCTCGTCAATTGTGAGTTGGATCTCCGGATGCTCTTCAAGGAAGCTCTCCGTGAGAAGACCTTTGTGCCTAATTGCCATAAGACCCTGTGGTGTATCGGCATAGAGGAAAGTGTCCGAACCCAAGGGTTCAATGACATCGGGTCTCAACGTGAATTCACCTGCCTTGGTGATCTCGAGGTGCTCGGGTCTCATCCCGATATAGACCTTCGATCCCACTCTGTTCTCAACATCGAAAAGTTTGGGATTAACCTCCTTAGACCCAATGGGGGTCTCTACAACAATGCTCCCATCTCTCTTAGTGAGTATGCCCTCAAGTATATTCATTTCTGGACTCCCAATAAAGGAGGCAACGAATTTATTCTTGGGTCTAAGGTAAACCTCCGTCGGTGAGCCTACTTGCTGAATCACCCCTTTGTTCATGATGGCAATTCGGTTAGCCATAGACATAGCTTCCACTTGGTCGTGGGTGACATAGATCGATGTTATCCCTGTCCTTTTCTGGAGTCTTTGGATCTCGGCCCTCATCTGTACCCTGAGCTTAGCATCGAGGTTGGAGAGGGGCTCGTCGAAGAGGAAGCAGTTGGGATTCCGAATAATTGCTCTACCCAGCGCTACCCTTTGTCTTTGTCCACCTGAGAGCTGTGCCGGCTTCTTGTCAAGGTGTTCCGTTAATCCTAGGACTGTGGCTGTCTCCTTTACACTCTCCATGATTGTCCTTCGGTCCACTCCCTTCAATCTCAGTCCGAACGCGAGATTCTCCTTGATTGTCATATGCGGATAGAGCGCATAGCTCTGAAAGACCATTCCGATGTTTCTCTGTCTCGGGGGAAGGTGAGTTACTGCCGTATCGTCGAATATTATTGATCCTGCTGTTGGTGTTTCTAGCCCTGCGATCATTCTAAGGGTTGTAGATTTTCCACAACCAGATGGACCAACCAGTACGAGGAATTCTCCGTCGTGGATATCGAGGTTCAGTGTTCTTACGGCATACTCTTTGCCGAATTTCTTAGTCAGATTTTCAAGTCTTATTCTTGTCATATTATCACCTTATCCCTTGATTCCCCCCGAGGCTAATCCAGCAATGAGGAACCTTTGTAGGTAGACGAACATCAGCAGTATCGGAAGGGCCACTATTATAGAGAATAGGGCAAGATCTGGATAGTAGTAGTATTGTAGATCAGTTCTGAAAACATTGATGAGGGCGAGGGAGATCGTGTACTGAGGTTCTGGGGCCTGATATAGAGTCAAGGCAAGAAGGTATTCCGTATAACCTGTTAGGAAGGAGAACAGAAAGGTCGATGCTAGACCCGGTAGGGATATAGGGAGAATAACCCGAGTGAAAGCTCCAAGTTGTGTACTCCCATCCACCATGGCTGCTTCCTCTAGATCTTTAGGGATAGAGTCGAAGTAGCCCTTCATCATAAACGTGGAAAACGGAACCGCAAATGTCGCGTAGGCTACGGTGAGTCCGAAGATCGAGTTGGTAAGTTGTAACTCGTTCCACATGACCAATAGTGGGAGGAGGAGGATAATTCCTGGGAACATCTGGGTTCCAAGAACTACGGAGATGAAAGTCTTCTTGGCTGGGAAGTTGAATCGCGAAAGTGAGTATGCAGATAGACAGGCCATGACCAACCCATACACCGAAACTCCGGTGCAAATGATGGTGGTCACAATGAACCAGTTTCCAATATGTCTTTCAGTTCCTGTTGAATCTATCAATGTCCACGAGAATTTTCCTGGGGGGAGTCCAAGAAATCTGTCCTCTGCTACGATCATTGAGATGAGAACGAGGAACAGTACCAGTTCCCCTAATAGCATAGAGAGGAAGAGTATAGAGGTGTTCTTGTTCGATGCCAATTTCTTTGAGACTCTCTCGTAATTGAATTCTTGTATTTTATCAAGCCACTTCCCCGAGTGATTCAACTGGCTGTACATAAGGATTCCTAGTATGCCACTTAGGACGAAGTAAATCCACGCTATCCACGAGCCTGAGAAGAAAAAGAACCTCTTGTAGCTATCGAAGTCCAGTCTCCTCGACGGATCCAATGGCCACAGCGGGAATCCTGCCTGTATTGTCCTCTGCTCATTTACCGAGACAATGAGGACCCAAATCAGGGGGAAGATTGATATGATGATGAACAACCAGATTATCCCGAATCTAATGAAATTTCCTGTGGAATTGACAAAAGCGAACTTATCCTTCCTAAACTCAGACAAAATTCCAATGAAAAATATGAAGGTGGCCACAGGTAGTAGATAACTCAGGTGCGTCGAAGATGGGATAAGATAGTAAATCCATGGTGTTGTCACGTTGTCAATCCTACCCCAAGTCACTCCGTCTAGGTTGTACGAGCTTTGAAGGATGTCCCTTAGAGAAACAAAATTAGCGAGAAGAATGTTTACCAATGCGAAGAAGAACGCCGCCCCAATAGACCCCTTGTGTCTTTCTCGGTCAATATCCACCTCTGTCTCCTCACTGGAGAATGTTAATTTCCGAGCCCACAAATAGATCTCAATCAGTTTTTTGTCACTGATAAAATAAGTGATGGCTCTCCATAGTCTAAGGAGTACGACATAGAGAAATAGGAAGCTAGAGATGGAGAAGAAAAAGATGTACAGCGCATCCCCCCTTCCTCCGAAGAGTTCAAGAGTATTTCCGCTATCAGAACTCGTTATTCTGAACAACCAAAACTGTATAATAGTAAGGTCAATACTCGTGTTTGTCTCTTCAATGTATGATGATCCACTGTGAATGTCCCAGGGGATGACCATTAGTGCTATGACAATATAGTCAATAAATTTTAATTTCAATTTCTCCATAATATTGCCTCCTTATAGTTCGTACGGTCCCTTCCCGACGAAGAGGGCGTATATAAAGCTGAATCCTGCGACCATGAGGAACAGGACAAAGCTAAAGGTTGCTGCGATACTCCAATTCCCTCCACTGAACACATTGAAGATATAGACTATCAGGATGTAGTAGTCCTCGACCGACAAAGTCGAGGCCTTGTCGAATGTCAACAGATAGATCACGTTGAAAAGGTTAAATGTCCACAAAAATCCGAGAAGACTGACAACAAATACCGTGGGTTTAATCAGCGGTAATGTGATCTTAAAGAACTTCGTGAACCTCGTTGCTCCGTCGATCTCTGCAGCCTCGTAGACATCGTTGGGTATAGACTGAAGAGCTGCGAGTATAGAGACCATAATGAAAGGATATCCCAGCCAGATATTGACCAGAATAGCAGTCATCAGGATATTGTCCGAATTCATCCACAGTGTAGTCGGTAGGTGGAGCAGATTTAGTATCATATTTATTGCTCCAGCCTCATTGTCGAAGATGAATGCCCCGAAAATCGAAATTGTGATAAAGTTAGGCACTGCCCAAGGAATGATCATGATTGCACGGGCCACCCCTCTGCCCCTGAATTCAGTATTCATCAGAAGGGCAAGAAGGGTTCCCAAAATCAGATGGGAGACCACACTCGCTAAGGTCCAGATCACAGTGTTCCTGAACACTGGTACTGGTGAGGGGTCAATGAAAAGCGATGATTTCTCGTCAATGAATGCCTCGTAACTCGGGACAAAGATTCTTCCTATAATCCATATATTTATGGATATGAGAGTTGCTACTATGAGGAGTTTAGAGAAGTTTCTCGCTGCCCATAGGTCAATCGTGTCTGCATAGCTCCAAGCGTACTTTGCCAGCAATAACGGGATAAAGAAGAACATAGCAATCCATACCAAATCCGTATTGATGAGGAACCTATAGTTCTCGAAACCAACGTTCTCATTGCGCAAAGTTAAGGAGTAGTACGCATAGGATCTTGTTCTTATGTTCTGGAAGGAGAGGTAGAGTGCGACCAGTATTGGGATGTAGAGCTCAAAGATCAACATCAGGACAGTCGGCATCACGAAACCATAAGCGAGCTTTGACTGTGAGAGCCTGAACCTGAATGAGGGGTCGAATGAGAGGTAAGTAATGTGCATTGATACCGCGATGGTGTAGATGTATCCTGGTTGTGAGAGGAAGGTTCGCATGCCTACTATTCCCTCAAGACCGAGGAACACGAACACGACTCCTATAATCCCGAGATAACCCGCTACCTGCAAAATCCGGTTGAATGAGTGGGTTCTCTTGCCTTTTTGGTAAGTAAACATCGGAAGGAGTTCGGCATAATCCTCATCAGGTTCTCCAAATCTATATCCTCCCTGCTTGAAGAGGTACATGGCTAAGATGGCTATCCCCACTCCAATCAAGATGACGAACTCATTGCTGTTCGTCAGAAGGATCACTGAAAGAATCATGAAGAGTGTCGTCATGACAATAGACAGGTATTTCCAATCTACCTCAAAGGTCAATTGTGCATCAGAGAGTGATCCCAGGTCATCAGAGTAATTCACCAGTTGACCTCTTCTCTCCTTGTAAATGAAATATGAGGAGAGTAATACTGTTATCACTCCCGAGACTATAATCAGTAATGCTCCTAGGAGAATGAAAGGTTGGTAGCCCTCTACTCTCGTGTAGTAACTCGGAGTACCTGGAAACTTGATAAGTGGATTCACTATTGGTCTCCAGCCTTCTGGAATAAGAGGTGGTCCATCATAGTATACATAGGAATTGTCTGATGTCTGATAAAAATACCTTAGCTGCCAAATTCTTTGAAAGGGAATAACTATTTGTAAAACACCCAATATTAGGAGAAGGGAGTACCTCAAGAACTCATCCCCTTCGATACTCTGTAGGAACGTAAGATAGAACCCGAACAGAATAGATCCAAGTGTGATGAAAAATAATGGTGATTCATAATAATTTGGGCGGAGCCCGAAACTAGTCTCTTTTTGTGAGAGGAAGGGTATGATGATGTATCCCGCGATATAGAGTACAAGACCAATAATAATTCCAAACCGTATGTTAGGGAGTATTCTATCAACAAATCTCTTTCTGAATACTCTAATTGCAACACCAATTGGTCTCCCAGAGCCAATTTGAAACTTGTCCATTGGATCTACGGATTCTTGAACATCACCTGTCATACTCTGCTCTCCTTTCTCGGTTAACTAGCTCAAAATCTACTAGTTCTTATAAAACCTGCCGATGTTAAAGAAAATGAAAGCTTAGATTGTGTATGGTTGAATTAAATCAAATTTGCTTCTTCCGACGCGGGAAGACCAGTGCTACCATCCCTAAGGTCAATATGACCACAAAAGTTTGCAGTGGCGTATCCTGTGTTTCAGACTCTCCAATCGTGGGAGCTTCTGAAATACTCGTTGTGGCTGAAGAAGTGCCTATATCACTGGTTGGGGGTTGATCATCAATTTCTCCGAATTGCGAGAAGTAATTGTTCCATTTTGTCAGGGTCTTCGCAATAGTGGTCTCGATATCCTGTTCTTCCAGAAGATGGCTTTGGAGTTCTTCGGCAAAGAACCCGTCCATGGTAATGAAGTAGGGATGCACAGGTCTTGGGAAAGAGTTGTCAAGGTTTAACCTGAATCCCTTGATATACTGATCTTCTGCGGGGACATAAGAATCTGTGGTATCAAAGTCAGTGGTGTAGAATGACTTGAGTGGAGATACAAGGTGGTTGAGCTTACCCCTGAGGTAGTTCGCCTCGGGTCCCGCAAGGTACTTCATGAACTCGAAGGTAATCTGCTTGTTCGCCTCAGGAACCTTCTTACTCATCACGTAGGCATGACCTCCTATATGCATTCCCTGAAAAGTTGTTCCGTCATCAAGCACGGTCTTCGGAACTTCCATAAAACCGAGGTTATCGGGACCGACCCAATCCGGTGCAGTTTCCCCGAAAAGTGTCTCATACGCAGTCTTGTTGAACATTGGTGCATTCTCAAGAAAGTTCCTCAGTTCCCAAGGACCCTGCTGAATCATGGCCACTTTTCCGTTCATAAAGAATTCATTGAGATTGCTGTAGGTCTGTAGATCCCTTGATGGTGTAACGCCTTTATACGGGTAGGTTGGATCCTGCCACTTGTTTCCAATTAGGTTGTCCATGTACTGGATTGCATCCCTTGTCGCTTGTGAATCAAGCGCGATATTTGCCTGCTTCACGCTGTTGGGGTCAAAGTACTGTCCACCAAACCCGTAGAATATCGGGAGGAAGTGGTAGGTCATATGCGCGAGGTTGAAACCGTATGTCCAGTCATCCTGATTTGAGGACGTCACATCGGTTAGGTTATACGCTACCTCAGCGAATTCATCGAATGTGAATCCACCTTCTGGAACGCTAATGTTGGCCAACTCGAATGTGTGTTTGTTGTACATCAGACCTAGGGTATCGACGACCTGTGGAATACCGTAGGTCGTTCCTCTCCACTGAACTAACCTTAGTGCTTCATCAAGGTAGTCGCTGGGATTCCAATTGTAGTCATCAAGTGGTTCGAAAACCTTCTGATTAGCCCAATTTGTGATCCATGTTACGTCCGCTCTTAGGACATTGGGCTCTGTACCTGCTATCAGAGCATTGTAGTAGCTTTGTTCGGTATCGAAGTACCCAATTTGCCGGGCATCGACTGTGACACCGGGGTTATTAGCCTCGAAGTTCGCAATGAGCGTGTCGTAGAGTGCCCCCTCGATTGCGCCCTCTGTGTACCAAAACGTGATTGTAACATTCGTCTGTCCATAGACTACTGGTGCCTTGAATGCGGCGATAAGCAGAACAGAGAAGACGACGATAAATGCTTTCTTTCTCATGGTAATGTCATCCTTTCAGTTAGACTACAATTATTAATTATATCTATTCGCCCACTATTGAATCGTAAAATAAGCTCTTCTGCTCTATGTACAGATGAACTATTCATTCTATACGTTTATATCCTGTACGAGCAAATGCTTTAAATTTCACTGATAGACTAATCCTTTAGTCTTTTATCTAATGACAATTAGAGGTAAGAATTATGAACAATCGAATGATTAAGTTTCTGACGATGGGATCACTCGTCTTTATTCTCGCAATGGGGAGTGCCCCTGCCACATCGGCTCAGATAACAACAAATCCGGATGTCACCATAAACCCAATGGCACAATCCGGAGCCCCTGTATTCCTCAGTATATCTCCGACAGCATCCGAGTACGGATACCTTAAGGGTACCGAGGTCAACATATCATACATAGCTCTCAATGGTGATACTCCATGGCTCATGGGTTCAGGCAACGGTCTGGACTGGACTACCGGATCTGCTTTCAACACATCGAGTGCGTACAACGCCACACATACTCTCTGGACTGTTAACATCACTGTCAACGAGAGTGGTGAGTTCAAGGCAAGAAACGCTGACGATGATGCTGGTACGAACGCAATTTGGGAGAACCATCCTGATGGACCATTCTCAAACTGGGTGATCACTGCAATTGGAGATCCGATCCCAGATCTCTACGACATAGTTGGTGGGAACTACTTTGGTGACAACGGCGATGCAAAGAAGTACTTTGCCAAACCTGGAACGACCGTGACAATTATCGCCCGAGTCATTAACGTCTTCAACACCTCCGCTGACTTCTACCTCGTAGGAGACCTTGTGGCAATTGGAGGTGAATCCTGGAACATAACGGATAGAACATTCACTATGACATACTACGACTTCACTCAGGTTGATTCTAACATCAATGTGACGTACTACTCCGTGGACATCACCATGCCCGACGCTACCTTTGAGTTCAAGATTGGTGCTTACGGGGACTGGGGAAAGTCTGAGGGTGGATCCAATAACATCCTTTCCAATGTTTTCCTCCAACTCAGCCAACCAACTCTCTATGATGTGGAGGGTGCAACCAAGGAAGTAGATAGAGTTGAAGGTGATGGAGCTAAGGGTGCACAGTACCGTGCATCCATTGGTGATAACCTTACCATCTGGTATCAAATCTTCTCCCTAAACACTTGTAACACAACTGAGTGTGCAGACACGTTTGCCTCCAAGATGAGCTCAATCACGCTCGAATTACAGGGTGATGATGCAGGCTCATCCCTTTCATGGACACCCGATGACGGTCAGCTTCCCTTTACATTCTATCAGATCAAGTTGGAGAACCTAACCAACTATGCCAATATAACTGCTGAGGGTGATGGTACTTTCAACGGTTACACCAACTTCACAAATGTACAGGTCGCATACTTCTACATCAACTACACAGTGATGGTGGAGACAACCCAGTTCAAGGGCTACTACAACGACGGTTCTGCTGGTAGGTGGGAAGGTGCTGCCTTCTCCCCTAACAACGCTCTTGTTGCTGGTCTAGTCTGGACATCTGACATCGTCGGAGATGTCTACAATGTCGGGAGCTTCGATTTGAGTTTCACCGGTAGCTTCGCTGCCTCTGATGCCAACACGAAGGATGTCGTAGGTTTCGGTATCTGGGACGGGGCCAACTGGATGGAGTACAACTACTCAGGATCAATCCCCGCTCCAGCTGCCAACGGTTCATGGACATTCTCCATCACCATTAACCTTGTAGATATTGCCGGTAACGTCCTCGTTGCGGGACAAGAGGGTAATGTCCAGATCATTCTCTACCACTACGACCTAGGTCTGAATACACTGGTCAAGCAGTATGATCCCCAGGGCTCAAACAACTTCACACCCAAGGACGGTGTCCCAACAGGAGAACTGACAGGTGATGCCAATCAGGGTGCAGATGTTCAGCTGTCCTACACCACCGATGGTGCAGACAGTACAGTCAGCTCCGTCAGCATCGACTGGGCAGACGGCACTACCGTGGAAACCTTGAATGGCACTTCAGGTGATGCAACACACACCTACTCCGCAGATGGAGTGTACAACGTCACGCTCAAGATCGAGACCGCTGCTGGTGGTATGACCGAGGTCATCTACACTGTTACTGTGGACTCCACTGCCCCAACCGTATCGATGTCTTCCCCATCCGATGGAGCTGCACTCACCGACCTTGTTGTCGAGTTCAAATACTCTTTCTCTGATGATGGAAGTGGTGTAAAAACTGCAACTCTTGACTACGGTGACGGATCAACCGACAATGTCCTCGGTACGACCTCTGTGTTCCACACCTACTCTGCCGAGGGTAGTTACTCCGTGACTCTCACTGTCGTAGACAACGCTGGGAACGAGGCGACTGTCACCATCTCCATCACCATCTCTACCGCTACAACCACAGATGAAACTAGCTCATCAACTTCTGGTGGATTGCCACTTGAGATATTCCCTGTCTTCGCTGCCATGATTGCAGTTGGAGTCATCCTCAGGAGAAAGAGGTAGTCTTTCGAATCCTGTAAATTAATCACTTTCACTTCTCTATACTTTTAAGCTAATACTACTCATCTCATTTAATTCCTAGGAGAGGAATCTATGAAGAAACTCACCTTTATTCTATTAGTTACTATTATGCTGGTTCAGCCGGTAGGGACTTTCGCAGTTCCACGAACAGCACCTAGGGTAGTGACTCCCAATCCCACCTCTGTTGAGAAGGAGCCATCAACTACCCCCGTGCTCGGTCCAAAGGCCAGAACTTATGTCGGAGGAGAACCCCTCCAGATAACCTTCGTCTGGCACCAGCACCAGCCAAGCTACCTCGACCCTACCACGGGGTACTATGAACAACCATGGGTGTTTATGCACGGGATAAATGACTATCCGTACATGGCACAACTTATCAAGGATCGCCCTACGATCAACTCCACAATGGACATCACGGGGACTCTTCTCCGTCAACTTGTCGACTATGCTAACAACACCGCTAAGGATCGACTCATCGAGATGGCCCGCAAGGATAATTCTCTTCTTACCGATGATGAGAAGAACTACCTTTTCGGTCCGTTCCCAGGCGGCAACCTATTTGACATCAACGGACGGTTTATTGAAGAATCGACAAAGTACCAGACACTAAGCGCGAAGCGAGATCAGTATCTCTCCTGGACTGATGAGGAGATGAACACCGCTAAGGTGCTTTTCTTCCTGAAGTGGATGAATAGGAAGTTCGTCGAAGCGAACACCACGAACTCTTGGGGACCTTACACGCTAAATGGTCTTCTCGCAAAACAGAACGGTGCCATGGATGGAACCTCTGCGTATACACAGGCTGAGGTCAATTTCGTGATCGATGCCGGCTATGACATTATGGAAGGGGTTATCCCCTTACTGAAAAGTCTTGTGCAGAACGGACAGTTGGAGTTGGTAACCACCCCATATGCCCATCCTATTGGTCCTCTGCTTCTTGATCTCAACTCAGAGCTGGACACCTCGGTAGGTAAGTCTACCAAACTGCCACAGAATAACACTCAGTGGCCAGAGGATCTTGACGAGCAGATCAGGAGGAGCAATGAACTCTTCAAGGACCTCTTCGGGCAGTACCCCAATGGTATCTGGTCCCCCGAGCAGGCAGTATCCCCCGACCTAATCTCCCACTACCAGAAGTACAACATCAACTGGTCTATCACCGCACCTGAGCAGCTCAACAAAGTTCCTGGAAGAACCTCATCAGAAGCTGACCTGAACCGACTTTACAAGGTCGATGATGGAGCATCTAACTCTATGTATTTCGTCTACGACGACACAGAGTTGAGTGACAAGGTAGGGTTCAACTACGCATCCTACTCTAACCAAACCGAGGCTGTCGAGGACTTCATGAATGTGCTCTACAGGAAGTACACTACCTTCAAGGACGATGGTGAGATTAGGCTTGCTACGCTAGGAATGGATGGAGAAAATGCATGGGAGTGGTACCCTGATGATGCCATCCCATTCAGGGAGGGACTTTACGATGCTATTGTACAGGCCCAGAACGATGGATGGCTCAAGACCACAACAGTCTCCAAGTTTATTGCCGAGAATGCAGCTACTGAAGCCCCCACTGTAGATCACACCCTGCAAACTGGCTCATGGATCAGTGGTGATTTCACAACATGGATCGGTGAAGATCTTGAGAATAGGTACTGGGACGAGCTGATTGATGCAAGGAGCTTCGTTGTTTCGGTCAATGCAACTCTCAATTCTACAGCTCGGGCTAATGCTTGGGAAAACATCTACCTCGCAGAAGGTTCCGACTGGTTCTGGTGGGCTGGTGCAGATCAGGACTCAGGTAACGATGAAAAGTTCGATTGGGCTTTCAAGTCATTGCTACGGTCTGCGTATTATTGGGCAGGCAAGACATCTGAGCAGTTACTGAGCGAGAAACCGTTCCTCTTCGAGCAGCTCAAACCACTATCGTCGTATGAACGTAACCCTGCAGGTGAAGTTCCTGTAACAATTGACGGTGTACTTACCAGTTCTGATGAGTGGGACAATGCAGGCTGGCTCCGAGATCCTGACGGTGGTGCGACTGAGTCAGGTGCGGACCCCAATAATGTAATCAGCGATATCTACATAGGGTATGGGGCCCCAGAAACCAATGTCTACATCCGAATGGATCCGAGCGCCTTCATAGATATAGGTACAACTTGGACAAATGTCTTCTTCGGAATATATGTCTCGGGTCAGGGGGACGTTCCTACCAATATCCGTACCCGGTTTGGCACTGACACGTCTCCATCGCCTGGATTCCCCATCGCATATGAGATTGGGGTCAATCTGTCAACAATTGTATCCGGCTCTGTGACCGTTTCTGTGTTCAATGCGTCGGGTAGTGAGACATGGGTGAAAACTACAGCCAGTGCAGAGGTGGCTTTCGGAGATTTCGTGGAGATATCCATACCCGTAGATGCACTCGCTGCAGGACCTGAGACCTCACTTCAGTTTGGCTTCGAGGTCGCAGCATCCAATATATCACTCTCTGCAGTCGCTCCAGTTGACTTCGCTCCGAACGATGGACCCATTAAACTGTCACTCCCTCCAGCTGGTGTGAGTGGCGACTTGATCTTTGAGTATGACGATCCAGTCGGCGACGAAACAGGTGCCGCAGGTCCTGTAGGGAGTCAGGGTGGTCTCCAGTATGGTACCAACGCTGCCTTCGAGCCCTACAAGGGACTCTTCGATCTCACAGGATTCTCTGTATACCACGACTCCGCCAAGGGTGAGACAATCTTCCAAGTCGGAATTGACACAATCACTAATCCGTGGGGTTCTCCATACGGATTATCCCATCCTGGCATCCTCATCTATATCGATCAGGACAGAATACCCGGTTCTGGAGGGACTGTTGGTATCGAGGGATCATCAACTAACATTGACGAGTTCAGCGCCTACGAATGGGCTATGCAAGCAGGTGGCTGGGAAGTTTCATGGTCGTTCTACTCCCCCGAGCTCAACGATGATGGATTTCCCACCAGAACCGCAGCTTCGGCGGGTGTGAACATGCGGATGGTAGTCGATCCCAATGAAGGATTCGTGAGAATCACTGTCTCGGACGATGCCATCGGGTTTACCGTAGACAACACAATGGGTTTCGTCGTGGCGACGGTCTCGAATGACGGATTCTCAACGAACAATATCCGGCCAACTGGAAAGGACGCTGCGGAGTACAAGCTTGGTGGACAGTCTGACAGTGACTCCGATCCCAACGTAATCGATGTGCTCACCCCTCCTGCTGTCGATCAGCTCGCAATGCTCTCAAACTACAAGGAGAACCCCCCAACCCCAGCGGAGATAACTGCTGTAGGTGAGGGTATAACTGGAATATACGACTTCGATGCCCCGATCGTTCTCTCCACAATGTTCAATGACCAGTCTTCTACTACTGTGGGTACGAACACCGAGACAGGTGCTGTTGTGAATGCATCGTTCACTGTCGATGAGAAGTCAGGTCTAGGAGGTATATGGGCATTCGAGAATGGAAAACTCATTGGAATCTCTGCCAAGGAGAAAAACTATGTGGAGTTCTTCCTCACCGAGGGAACCCACGATGTCTCTATTAGATTAGGAGACACAGTGGGCAATTTCGCCATGTACAACTATACCATTGTAGTTGTTGATGGATTCGCACCCATAGTAACTGATGTCAATACGGATCCAAGTTCCCCGGTTCCCGGGGAATTTCTCTCGATCACTGCCACCATCACGGATGCTCACCTCGCAGGAGCCCGAGCTATGGTATCGGTGAACGGAGGGTCGAGCACGAATTCCAGCCTGAGTCTCACGGACGACAGCTCGAACTTATGGTCGGGTATAATCGGGAAATTCAATGACGGTGATGAGCTTAGTATCGTGGTTGTAGGATTTGACGATAACGGTAACGAGGGATATTCTGATACCTTCACAGTCAGTGTGAAGGCACCGGTTGTCAGTACCTCTGGCGAATCATCAACCAAAGATTCTCCTCTCCTACTTGTCCCGATGTTGATGGTATTCGCAGCAGTCCCAATAATTCGAAAACGGCTTTGGAATCCTCATAGATAGAAATACACTTAATTTATAATTTAACCCCATACATAATGAGATCTATTATAGTCCCAGTTTTAGTACTGCTATTTCTCAGTACTCCAGTGGTGTCAGTTGAAACTCAGGCTAGTAATCGTAAGCTTGACTTTGTATTTCTCCTTCATGCAAATCAGGCACTAGTGCCCTACGGAGATGTGGCAAATGATCTGAATTATAGGAGGGTACTTGAGGTCTTCAACAAACACCCAAATTTTAACCTAACACTCCACGTATCTGGGACATTGATCTCGACTCTTAAGTTCTTGTCGAGAGATACCATCGATTACATATCAAGTGGTGTGAAGAGTGGGCAGTACGAGCTTGTCGGATCGACATACATGCAAAACGTGCCCTACTCAAACTATCCCGTGGGATCAGGAGACACATCAGGGGGTGATTTCGACAATCAAGTGGGGATGGAGATTCACCGGAAAATTCTCAATGAGACCTTCGGTGTATCCCCTACTGTCTTCTGGAATCCAGAACGTGTATGGGATCCGGATATCATGCCTCCTCTGATTAAAAGTGGTGGGTACAACATCACCTTTGTTGAGGACCACATCATTGCCAAGGGGACAGGGACGGACGAGCATCTTGTCCGGTCAACTGGTGATCCAAATGACCCGCTGTACATCCTCTCCGACGATCGTGATCTGATAATGAATGACACTTCTGGAGAACCTGGACTGGTGGACATCATTCAGGAGGGACCAAAGAACGAGGATCCGACTGTGTTTATGGATCGGACATTGAATGACCTGGTCAACTACCTCAAGAATGTGTACGATTCTGATACAGGCGATGAGAAAGCTGTTGTCTACGCTCAGGACATGGAGGCTTGGGGGCTCTGGCAGGAGGAGAGGAATACAGACACTCTCGATAATGTTGCACAAAGGTTGGATGAACTGCTCTCTCGTCTAGAAGAGGAGAGTTCTTGGTTACAAATATCACACCCATCGAACATTGTTGAAAATCTCAAGAAGAGGAACTACTCCTTCGAGCATCTTAACATCCCTTTTGGTGAGGCAATGTGGATGAAGCAGCTTGCTGTCCAGAATGGATATAGCTCATGGAAAGAGTGGCAAGATACAGCTTCCTTCCTCAAGGAATTCAGAACGGACTTTGACAAAGCACGATCATGGATGTTTGAGGCACGGGACACCGTTGGACAGAACCTGTTGGCATCTCGGATTTACGAGGTCATGAAATATGTTTACTCCGCCAATCAGTTCGAATTCGGATGCTGGGGTTGCAATTTCTGGTGGTGGTCCAGAACCAAGGAGGTGGGGATCGGTCTTGAAGGGATCAAATGGGCTGTCAACCAACCATCGGAAGTCAGCATTTATTCCGATGATCTTGATGGCGACACCTTCTCTGAAGTCGTGCTGAGTACACCAACCGATTTCTACGTCTTCTCCCCATCGGGAGGTAGACTTGTTGCATGGTTCAACCGGGATCTCCAACAGGTTCTCCTCTATAATGAGGCTCCTGCTTCTTACGTGGAATCCAGACACAGCAACCTCCTCCAGTATCCCGGTGAGATCTCGGGGTTCTGGGGAAGATCAACCAAAGACTTCTTCATCAGGCAGGGTTCATTCGTTGATTTCCCACGGTACAACTTTACCACGAACTTCGCTAAGAGCTCCTACTCCAAATCCATGGGGAGTAGTCTCACCTTCTCATACTCGTCGACGGACGCAAGCGTAAGAAAGACCTTCTCCGTATCTGGAGGTAGACTTGTCGTAGACTACGAGGTAACAAACACGAGGGGTGATTCTATGCCATTCTAC
>WAMJ01000032.1 GCA_015522385.1 Candidatus Heimdallarchaeota archaeon
GGAGCCTGAACGTGAGCATCAGGAAGCCACGTGTGTACTGGAACCTGTGGGAACTTTGTGACAAATCCGACGAACACGAGGAAGAAGATCGTCATGATCAGTCCATTTGAGATACCAGAAGTGGCGAAGTAGTCCCTTAGCGCGATCATGTTGAAGGAACCATCTCCGTTGATATACATGTAGAAGATCCCGATCAGCATCACCAGCGAAGCGAGGTGGGTATAGATGAAGAACTTGAATGAGGCATAGTACTTGTTCGGACCACCCCAAATGGCGATGATGAAGAACATCGGTACGAGTGTGACTTCCCAGAAGATGAAGAACAGAAAGAGGTCAAGGGTGATAAATGTCCCGATTACTCCCGTCATGAGCATGAGGAAAAGACCGTAGTACAGATCCTCCCTGTCATGAATGTAGTAACTCGACACGACGGAAGCGAGGAATACGATCATGGACAGAAGCAGAAGTGGCATAGATAGTCCATCTACACCAATCTGGTATGTGACCTTGAACTGTCCCTGAACCGAGAACCAAGTAACTGGATCGTCGGTGATCATCTCACCGCTTCCGTTTAGAAATTTCCAGAACCACAGGGTAAATGTGAGAACTGTTTCTGCGAAGACAACAGCTGTGGCAAAGTACTTGATTTTGCTCTTTTTCTCAGGCATCAACCTACCGAATAGCATAATCAGGATTGAGACCCCTAACGGCAGGTAGAGAATTAATTGTAAGAGTTGAGTTGGAGTTACAAACATACTGCTTTTCTCACATCATGGTCAAAGGTTCATAATTTAATTGTTAGGACTTGAATCTCTTTGACGTGAAAGTTCATGGTAGAAATTTGGCAAATACACAGTTTGCATTAGAATGCCTGAACCACGAATAAAGTGGTCTATTGTCGGAAGTCCAGTGTAAAAATGCTCACTTACGATGACGGATTTCCCCGGTAAATTTCGTAGAATGTGTAAAAATGGTATCTGAATTCATACTTCTGTAAACTGGATTTTGGAATTATCCCTCTAAAGCATGTAATAGAGAAATATACTAGAATGTTAAACGCTGATTGTAATAGGATGAAATGATCTGAATGTATTATCGTGAATATGACTTTAGATCAGTAGAAATTAGCCAGTCCAAGCTCGTTGAGTATGGTTACAGCGAAGAGGAGGAGGACAAATCCGACAGCCATGTATTGTGCGTAGTTACCGGTTAGACCAGTCTGCAGCTTGCGGAACTGTCTACCGATGTATCTAACTACCTTCCACGTACCGTTGACCGCTCCGTCAATATATTCTTGATCGAAGGTGTCGGCGAGCTCTGCAGAACCAAGTGCCAACTGCTGGCTGACAACTGTGTTGATGAGGTACTCGTCGATGATTCTCTCGTCAACTGCAGCCAGTGCAGGAGAGACTCTCTTGACGGTGACATCCATAGCAATCCAAGAGATCAGCATATCCATACCAAATCTCTTCTCTGCAATGGTGCCCATCCATCCGAGTGCCTTGCCCCTGAATGCTTTTCGAGCAGCGGGGTTATAGTTGTAAAGATATACACCAAGAGCATAACCAATAACTACTGCACCAATTGAGACAAATGCGCTAGACCAAGAGAATGGTTCTCCATGTACTCCAAGGTACTCTGCTAGCCACTCCTCCGAGAGGAACAGATTGAGCTTGAAGTACGTAGTCACTCCCCAGAATATAGACTCGATTACGACGAGTGCCGATAGCACGACTAGAGCGATGAGCATAGGTGATTTGAATACACTGGGCTCGTAGGGCTGGGACTCCATGGTGTCAAATTTCTTGGGGCTACCATCCTCATTCTTTCCGTAGAATACCTCGAGGAACAGCCTAACGGAATAGAATGCAGTAAGAAATGCCGTGAATACTCCGACCCAGTAGTAAACCTCTGCAAATGGAACTTTAGAGGTCTCAACTGCTAAGAGAACAGCGTCCTTGGAGAAGAATCCAGAGGACAGAAATGGAAAGCCAGAAAGTCCGAAGAGTCCGATGAAAGTGGCACCCATAGCCACGGGCATGTCTTTCTTCAGACCACCCATGTCCCTGATGTCCTTAAGTCCTCCAGAGTTGTGTATCACCGCACCTGCGCTGAGGAAGAGGAGTGATTTGAAGGTTGCATGAGATAACAAATGGTAGAATGCAGCAGTCTTTCCTGCTGCACCAATTGCCATTGCAATGTATCCCAGCTGTGAAATTGTAGAAAACGCTAATATTCTCTTGAAGTCTGTGGCCACAGTTGCCATAGAAGCGCCCATGAAGGCAGTCAATGTCCCAATGAGTAGAATGAATGAGGCCGCAGCCATTGGATCGACCTCAGGAAGAATGGCCTCGAAGTCCTCTACCTCGTATATGAGACCGAAGTTCCTGATCATGAGGTAAAGACCGGCCTTCACCATTGTGGATGAGTGAAGGAGTGCTGACACGGGTGTTGGACCCTCCATCGCCTCGGGTAGCCATCCGAAGAGTGGGAACTGTGATGACTTTCCAATTGCTGCACCAAAGAGCAGAATTCCAGGAAGTACAAGGCTTTGAGCAGGGATGTGGAGCTCTGCCAGTGCGGGGTAGTCCAGTGTCCTTTCCGTGTTCTCGGGTAGGATGAGAATGAGGAAGATGGCGACCATGAAGGCGACGTCACCTACCTTGTTGTAGAGGAACGCCTTTGTTCCCGCTCTCCTTGCTGGATCTTTCTTCCAGTAGTATCCGATAAGGAAGTAGGAGCTGACTCCAAGCATCTCCCACCAGATGAAGCTCATGAAGAGATTACCAGAGAGGATGAAACCAAACATGGAACCTGTGAAGAAGTTCAGAAAGGCGTAGAACCTTGTGACCTCGGGCTCGCCGTGGCTCATGTACTCGAAGGCGTAGAAGTGGACGAGGAATCCTATCACACCGAGAAGCAATGTCATCAGAACACTCAGGGGATCAATCATGACCCCGAACTTGAAGTTCGTACCGAGGATCATAGGAGCCTCACCGACGATGATTGTGGTATGCTCTGCCTCCATACCGTATTCCCCGAAGAAGTACATAACCAACATGGTGATGCTAGTGACGAATGATACAAGTAGTGATCCAACTCCGAGAATTGCTGTATAAATGGGTACGGAGTGGAGATGCTTGTGCTTCTTGACCTCGAAGTACCTGATGAAGATCAGGATGAATGCGCTTATTATAGGTGCGAGGATGATCACCAACGCAAGGTTGACGAATTCTCCACCCGTTACAATTGTAGAGCTTTCTGCTGCCATTTTATTCAGCCTCCGAAGCTTCTCCAAGGGAGAAGATATTACCGAGTGTGATGTCTCCGAATGACCTGTACACTGAGATGAAGATCGCCAGACCGATCGCTGCCTCTGCTGCAGCAATCGCGATTATGAACAGTGCCATAGACCACCCTGTGAAATCAACAAGCCCGTAATACGAGTTAAAGGCGATGAAGTTCACATTCGCTGCATTGAGCATGAACTCAATCGATATGAGGATACGAATACCGTTTGTCTGTGTGATCACACCGAGTAATCCCACTGAGAACAGTACGATTGAGAGTAGTAAGAACCAGATTATGTCTATCATGATGATACCTCCTCCGTTTCTACTCCAAGCTCGTTGATGACCTCCTTGTCGGTCAGGGCCAGTCTTACTGCCCCTATAAGTGCACCGAGTATGAGCATCGCCAAGAATGGAATGACGTGGTTGTATGTGGTCCAGAGGAACAC
>WAMJ01000033.1 GCA_015522385.1 Candidatus Heimdallarchaeota archaeon
TTAACTTTAATCGCAAGTACTATCGCTACGACGCTTGCCATCCTGACCATTAAGGCGCTCGGACTCCTGGCCGAGAACGGTGGATATAGCGCAGCAACACAGATAGGCATGACCCCCGAGGCTGGAAAGGCTATTGGTGCAGGTCTCGCAGTAGGAATCGCCGGTGTTGGATCCGGTATTGGTATGGGCACCGCCGGAGCAGCCGGTATTGGAGCCATTTCAGAGAACCCCAAGATGTTCACAAATGCTATTGTGTTCATCGTGCTTATCGAGGCAGTCGCTATCTACGGTCTCCTCGTTGCCCTTCTGCTGATCTTCCTCTAGATTTCACAAATAAGAACTAATCTAAGCAAAATCCTATCTGGGTATTCTCACCCATTCATATAGTTCTGGATCTAGCATGAGGTTATGGTCAATCTTGTAACCGGTGCATTCTCATTTTCTGGAAGTTACATCGCCAAGGAAATGCTCCAGACAAGTACTCGTATCCGCACCCTAACTGGCCATTTCCGTGATGTTCCTTACTCAGATCGTGTGGATGTGTACCCGTATAACTTTGGTAATCACGAGGCACTGGTCGAGAGCTTGGACGGTGTTGAGAATTTCGTCAACACCTACTGGATTCGGTTTCCAAGGGGGTCTATGACGTGGGAAAGAGCTGTGGAGAACTCCCGGCTCCTCTTCGATGCCTGCAGGGACGCAGGTGTTAGAAGGATCATCCATCTCTCGGTGACCAATCCCTCATTGGATTCCCCTTACCCGTACTTCAGGGGAAAGGCTCAAGTAGAGGAACACCTGAGGAATAGTGGAGTCAGATACTCCATCCTCCGTCCAGCATTGATCTTCGAGATCGAGGACATCCTCCTCAACAACATTGCGTACCTCCTTCGCCGGTCACCTATCTTTGGTATCTTTGGCACCGGTAGGTTCAAGGTGCAGCCAATTTCCCAACGGGATCTTGCGAAGGTGGTCGTATCCGAATTCAAGCGGAAGGAAAATATTACGATGGACACGATTGGACCCGAAACCTACACTTTCATGAATATCCTGAAAATGTTGAATCGAGCCACCAGTTCTCGGACTCTTCTGCTTCCTTTTCCGGGGATATTCCGCTGGATACCATTTATGATGTCCAAATTTTTCGGGTTGCTTCTTCGCGATGTACTTCTCACCCGGTATGAGATGGACGCCCTTCGTGACAACCTCCTGCTTACCAACAGTGAACCTGTCGGGGAGACAAGTTTCCGTGAATGGATTGAAGAAAATGGTGATCTCCTCGGAAGATCATATGCGCACGAGCTCAATCGTCACTACAAGTAGGTATGTATGAAGCTAACTAAGGGTTTGTGTACTCCGGATTGAGCCTAATTGCTTCTCGCAGGGCCTTTTCCGACTCGACATCTCTCTTCATCGCGGTTAGTACCTTGCTGAGATTGTACCACGCAGGAGCAAATTCGGGGTCGTTCCATATCGCTTTCTTGTAGGTTTCTTCCGCTAACTCAAGCTTCCCTCTCCTGAAATAGATGGTAGCCAGAATATTTAGGGAGTTGGTGTCTTCTGGATTCAGCTGCACTGCTTTCTCGTAACTTTTCTCCGCTTCTTCCAGCTCATTCTTCGAATAGTATATTCTCCCCAGCATCAGATAAGCTCTCGCGTATTCTGGATCGATATTGATGACCTCGGACAGATTGTCTTCGGCCTTCTGGAACTCCTTCATCCTAATATAGATATCCGCTAGGTCAGTGAGGAGCTCGATGTTCAGCGGATCCATTCTCAGGGATTCATTATACGCCTCAATCGCCTTGTCAAAGTCCTTGGTTTTGCGGTAGAGCTCTGCGAGGGAGATCCAGCCAAGAGGCTCGTTTGCGTTCAAATCGATGGCCCTCTCGTAGGCAGTTATTGCATCTTCCACCCTGTCTAATGATTTGAGGAGGTTACCAAGACCTATCCATGCTGTTTCGTTCTCCCCTTGTACTCGGATGGCCTCGAGCCATGCCTGCTCTGCATCATTTAGCTTCCCCTTCCTCTGGAGAATGGTAGCAAGATTCACCCAGGAGAACCCATCGTCTGGGTTGATCCTTAGAGCTATTCTCAGTGCCTCTTCACCTTCATCAATCCTATTGAGGTGGAGAAGGGCGAATCCCATCTTCTTCCAAGCGTAGTCATCTTGGGGATTGATCTCGATCGCTTTCTGCCATGCATTCTTGGCGATGTTGAACCTTTCCTGCTCCTCGTGTAAGTTCCCGAGGTTCTTCCATACGGAAACATTGTGCGGATCGATGAGGAGTGCCTCTTGGAGTGCCTTTTCTGCCTCATTGAATTTTCCTTGTGCGTGGAGTACCAGACCGAGATTGTTCCACGCCACGAGGTAGCTTGGATCAAGGAGAATGGCTTCTCTGTAGCTCTTCTCCGCTGCTGGGAGATCTTTCTCTCGTCTGAAGCTGTCTCCCTTCTTCCTGAACTCGACAGCGTTTGGGTTCCTCACTACAACTCATGGGACAATCATGTTATTAAGCCATGACATTATTTCCCAACCCAAGTACTCCGCAAGTATTCTAACAGATCAGTATATTCGCACCTTTTTGAAGAATCTATTTATAGGAGGATTTACGAGCAAAGAATATTCATGAAAATTGGCGAAGCACTTCAGGAGGTTAAAGAACTATCGTCAAAGCTGTCAAGGCTTCAGACGCTTCAAGCAAGTCTCTTCTCATTTGTAGAGGGGACACAACCATCTAAGACCTTCGAAGAGTACGAGAAGGAGATCAATGAGATCCACGACCGGATCATCGACCTCAAGCTAAAGATACAGGATGCAAACCTCAGGAGTAAAGTGACGGTGACCTTCGATGACAACAGCTCGATCGAGTGTTCCATCGCCAAAGCCATTCTTGAAGTCTCCAAGCTCAGGTCAAAACTCTACCAGCTATCGCTAATGGTCCCGCAGAACCCTACATACACCTACGGGAAGGAGCAGTTGGTCACATACTTCCAGCCTATCACACAACTTGAGAAGGAGGAGATGATCACCAAATTAGAGAGGATGAAGAGGAGCTACGACCTCGCTATTCAGGGTGGGAACTGGACTTACTCGCTGTGATGGGGAATCGTTCGGCGCAACTTTTCATCTGGCTCCTCGGTTGCTGACCGACTTCTTTCTGTGAGGCCTTTTTCGATCAGAATGTCATGGCTTAAAGCTCAAGGATGAAAGATGAAGGATCATTTCCCGCTGGATGGGGGGTTGTGTCCGCTCGACCTAGAATCACAGTCAATTAAGCGCAGTAGAACCCATATCTATTTCAACACACATTTTCTCATAACTATGTGATCGCTCTGGAACTCAATCCAATCGAGTGGATCCTATTCATTAGTTCGTTCGTAGCGTTTATCCCAATGATCCCATTGATCAGACTCTACATCCGTACTCGGATTGGTGAATATCTCCTGTTTTGTGGGGTCTTCCTTAGCTCGTCCATCTTCGCTATATCGTCTATCATTGCTCAAGAAACGGGGATACTTCTCTTCTGGCAACTGATGTTCAGTGCCCGAAACTTCACCTATTTCCTCTTCTTCCTCCACCTAACCCGAATGCTCTGGTACACACCTCCGGGATATATCCTCCACACAGGAAGCATAGGATACGCGATTGTCCAATTCTCCATTCTCCTCTGGAGGTTCAATGAGGATGGTGTTCCCGGGCTTTACCTTCCTGATGGAACCGCGATCTTCTCCCCTGAGAACAGGTTGTTAGGACTGCTCTTCCAATTCTATGTTGTCTCCCTCTTCCTCTATGCCTATTACAAGATACAGATCGAGAACCCTTCAAACCGGGTAAAGAATACCAAACTCCTCATGCTTCTCCTGTCCTCAGCTCTTGTTATGAGTAGAGCATACAGAATAGCCCAGGTCTTTGGACTACCGATGAATCAAGGTACTGAGATCTTCGGTCATCTGCTCATAGTCATCGGATTCTTCGCGGTGGGGCTAGTGTACATCATCTACCCTGAGAGCATCATGCTGACCATCGTGCAGCTGGGGGGTGTTCTGGTTCTCTCAAGAACTGGTGTACCCGTCGCAGCGAACAAGTTCAAGGAGTCCAACATCCGCGTTCCAACCATGCTCCTCGGTGGAATTATGACCGCGGTGGAGACGATACTCACGGAGACAATGGAGACAGAAGATCAGACCTCATTCCACCAGCTACTGACTAGAAAGACATCGGTTCTAATCTATAGAGGTCCAAAATTCATGTACTCTATCATCACCAAGGACAACCCCACTTCCCTGCAGCGGAGCTCTCTAAAGTTCTTTGCCCGGAACTTTGTTCGTTTGTACAAGACTGAGATTCTGCAGTTCGAGAGGTCAGGTCGGATGATCATGGATATCTCGAAGGTGCTAGAACTGGCGTTTCCCTACTCTTCAGGTCTCACTCCAGAGCCGTGGAGATAGCTGCTCTACATATTGTGTACTCAATTGGAGCTGCTCAATTCCCTAGTCAGAACATATCCCGTGAAAAGCCCGTAGAAGAAACCGGTTATCATCCCGATAAAACCCCAAGAGGGTATCGCGCTGTAATCCCTGATTCTGACATCCAAGACAGTGAGGCTCAGCCCCAGCACAGGGTCAAGGAGCCCAAGAACCACAAATGCGATAACTACTGAGAGTAGGTTGGTGAGCACCCATACAGAGAGAGGTAGTGGTATTGATTTGCCTTGGAACAGTGCAATAACAATGAGTGCTGTAGGAAAGCCGATGATGTGAGCCAGCCCCAAACCTATGGTCTTGTCTATTATGAGGACGGTAATTCCCGCGATTAAGACTCCGATAACCAGTCCTATAGATGAACGTTTGGTATAGCTCTTCCTCCAGTTCTGGTCCTTCAATAAGACATACTGAAGAGCAAGTACAACCCCTGCGAATAATAGTGTGGCGATTATATCTCCAACAATTGGAAAGATGAATCCGGCATAGAGTCCCACTGCAAATCCCAGTGCCCAAGCTACAGAACTAGTCAGTACCCAGAGGGATAGAAATTTGTTCATAGTCAATGTAGATTGTAGCAACAGAAAAGCTTTCTGAGAGAAGAGCATCTGCTGATAATGATACACAAAATAATCAGAATAGGGGTTGAAATACTTTAGATTATAGCTACCAAGCTAATATAATTAGCAGCATCCTGTTCCGCAACAACCCCCGCAACATTCTGGGCAACAGTTTGTTCGGGGATTCGTGTAGCTTGTCTCGTTGGTGTTTTTCTCATTGTTTTCCATGTTTATCACCTTAGAATATTCTCTCCATGATTTCTTTGTTTCCTCAAAAACATTCCAGAGGAATATTCTTATGATGTATTCATATGGAATATATAAAAATGTTCTGACTATAGTAGTCGTGTGGAATAATCTTTCCGATTAATTTTTATTCAAGGTCACTCTTGTATAACTAATGATCACCCAGCCTACCGATATAACTCCCCTCCAATCACTTTTCCTGATGGTTATTAAGAGCAGTGACGGATCTGTTTCAGGAGCTGAGATTGTCAGAACAATTCGGAGCCAGCTGGGTAATCAGTGGGTGCCAACTCCTGGAGCGAGGTACAAGGTTCTCAAGAACCTGCTTGAGAAGGGGCTAATTGAGGAGACAACTCAGAAAGAAGAGAGAGATGACCAGAGGGTACGAACTTACTCTCTTACAGATGCTGGTCTCCAGAAGGTCAAGGAAGTAATGGAGCAAGCCACACATGTCTTCAAGTTTATGTCATCCTGCTGTTCTGAATACTGTGAGCCCTGCACGTATTGTTGCTGAGATAGAAAGACCTAATTATCAGAACTGCACCCGTTAGCTAATGGTACTTCTTACGTTGTTGTACACTGCCCTAGGGGTCTATGTGGTGATGGGTATTCTCGTATTCTGGATACTCACAAACAACATTTTCATCTGGAGGTCTAAGGACTACGAGATCCCGTTCGAGGGTACAAAGAAGGGATGGTTGCCTAAGGGTATTCGCTATTGGAGGTGCGACAACCCCAACCATGTCGGAGATAGGTGGGTTGTTCTCCTCCATTCTTGGGGTAGGAACTCTGCACGGATGGTCGAGCGAGGTCAGATATACTGGGATCGAGGATACTCTCTCATTCTCCTAGACGCTTGGTCCCACGGACAGAGCAAGTACAAACGTACAACTACTGCACTCTGGTTTGCTGAGCATGCACACGAGGTTGTGCAGAAGGAGGGTATTCCACCACCAATCGTACACGGGTTGTCCTTTGGTGCAATAGCTGCGACTGTCTTCGCTGCGAATTTTCCTGTGAGGGCTCTTGTAGCAGAGGCCCTCATGAACAATGTGAAGGACATGATGTTCGGTTTCCTCAGATACATGAAAATTCCCACATCACTCTTCGGCTGGGAAGTGATACTGCTCCTGAAATCAGGATTCCCTTGGGAAAAGGTCAATCCGAGTAACAATCTACCCATGGTCAAGGCACCGATCTTCCTCATTCATGGTGAGAATGACAAAATGTTCCCCGTGGATATTCACTTCTCCCGCAATACCAAGCTTCTCAAGGAGGACGATGTCTCATGGGTTGTCAAGAACTCTCCCCACTCCAAGATGTGCAGATATCCGGGATATCGGGAAAAGGTTGAAGAGTTTCTCACTCGTGTCGAAGAGAGCTGGTTGGTCTACGAAAGACCATCTGAATAAAGTATGTACTGAGATTTACGCACAACTATCTCGATCTCGGATACATTTGACAAAACCCATCTTGGGCTACACTAAAGTCTACCTATGTCTGTCCTGAAGCGCAATCCCGAGAGGCCATTGGGGATAAGGTTGTATGCGTTATCTACCGCCTCTTTTAAGGTGTTTCCTCTGCCGATAACTGCGAGGCTCCTGCTTCTACTCGTGTAGAGATCGTCTCCTTCCTTCCTGACACTCGCAAACCTTAGCGAGTCGTAGATATCGTCTGGAAGGTCAACCCTTCTGCCTTCCTGTGGATTCTCGGGATAGCCCTCTGGTACGAGGTAGACCACACAAGTTGCTATCTCTGAGAATTTCACGTCAGGTGTGGTACCCTTGCTCAGAGACTCGATTACGTCCAGTAGCGGGGTCTCCAAGAGTGCGAGGGTGTTGATCGCTTCAGGGTCCCCAAGGCGGGCGTTGAACTCCACGATACGAGGACCGTCCTTGGTCAGCATAAACTGGCCGTATATTGCTCCAGTGTACTTACCATTTTCTTTCTCGAGTGCCCTGAGTACGTTTCTCACGATACTTTTAGCATTCTCCAAATCCTCCTGACTGACATAGGGGAGACCATGTCCAGGGTAACTTACAGACCCCATGGAGCCGGTGTTAGGTCCAGTGTCACCGTTGTATGCCCTCTTGTAGTCCTTGACAAGCGGGAGGAAGACCACATTGTCACCATAAGCTAACCCTTGTAATGAGAACTCTGCACCGTTTAGTTTCTCTTCCAGCAGGACTCTCCCGTCTGACCTGATAAGACTGCTGCCGTAGTCAAATGCCTCTTCGACCGTCGTGAAATGGTCACCATGGACACGAACCCCCTTCCCCCCGGTCAGTCCATCAGGTTTTATCACCAACGACAGGTTCTTCTCTAGTGCAGACCGTAGCTTATCCTCGTTCGTGCACACAGTGTACTCAATGTTGCCCTCGATATTGTGCGCACTTAGCAGGTTTCTTAGATACGACTTTGACCCCTCCAATCTTGCGTTAGCCTGCGTAGGGCTGAACACCATTATCCCAAGGGACTGTAGCCAATCTGTCATCCCTTTGACCAAAGGTGCCTCGGGGCCGATGATCGCCAGATCGATATCCTCTATCCACTCGCTCAGCAGGTCTGTGTCCTTCTCGTAGTCTGACGGTATGGTGATTTCAGCGATGTCCTCAATCCCTGGGTTCAACGTGGGGGCCCACGTGATGAGACGAGCACCGCTGTTCTTCAGAGCGATAGCCCAAGCGTGCTCCCTCCCACCATTTCCGATGAGCAGTACTGTATTCACACGTTGCAAGTGGACAGTTAGAATAAAAATTGAACTATAGCTCTACACGTCTATCAGCTCGTTGTGGATCGCCTGCACTGCTTGAACCAACGAGCTTGAAGCTACTGTAAAGTGCAGAGCACTCTCCGATGCACCTGCGGATATCAGATCAATGTTTATCCCCTTCCTCGCCAGTGCACTGAATGTCCTCATGGCAATCCCCTTCGTCCTTGACAGGGCATCACCGACGCATGCTATAAGCGCATGCCCCTTCTCGACCACGACTGAGTCTGTGAACTCACCAGATCTCTCCACGATCGTTGAGTTTCTCAACTCGTCCATCTGCACAAGAAATGCAATACAGGTCTGTGAGGTGGCGATAGAGATGATGTTCACTCCTTCGTCTTCTATCAGCTTGGCATATCGATGGAAGACCCCTCTCTGATCTCCTCCCCTTGTGTTGAACAGCTTAATGATCGCTAGGTTGTCAATGTAGGAGATACTCTTGACAGATCCCGAAAGGTCGCTGGACTCCTTGATAACCGACACATCCTCCGGATTGTAGATGCTCCTAATGACTACCTGTATTCCAGAGAGTCTTGCGGGGAGGACAGCTCTATAGTGTAATATTTTTGCACCAAAGTGGGAGAGCTCCGCTGCCTCGCTGTAACTCAGGGTCTCTAACTTCATCGCCTGTTTGACAATCTTCGGGTCCGCAGTCATGAATCCCGCCACATCCTTCCAGATGGTAAGTGATGTTGTACCTAAGATATGTGCAACTGCGGAGGCGGTGTAGTCAGTCCCTGATCTTCCGAAGAGAGTGACTTTCCCCTCCTTCGACTTGCCGTAGAATCCTGGTACGATAAGCACGGATCGGTGCGGTATACCCTCCAGCAGGGGTATCATAAGCTCCTCAGAGGACTTCAGGTCAATTCTGGCCTGGGACGGGTTACCGTCAGTGAGCAAGAAGTCTTCGGGATAGACGATGTGTACGGACCTGTCGGGCAAGGTCTCTTGGAGAATGTCCCTGATGATGAAGACGACTAGCCGTTCCCCGAAGCTCAGAATAAGGTCTTTCAGTGATTTGGATAATTCCTCCGTATAGCTCACTCCGTAGAGAACCCTTCTCAATCTCTCGATCTGGGCGAGGAACTCGTTGTTCTTCCATAAATCGTTCGGACTGAGCTCATTGTGCCTCTCGACAATCCTCTCGATGTACGTGGGGATAAGGTCCTCGTCGATTTTCCCTTCGTTCAGTATCTCTATCAGTAGATCTGTAGTTCCAGAAGTGGCCGACACGACCAGAACGGGGGTGGTATCTGAGTCTTTGACTATCTTCTGTATCCTGTGGAGTCCTCTAACACTTCCAGTGACAGATCCTCCGAACTTGTGTATTTCATATTCTCTTTTGTTGGTGTAGATAAATAAGGAAGCCTCCTTTAGATATATTTTCCAAGGAAGATTTTATGAACCTTTAGGAATTCCCTGTAGCCTATGGGCAAGTGAGGGTTCTTATATCGACAGGAGGTGGAGATCTCGTGAGGAGACCGAAACGTGAGGACTTCCCCTATTTTAACGGATCGGAATCTAGTATAGATATCGAGGATCTTGTTCCCGGTTGCGCCAGACCTGACTGCATTCCGTCTCTCGACAACCCAAACTGGTTAGATTCACCAGAGGGCTATAGTAGCAATGAGGAAGTGATTGCCCTTTTCTATGAAGACGATGTCTTCGCTGTGTCAAAGTTCGTCCTGAATGTTCACGAGATTGTCAACTTCGAGCATGAGGACGGCACCCCCCTTGCCATCACGTATTGCCCGCTTTGTCAGACAGAGAAAGGTTATTTGAGACTGATCGAGGAGGAAGTGGTGGAACTGGGCGTTAGTGGGCTTCTCTGGAACAGTGCATTAGTTTTGTACGACCGGAAGAGCCTATCGCTTTTCTCACAAGCAATATCCAAGTGCATTCTCGGGAAGTACAACGGAGCCCGTCTTATCGAGTTCCCAGTCATCGATACAACTGTTGAGAAGCTCATGAATGAAATCGGTGGCATTATCCGTTTCCTCTCAAAGGACACTGGTTCCCGGAGGGCAAAGAACTACTCATCGAATCCCTACGGGGACTACGAGAATACAGACACTGTTTACTTCCCACTCAAACACACCGACAATGCTTTACCAAAGAAAGAGCGTGTTTTTGTGCTTAGGGAGATGATTATTCCTCAGGATTCTATAACCTCCGATCCGTGCCCAGTCAAAGGATCAATATTCAGTGCCAAGGTAGCTGGTTTTCCTGTCTTCTTCAGGGGCAATCCTGTCCAATTCCTTGGCGGGTCACTACGGAAATTTGTTGCAGACAATTCCTTGGAATGGATCCCTGCTGACTACTGCTTCTACTTTACTGCCAGAGCTTACCATCCCAAATTTGGTATCTATCGACCTAGGTGTTGAATGCCCGGTCGCCTGCATCTCCTAAACCCGGGACTATGTACCCCTTATCGTTCAGTTCCTCGTCAAGTGCTCCGATGTACACGCTGACATCGGGGTGACTTTTCTCCAACCTCTCCACACCAAATCTGGCTGCGAGAGCGCTGAGCACAATGACCTTCTTGGGTCCCATCTTCTTCACGTCATCAATAGCCTTAAGCATAGTAGATGCGCTGGCGAGCATCGGGTCTACGATGAACACAGTCCTGCCTGAGCAGTCAGGAAGCTTGGAGTATGTAGTGATGATCTCAAAGTCTCTCCCTTCCTGCTCGGTCATCCTTCCCCTAGATGCAGATAGAAATCCCACCGAGGCTTCTGGAAGTACGGATAATACACCATCCGTCATAGGTAGGGCTGCACGTAGAATTCCTATGATGACGAGTTCGTCTTCAATATCTAAGTATTGCGCAGGAGCCAAAGGTGTTTCAACTGTTTTTTCGATGGATCCTAGCTCCTGAAGGCTCTCTATGGCGATGTACTCTCCCAGTTTTGTTAGGTTCCGCCTGAAAACTTCGGACTCTGTATTTTTGTCCCTGAGCCTTGCTACAAGTCTTGAGATGTGGAGATTTGTCTGAAGATCTTTGTGCATTTATTCCTCTATCAGGGTTGATTTCAAAAGCCTTGTCCTATCGATTCAATATCTGTGAAGGATGTCAATATAGGTGGGGTAGGGCCATAGATCCGATGGTAGGTTCCGCTCGAAGTATGCAACGAGTGGTCTGAGTTCCTCAATTGCAGGTCTGATTTCACTCACTCCTCTCCTTGCAATCACAACGTCGTCCTCCTCTGATTTAATATCAGTGACGAGTTCCCGCAATTCCGTGAGCTTAATGTATAACTCCTCGAACATTTCGGCATGGTTGCCCTTTATCTTGTCGAATGACGCCAAACCGCTCACCTCTGAGATTCCAATGATCTGGAAATATTCGAGGATTGCGGGGACAATCTCTGAATCTAGCATATTAAGGAGGGTATTGCCTTCTATTAAGATAAGTGTTCCAAGGTGGTGGATGTCGACGTTATATCGAGCGATAAGTTCTTTCTTGGAGAACACTTCCATTTTTTCGAAGAGTTTTATCGAATCTTTCTTGACCAGTTGCTGGAGGGCATCGAATGAAGTTCGTAAGTTTGGTAGCCCCCGTTTTTCTGCCTCAACTACCCAATCCTGCGAGTAATTGTCACCGTTGAACACTATGTTTTTAGACTTGGAGTAGAGCTCCTTGATCACTTCTAGTATAGCAACATTCTTCTCCATCGTCTTTATCTTCTTCTTCAGTAGTTTGGTGACCTCTGTGATTGATGAGGACACAATTGTGTTCAGAATCAAATTCGGTATGGACAGTGACTGTGAGGATCCTACTGCTCTGAACTCGAACTTATTACCCGTAAAGGCAAACGGGCTGGTTCTGTTCCTGTCTGTATTCCCGATGAGTAGGTCAGGTAGCTCGTGGAGGTCGATTTCCATGGATTTATCAAGGCTCTCCCAGTCGTTGTAGTCACCTGATTCAATCCTGTCGAGTATATCGGTGATGGTTGAGCCTAGGAAGACTGAGACAATTGCAGGCGGGGCCTCGTTTGCGCCCAGCCGGAAATCATTCCCTGGTGCGGCTATTGCAGCCCTCAGTAGGTGTCCGTTCTTCATGATGGCGTTCAGTACTACGGATATGAAGAGCATGAACCGAAGCTGGGAGTCATAATCATCGCCGGGGTCGAATAGGTTAATCCCCTCAACTGTCTGTATTGACCAGTTGTTGTGCTTACCGCTTCCATTTATCCCTTTGAATGGTTTCTCATGGAAGAGAACTTCAAGTCCGTGACTGCGAGCAATGTCTGGCATTATTTCCATGAGAAGGTGGTTGTGGTCTGTCCCTAGGTTCGTATCCTCATATATGGGTGCGATCTCGTACTGCCTTGGTGCAACCTCGTTATGTCTTGTAGTCAGAGGTATTCCAAGACTGTATGCCTTCTCCTCAAGATCCCTCATGAATGTGATGACCCTAGAGGGGATGGTACCGAAGTAGTGATCCTCGAGCTTCTGCCCCCTAGGAGACTCTCCTCCAATGAGTGTCCTGCCAGTGAGAATAAGGTCAGGCCTTTGCAAGTAGTAGTCGCGGTCTATCAGGAAGAATTCCTGCTCTGGACCAAGATTACTTATCACTCTTTCTGTCTTAATGCCTATGAGATCCAAGAGTTTCCTCGTCTCCCGATCGAGGGTCTTCATGGATCTTAGTAGTGGTGTCTTGGTATCCAATGCCTCTCCCGAGTATGAGATGAAAACACTTGGTATGAATAGTGTGCCGCCATTTTCCCCGCTGATGACGAAGACTGGTGAGGTTGAGTCCCAAGCCGTGTATCCCCTGGCCTCGAAGGTGGTTCTGATCCCCCCAGAGGGAAAGGAGCTCGCGTCAGGCTCTGCCTGAACAAGCTGGGACGCGCTGAACCTCTCAAAAACACCGCCATTATCATGGATACTTAGGAACGAGTCGTGCTTCTCGGCTGTTCCCCTGCTCAGGGGGTGGAACCAGTGTGCGAAGTGGGTAACTCCCTGATCGAGTGCCCACTCTTTTATGGCGTGAGCTACAGCCTCTGCAATACTGGTATCTAGGTTCTCCCCGTGTTGTATTGTTCTCTTCAGTTTCTCAAAAACCTTTCCCGGGAGTTTCTCCCTCATCACATCAAGGTTGAATGTGTTCTTCGCAAAAGTTTTCCGAATTTGCATGTGAATAATTGTGAAAAGTAAGATAATTATTTAAATATTTCCAAATCTCAGCTTGTCATCGGATTTGTTATGTTTTTCCACCTCGTGAGTTTCTCAAAAATGGGGCTTTGGTTATTGTTTTTTCTCTAGATCATCTCGCTCTGAGTTTCCTTCTCTTTCCATATTTGATTAATTATACCATGGTTTCAATCTTCTTGGAGAAATTAGGTATCACCTATCATCCCTCTCGATAGTAATATGACCTTTACCGAGATATTATATAGTAGTGTTTTGATACCACTAATGTGAATACAAAAACAGAACAGCTAGCAGTTCCCGTTTCCTACTACGAACTTGTTGACTGGGGAAGGAACCATGTGTGTGATCACGCTGCTGGTGTCTACTGTGTAAAGGTTGTCTCTGCTGCTAGGCTTCCTAGCAGGTTTGGCCTTTTTACAGCTATTGCCTTTGACCATAACCTCGATGACAAAGAGCACGCTGCCTTTGTTAAGGGGGACGTTGTAGGTAAGGAGAATGTGCTACTTAGACTGCACTCAGAGTGCCTCACTGGTGATGCTATTGGTAGTCTGAAGTGTGACTGCCGCGATCAGCTTGAGGGTGCTCTCACTACCATCGAGAAAGAGGGTGAGGGCGTTGTCCTCTACCTCCGGCAGGAGGGAAGGGGTATAGGTCTGACCAATAAGCTAAGGGCATACTCCTTGCAGGATCGTGGTCTGAATACTGTTGAGGCGAACCGGGCTTTGGGCTTCCGCGATGATGAACGGGATTACAAGCTTGCGGCACAGATGATTAAAGCCTTGGGGATCAAATCGATCCGATTGTTGACCAACAATCCCAAGAAGATCAGCCAACTCAAGGAGTACGGGATCAATGTGGTCGAGAGGGTGGAGCATGCTTACAAGTCTAATGATTACAACAGGGGATACCTTCAGACCAAGAAGGATGTGAGCGGTCATCTTATAGGTGACAATATTTTTGACTAGAGTATGCATAAACCTTCATTCTATTCCAGTAGATGAAGTGAACAGGTAGCATTTCGCGTCTTCTGATTTGGGGAGTGAAAGGAGGAAAGTTGTTCCTCTGTCAATTTCAGAGTGAACTGTGATCTGTCCTCCAAGCCTACTAACAATACTCTGTACGGTGACCAGTCCTAACCCTCGGCTTTCATTCTTCGAGGTCTTGGTCGAGAAGAATGGTTGGAAGATCTCCTTCTTGTCCTTCTCACTTATTCCAGATCCATTGTCACTCACCGACACGAGAACACATTGCGCGTCCTCGACAAAGGAGACCTCTATCCACCTCTCCCCTTCCCTGTCCTGCAGAGCATCGATTGAGTTGGTCAGTAGATTCAGGAACACCTGAAACAGATCATTGAAACTTGCTGCAACCATCGGGAAGCCTTCCTTCTCGCTCACAATGAGCGATATATCTCCAAGCCGTGGGGTTATGAGCTTCCTCAGCTCTGACATGACCACACCCAAGTCTGTGCCCTTCACATCCTCTTTTTCACCTGCAGACAAACCCTGCAGACGAGAGATCAGTTGTTTTCCCCTGAGATTGGCAGCCTCTATCTGGTTTATGAAGCTCATGACTTGATCGGGGAGTTCGGGGAACTCTGTTTTCAGGAGCTCAATATAGCCCAATGCGTTGGTCAAGACATTATTGAAGTCATGGCTCAATCCCGAGGCGAGCAGACCCAATGTGTCTAGCTTATTCCTAATCTCCAGCTCAGATTGTAGCTTGACCTTCTCAGTCACGTCCTCAAGGAGAACGAAGTACTCAACTTCCTCAGTTTTGACAAAGACAATTGTAAAATCACAGATTGGTCTGTTCGAGGTAATGAGAGTGATCTGGTTCATATTGAGAACGAGGTTTTCCTCTGTCAGAGCCCGAACCATATCTTGGATTTCCTCGGAAAGAATGTCGATAAAGCTACTCTCTTCCCAGTCGATTTCATGGTCGTCAAAGAACTTGAGAGCTACCCTGTTCAGCGCCTTCACTCTGAAATTATCGTCAAGAATTAACTCGATGAATGGTGAGTTCAAGAAAACTCTCCTGAACCTTCTCTCGCTAAATACTATTTCCTGCTGATATTGTTTTCTCTTGGTGATGTCTCGGAAGAGTATTTGTGCCATGATTCTGCCTTGGTAGTATGTGGTAGTTCCCATGACCTCAACATCAATCTCTGTCCCATCCAATCTGAGGAACTTCTCCTCGATTAGCTCGATGTCTGTGTTGTTTTCCATTAGGCTTTGTGCCCTCTTTTTAACAATTTCTTGATAATCCTTAGGTATAAAGGTGAGAATGTTCTTACCAACAAGTTGATCGGGTGACTGCGCACCTAGCATCTCCATTGCTGTACGATTGATATACACAAGTGTACTTCCGTCGTGTATAGCAACGCCGAATGGTGTAAGATCGAGCATCTTGAGGTAATGAACCTCTCGCTCCAGGAGCTTCATCTGCGTGGTCACGCTCTCTGTAATGTTTTGGAGTACCACGAGGGATGTACTCCCCTTGATCGGAAAGTTCCTGAAATCGAAGGTCAGTCTCGTCTTCCCAAGATTTCCAAGTAGTAATCGAATTCTGCACTTGAAGAGCTTCCCTGCCTTCAAAGCCTCAAGAAATGTGAAGTACTGCTCTTTGTCCTCTTCGTGAACTAGCTTGAGAAAGCTGAAGAGGTCGAGGTAGCTGTTCTTGATCTCAAACTTGAAAAGGTCTATGTACTTAGATTCTTGGAATATCAGTTTTCCCGTGTCACTGTCTGCCAGACAAAGAGCGACGTTCAGTGAGGTAATAAACTGGTTCAGCTCTGCTCTAACATTTTCATCCATCTCGCGAAGATTTGTTGACAAAAGCTTGAAGAACTTGTCTACATCATAAATCTCCGCAGGCATTAATATTGCAATTGTACCATCTTACAAATACTTTCTCCCTTCATGATCTGAAATTTCCTACTTTTGAGGGATGTTAGTAGAGAAAGATGGTAGTAGTATCTTGAGGTTCCCGATTCTTGAAAACCGTCTATTAGCTGATTTTTTTGAGCCATCTAGAACACTGTCTGCCAAAGTGCTTTTGAAAGATAATGTCGTATCAAAACCAGTGAGTTCTGAAGTTGAACCCTCTGTCGTATTCAAAATCGTGCTCCTCGGTGATGCCATGGTTGGCAAGACATCATTTGCCCGACGGATTATCAAGAAACGGTTCAGGCCTCGCTATCATAAGACGATTGGGGTAGATATTTCCCACATAAACTACACCATGCCAGATGGTACCAAAGCGGTTATCACTCTTTGGGACCTCTCTGGAGATGAACAGTTCTCAAGCCTTAGGTCTGTCTTCTTCACAGGGACAACAGGTGTACTTATGGTCATCGATGTCACCAAGGATCTGAATTACGACTCCCTGTCCTCGTGGTTTACGGATATCGATAAGAACATGGCCTCAAAGATTAACATCGCACTTATTGCGAACAAAGTCGATCTAAAGGAGCATCGGGTCGTGGGACAAGAGTTCATCGAGGGTACCGCTATGATCCTCGAGGATCAGGTTACTGCTCGGAAGGTCAAGGCCTTTGAGACATCCGCCAAAACAGGGTATGGATGCAAGGAAGCCATGGATTGGTTAATCGGGGAGTGCATACGTCAGGTCGACCAAACCAATATATTGAGGCGCAGGGTCTTCGACCCCGCCAACGTACCTTCCGTCCTTTTCAAAATGACCGAGATTGGTCCCAACGCAGAATACAGGGATTTCGATACGCTTTCTGGAGTTGAGGATGTAGAGAGCTATTTACTGAATCTCGGAGTTGCTCTTTCTACCGCTATTGGCCAGGGTCACACATACAACGAGGGCATATACAGTCTACCTGGTGGCAACCTCAATGGGACACAACTCTTTGTTTATTCTTTCAGGCTCCCTGACCATCAAGCTGTTGACCGGAGGTTAAGTATCGGTCTCTTTATCTACGTTCTTCTCATCCCAGTGGAGTACTGTCCCTACTTCGAGCCCTTTAGCAAAGTAGAGGGGTATATCGCTCCGAGGTTTAAGGAGCTTGGTGACGCCTCAAACCTTACGCCTGAGGCGCTCGCGAGGATAAAATTAGAACTTCTAGAGGAGTTCGAGGACCTATCTACGCTTGACTAAGTCTCTTTGTAGCGGTAGATTAAACGGAGCATTGGATAGCTCTTCCCTCTCTGTGTGGAACACTGTTAGGGTCAATGTGCTGCCTACTCCAAAGTCCCTTCGGAGACGAAAGATGATCTCACTTCCAATCACCTCGATTGTCTCCGCTCTCACTTTAAGGAGGTAATCGAACTCACCTGTGATGTTGTGTACTTCCACAACCTGTTTCATAGTCAGGAATCTCCTGCTTAGAGACTCTACACTTTCCTCGTTGACAAAGCCTTCGGATCTCATAGAAACCAATAGAAAAGCTGTAACCCCTGTTCCTATCTTCCTGAAATCTGGAATGACAGTAAAACCGCGAATATTTCCACTGGCTATTAATTTCGACAAACGGTCATGGATAGTACCCCTTCTTCTCCCCAACCGCTCTGCAATTTCTGTGTAGCTCATTCTGCCATTTTCCCTAAGGGCAGATATTATTGCATAGTCCAATTCATCCATACTGTACAAATTGGTCGCAATATTAAAGAATTATGAGTAAAAATTAATCATATTGTCCTTGAATTAGCTCGAAATGTTAAATAGGTAGAATGTTCATAGAGCTAAATGTGATCTCGACTATTATGCTCATTTTCCTCACGCTCAATCCATTGGCGGTATTTGCTAGTTTCACTTCGCTGACTGCTGAGCTGACGAGGGCGCAAAAAAGATCCCTTGCCAATAAGTCGGTACTCTTTGCCACTTGTGTCCTCTTAATCGTAGCTGTTGGCGGACTTACCCTCCTCAATTTTTTGGGTCTCGAAACATTTTCTCTCCAGATTGCAGGCGGGGTTCTTTTCGTAAAATTCGGATGGGACACCCTCGGGGCACCCAAAAATGATCTGAAGATAGAGTCCCCATTTGTTCCTTTAGGTTTCCCTATCATCGCCGGTCCGGGATCGATAACCGCGGTAATTGTTCTGGCTAATTCAGTGTCCTTTGTAGAGATCTTTTTGGCTCTTGCGCTTTCCTTGCTCTTCACTTCTTTACTTCTTCATTTCAGCGATAACATCTATTCCAGTGTAGGGGAAGACATGACAAAATCTCTCCTCAAAATCATGGGGGTCTTCATTATTGCTCTCGGCATCCAACTGGCTCTTAGCGGTATAGGTCTCTGGATCACTTCAGGGGTATTCAGTACCTAAGGTGCCATATTATTTTATCCGTTGACCTCATCATAGACGACCTCAGATCCCTCATTGGTTGTCAGTATGTTTTAAATCACCTCAAGATACATCGCGAATATAATTGGATTCTCCCCTGTTTATTACAGACCACGACAGTTCCATCTAACCAGTTCAAGTCCTGACCTTCCAATACAGTCTTTGCCCTATTTGTGTAAAATGGAGTTCTGCCATAGGGGTAAAGTCACAGGTGAATGTAGAGATACGACGCGTACTCGGAAACTTATTAAATTATGCATTTTCAGATAACACCTGTGCGACACTTAACTCCTTAAGTTAGGCGTCCACAATTCAATATTGAATATTGGAGAAAACAGAACATGAAAACACTAAAATTCTCACTGGTTCTGCTGGTCCTCGCTGTTAGCGCCCTAGGGTTTACACCCGCTGGTGTCGCTGCACAGGAAGAGGTCGTAGTATCGTATGCACTGCCATATGAGTTCACAGAGTACAGCGTATATACTCAGGACTCCTACGCCACAGCACAATGGACATCAGCAATCTACGCCGGTGTAGTAAAGAGATCTGCAGAGGCAGACAGGGACTATGTCGCTGACCTCGCAGCAGCTTTGCCAACCACATCTGATGGTAAGGCATGGACATTCAGCATCAGGGATGATGCCAAGTTCTCATCCGGTAATCCTGTTACCGCAGATGACGTCATCTTCTCCTTCAAGGTAGCAGTCACCCCTGCAATCAACCTTGCGGGATACGCATCCGCATCACTCTTCCTGACAAATGAGTCCGCAGTCAAGAACTCCGACGGTTCAGTAACCGTCACACTCACACAGGAGTACGCCTTCCCCATGTCAATGATCGGGCAACCAATCATCGAGGAGGCAGTTTTCGGTGCCAGATACGATGATTGTATTGCTGGCAATGCTGACGCCTGTAACTGGGACAAGAATGATGGTAGTGATGCAGTCTCCGCTGGTCCATTCATGATGGACAACATCGACTCCACAAACAACGTCGTCACCCTGAAGAAGAACCCTAATTACTACGGTCCTGTCAAGGCAGACAAGCTGGTCTTCACACAGTACAGCGAGTTTGCTGGTGCCAAGTCCGCTCTAGCCTCAGGTGACGTCCACATCGTTGATGCCCAGTATTTCGCTGGTCTAAGTGGATACGAGGGTCTTGATAATGTCGTCACTGAGAAGGTCGGTGACCCCGCCCACCAGGAGATCTCTCTTAACCACCAGTCCCCCTACTATGGAACTGGTCTTGAGACCCCCAAGGGTAAGGCAAATGCTGCTGACGCACCCGCTGCTGCACTCGCAGTCAGGAGGGCAATGTCTGCAATCGCCAACAGAGAGCTCTACTCATCACAGTTCCTCGAGGGTCTCGGCTCTCCTGCAGCATCAACCATGCCATCTGCAGCCATCGGCTGGGATTCAACCCTCAAGGCTGATACCTATGATGTCGACAGGGCAAAGACCCTGATGGAGGAGGCTGGATACGACTTCAGCACTCTCACTGACTCCGATGGTGACGGTAAGTATGAGGACTTCTTCTTCTCGATCACAGTTCTCGCACCCAACACCAACGCAGCAAGGAACAAGTGGTCCGATCACTGGCAGCAGGAGCTCCCCAAGATCGGTATAGGTGTCAAATCCTATGAGAACGTCGGATGGGACGTCATCGTGCCCAGGACATTCGGATATGAGGATGAGAATGCTACCTCAAGTCAGTACCCCGTGCCCCTCTGGGATGATGGTGGTTATGATGTCCTCTTCGTTGGATACGGCTGGGGACTTGACTGGGATCCCACTGGTCTTTACGAGGAGTCATCCTTCGTACCCACTGGAGGTAACTTCTACAACTACGTGAACAAGACGACCGAGGCTGTGATTGCTAAGTACATTACCGAGACCGATGTTGTCCAGAGGAATGCATATGCCAAGCAGATTCAGAAGGCCATCCACGATGACCTCCCCGTTATCCCGCTAGTCTACCCTGAGTCCCTCTGGGGATTCAGCGACAAGCTGCAGGGCATGGACGCACTTCTACTCTCTGTCTCAGCCCCTGAGTGGGATCTGGTAACTGTTGCATCTGGCAGTTCAAGTGGATTACCCTTCCCAACCCTTGGTTTCCTCTTCGGTCTGATTGCTACCGCATTCGTTGCAGTGCCAATTGTCCGCAGAAGAAAGTAATTTTGCTAATTTAATCTAAGTTCAAAGTATTTAATTTAATGTACATTCGATTTCAATGATAATATTCACAATTTGATGTAAAAATCTCATCATTATAGGAAAAATCATATGTGGTTATCTGAAGTGTAATTACTGTTGGTGTAATCGAAAAACTATTTATTTATAGTATAAAAGGTTTGTTGGTGTTCTCCTTCTTGAAATGTAGAGTTATTTATAACGATTGATGTCATCTACAATTTGGTTCAGGTATTGGAGTGAGCATCCCACGGAACTTTCCGTATGCACGCTTGGGGTTGCTTAGAACTCGTTCACCTCAGTTCGATTAACTCCAATACCCTGACCTTCTGAAGGCTTCTGATTTGCTTTCATTCCTCTGTGCAATCAATACAGTTAAATTGATTCCGAGAATTATCAGTCTATGAAGAGTAGATTCGTCGGTATCCCGCTTCTCTTGATGCTCATAGCCTCGACACTTATATTTACAAATGCTGCTGTCTTCGAACAGAGAACCGAGGCTGTACTTGAACCAGGTGCACAGCGAATGTCGACGGAGGTAGATTCCAAGGGGATCGTCCACATGGTCTACCTCGTTGGTGGTGAGACAGACAAAATGACGTATCCCAGCGGCTCTCCTGTCTCCAATTCTTCCCTTTATCAGTTGAGATATGCCCAGCTTGACAATGGGACTTTCACCATGGAAAATATCACCGATATGTTGGTCTACAGGTACCAATACAACCTTGCCATCGACTCCGATGATAATATACACACCGTATTTGTTGCAGAGAACTACACCCTGTTCTATGCAAAACGGGTGGATGGAGTATGGTCAGTCGAGCAGATAACTCAACCTTCTCAATGGTTCGCTTTGTATCCAACTATTACACTGGGTGAGAACGATGAGCCTCGTATTGCCTATGCCGCGATACTCAGGGAGGACTCCACCAAGTTCTGGTTTCCTGATGGTGTTGGCTTCAGTCTCAATGGTAGACAGGCGATTTATTACCAGTACCTAGTTGGTTCGGAGTGGAAGATCTTTGACGTCACCGAGAATCACGAGTTCACCGGGCAAGACATCAACAAACTTCAAGCATATAATCCTGGAATGATCATACAGAATGGTACTGTATATATGGCATTTACCAATCTGGTCAGTCTAGCAGGTGAATCTCGACTTGTATATACCTACTTCCCGGAGAATCCAAGCAGCCTAACCGAGAAATTAGCTGAAAGGACTTTTGAGAAGGCATACAAGGCGTCCACGATCTCTATCGTCTTCACCCGCCCTACGATCATGCCTGACGACATAGGTGGAATCTTCATCGCTTTCGGGTTATTGACCAAGAACGCCGCAGCAGTCATCTATAACGATGACAAATTCGAGGAACCTGGTTCTAAGACGGATCAACCATCGCAGTGGTCCTCTATGGCTCTGGATGAACGTCTCTCTGCTGAGGTTACCACGATGGATGGTGTTCTGATCAATGGTCAAGCTGTTCTCACGTGGTCTCTCCGTGACAACTTCGACACTACTACAAACAGATTCTCCTATGATGTCTTCCTTGGAACAATAGTAATCTCGAATGGAGTAATCGATGAGGAGAGATCATCAGTCACTGGTGTTACCCAATCTGAGCAGATCGTCCACTACTCTCCGAATATTTTCCTCCTTAAGGGAGAATATGAGATCCTGTTCATTGAGGGGAGTGGAGACACGTATACGCTTGAGACTGTGACAATTCAACCTCCTTCTGTTGCAGAGAGTGGTGCTATTCTAGGGTTCGTTTTCGTCATAGTTATCTTCGTTGTGATGATCTATCTATGGAAATTACTGGTTAAGAAACTACCTGATCCTGACGTAGAGGAAGAAATTCTCCCCCACCTCATTAATCTTAAGGATTCTATAGCAAGGGATGAATAGTTTTCCCCAATGATTTATTCGAAATTAAAATATGTTCATTGCTAAGTGTTTTAAGGATTTAAACTTAGATCGGGTTAGCATATGATGAATGAAGTCGAACCACCAAGGAATACTTTGAGTACGACAATTACAGAAAACTCAACAATTGTCTACCTCATACTGTATTCTATCTTTCAGATCTATCTCATAACGCAGGCGATGATTGAACCTGCAACCGTTGCCAAGAAGGTCTACGGATCAGAGGTTGAGAAATTCGCCGAGATTGCAGATGCGCAGAACAATATCGCTATTACATGGGTTCTGGCCTTCCTCTCGATCTTTATCCTGATGACGGCAGTAATCAAGGCCACAAAGATAAAGAGCCGGTTCGTGAAGACCTTCCTCTCGATTTCATTCATGGTCACCTCCACGGGTGCCATCCTGTTCAGCAACTCGAATATTGTTTATATGTTCTTCTCCTTAACCTTCGGTCCCGCTATGCTCTACTATATCCTTGAGTACGGTGAACTGGTGACCTTTATACAGAACAGGATTGTTGTGTTCACACTCAGGAGGCTCTTTGCCATCGTTCCCATGTTCCTTCTTATTGCAACCTTCACATTCTTCGCCATGAATGTACTCGGAGACCCCGTGAAGGCTGCTCTAGGACAGACACGGACAGCGAGGGAAGAAAAGGCCAAGGCACTGAAAGCAAGGTGGGGATTGATCTATCCCCCCGGTCATCCAAAGGCCGGAGAAGATATACCCCTACTTGAGAGATACTTCATCTGGCTGAATAACTTCATCCACGGTGATCTCGGTGTGGCCTTCAAGCCCGTTGTCGACGTGGCTGAAAACATTGATATTCGAATATGGGAGACCCTCAAGATGCAACTTACCTCCCTCCTCATCTCATTCTTCATCAGCGTGATAATCGGTGTGCTCGCAGCGTACTACCACAAGACGATTATGGACGGTATTGTCTCCTCTATAGCCCTAATAGGTCTGTCCATGCCCATCTTCGTCACGGGTATACTTGCCATCATCATATTTGGTGGTACAGGGCTGAACTGGTTCCCTGGGGGGAAGGCACACTCCGAGACATACAAGTTCGCCTCTGCGTGCACTACGAACGAATTTGACTGTTCAACAACCCCACAAGACTTTTTCGGAACATATGCTGCGGGGAATCTGGACAATCCACAATTCTGGTCGAGCTGGTTCAACCTTTTCACCTCGTACACTGCTGACAGCATGATACATCTTGTTCTGCCAGTACTGACCCTTGCCTTCGCTACAATGGCAACCTTCGCAAGACTGACGAGGGGCGAGATGCTTGAGGTCATGATCCAAGATTATATCACCGCGGCACGAGCAAACGGTCTCAGTGAATACGTCGTTGTGCGGAAACACGCTATGAAGAATGTGATGCTACCACTTGTCACCTTCCTTGGTCTGAGTTTCGGAGGTATTTTGGCAGGTGCTCCAATCACAGAGACGGTGTTCAGCTACCCTGGACTCGGGAATTATTTCCTGTCGGTGCTCGCAATTTTCGATTATACTTCGGTAATGGCCATCACAATGATCATCACACTTATGACCCTGATCTCCAATCTAATTGTGGACGTGGTCTATACCTTCCTCGATCCGAGGATATCCCTATAGGAGGACTAACCTATGACATATGAAACCAAGACCTCTGGTGCAACCCCCACCCTGAAGCCTAAAAAATCAAAGAGTGAATGGGTGATCGTGTTTGACAGGATCAAGCGTAACCAGATCGCTCTGATCAGCATGTACTACATTCTGTTCAACATCATGATTGCCATCTTCTTCCCACTTTTCATTCCTTATGATCCCAAATCGTACGCACCTGGTGACATCCAGAGGTTCGGTGGTGGGGCATACGGAAGACCGAATCTCAAGTTTCCCGCAGGGACCTCCCCCGTGGGCTTCGATGTTTACTCCCAGCTATTGGCAGGGACGGAGACTTCATTGCTCGTCGGTCTATTCGCCACCCTGATCTCTGTTATCATCGGCACTGCGGTAGGTCTTTTGGCCGGATACTATAAGGGATGGGTAGAGGAGGTTCTCATGAGGATCACCGATATCTTCCTCACGCTTCCCTTCCTCATCATGGCCCTCATCCTCCTCGCAGCGATCAAGAACGGAGAAGTACCCGTCCTCAGCAACTTGTCAACGATCCAGATCATCACGTTGATCCTTGGGTTCTTCGGCTGGGCTGGGCTTGCAAGGCTGGTCACTGCAAACACCAAGCAGGTGAGTAACCTAGAGTATATCGACGCCATACGGTTAATAGGTGCACGGGACAGGAGGATCATCCTCATTCACGTTCTTCCCAATGTACTGACCAGTATCATCATCCTCTCCGCTCTCCTGATAGGTGGTGCCATTCTCTCGGAAGCAGGACTCGCTTTCCTAGGGTTTGGAGATCCCACCACTGTCTCATGGGGAACCTTGGTATCCAATGGTCGGGCCCAATTTAACTCATATCCTGAGCAGGCACTGATCCCCGGATTTACAATATTCTTCCTTGTCCTCGCCATCAACCTCTTTGGAGATGCGGTAAGGGATGCACTAGATCCTAAGTTGAAAGAGTAGGTTACCATGCCTGAGAAGGAGCCACTATTCCAAGAATCGGGTTCCTATACTCCCCCCTCTTCTGAAATAGAATCCTATAGGAGGGACCTCCTTGATGTCGTTTTCTCCATTCTCTATTCTGTAGTTGCTAGCTTCATTCTTTACCTCATTTTCACATTGCTTCTGAGCTCGATTATACCAAATGCTCAATTCTACTACGAATCCCTCTTACTTGGTGCTGCAGCCCTCCTCTTCCTTCTATCTGTACTGTCGATTGGTTTTGGGTCCTCTCCATCTATAGCAGGATTTTGGGCCTCACTGACTCGATCTCGGAGGAAGATCACACCTGCTGGGAAGACACTGAAGCGAGGAATAATCTATCTACTCATGGGGATAATCCTCGTTGTCTTCGCCTCAATGACGGTATAAATCTGGAAAATAATCTTGGACTCCCTCTGGAATCGATTTGTTTAAGAAAGTCTATTTGGATTGAGATTTGTGAGTTCATCCGAGCAAATAGGTACTAAGGGTGATGGAACGGAAATGTTTCAGCAAGATTCTGAAGTTTTTCCCGGATCCCCTAGTAATGCGGAGTCCATGGAAGTAGTTCTGGAGCTCAGGAACCTGAGAAAGTACTTCCCAATTAAAACTCAAAGTATACTCTTTTCCAAGACCGTCGGGCACATTAAGGCCGTTGATGGTATCGATCTCCAGCTTTTCCGAGGAGAGGTACTTGGTCTGGTTGGAGAGTCTGGTTGTGGGAAATCCACGCTCTCCAAGATGGTCGTGGGACTAGAAAAACCGACCACTGGGCAGGTCTGGTTAGGAGAAAGAAATGTGCACGAAGAGACGGACAAGAAGATCAAACTGGACATCACCCGGAATCTTCAGATGGTGTTTCAGGATCCCTACAACTCCCTGAACCCCCGGCGGATGGTGAAAGATACACTCATGGAGCCCCTGATGATTCACCAGTTGGAGAAGGACGATCAGTATGGTGCCGTTCTCCGCATGCTGAAGAAGGTGGGGCTTGAGGACTACCATGCAATGCGCTACCCCCACGAGTTCTCAGGAGGGCAAAGACAACGTATCGGACTTGCTCGTGCACTCATCATGAAGCCTGATGTCATAATTGCTGACGAACCCGTGTCCGCACTTGACGTATCGGTGCAGGCATCCATTCTCAACCTAATGCAGGATCTCCAGAAGGAGATGAATGTCTCAATAATTTTCATCGCACACGATCTATCGGTGGTCAAGCACGTGTCAAATCGTGTCGCGGTCATGTATCTCGGGAGAATCGTGGAGATTGGTCCAACTGATGAGGTCTTTGAACGGCCCGCCCATCCATACTCAGTGTCCCTAATCAGCGCGATACCGTTCCCAGATCCTGACATTGAGAAGAAGAAAGTCATTCTCACAGGTGACGTCCCTTCACCAATCGACCTACCACCAGGATGCAGGTTTGCACCCCGGTGTTACAAGGTTCAACCAAAATGCCATGAGGAGAGTCCCGTACTAAAGCACATCAGAGGCGAAATCTGGGCAGCATGCCACTATCCGGAGGACGAGGAAGTCATCAAGCTGCACACGGTCAAGGAGTGAGGAATATGTCTGAAAGTATCGAAGTTGTTACCCCCAAATCACCGAATCCTGTTATCACGGGTATAGGTGGATTCTTTTCACATCCGTCACTAGTCTGGTTCTACTTACTCTGGGTCAATACTCTCCTAGCAATGATTATCTTCAACATCGCCAGAGTAGGATTTACCCCCGAGGGAATCTTCGGCGGTCCAGAGTATTTTGGTTCACTGTTCTGGTATTACGGGCTGAATCAGAACCCAGCGTACATCACCCCCTTCAATCAGGGGATACTATCGTGGATATTCTCGCCCTTCATTGCGATATTCCTTGGAATTCCCCTCTATGTCTTGATGGAGGCAGGGTGGTCTCCAATAGTTGACTCTAAGATCAAGGATCTTGGGACCAAGGACTATGCTTTCTTCCCTGAAAATCCATTCGGGTATGATGTCTCCTTCGGAGCCAAGAAATTCAATGTTTTCTTCATTGGAATCGTCTGGTTACCCATTATCATCAGTTCAATCATGCTGGTGATCTACATGGATAAGACCAAGCGCAGTGTTCACCCCGTGCTCACCTTTGTAATCGGGTTCATCATTGCAATGACCCTCGGTTTGGAGTTTGGTCGCATCCAGTCTCCAGACTACTACCTTGATTTCCAGAAGGGATGGGAGAGCTTGACACAGTTCCGGAATCGGTCGATTTTGGTGCAGAATTACGACAGCAGTAACTACCATCCAACAGGAATTGGGTTCCTCATGGCATCCTTCCACATCGTAGCAATGATTGTCGGAGTCGTCGTAGCAGCAATTATGGCCATTCCCAAGAAGTACCGAGAGTTCCAGATCGCAAGTGAAATCAGGGCCGAGAAGAGAAGGCAGACTGGTGGCAATGAGTCCCTCAAGACCCCTCCGTGGATCATCGAGAGAGAGAAGCGAAAGGAGGAGTTCCTCAAGAAGAAGGAGGAGGAGACCGCTGAGAAAAAAGCCAAGGCTGAAAAAATAGAAATGGAGGCTAAGAAATGAGTCACGAGTCAGAAGATAGAATCTTGGATGTCAGGGATATCTACACGTACTTCAGAACTGAAGCAGGCGTGGTGAAGGCACTTGATGGTGTGTCATTCGACATCAGGTACAATGAGTCCGTAGGTGTTGTAGGAGAGTCAGGTTGTGGGAAGACTGTAACGTCAAGGTCGATTCTCCAGATCCTTCCCAAGAACGGGGAAGTTGTCGATGGACAGATTCTCTACAAGGGCGTAGATTTACTGGCTCTCACACCCTCTGAGATGAGAACGGTAAGGGGGAAGGAGATTGCTCTTCTCTTCCAAGATCCGCTGTCAGCCCTGAACCCAGTCATGAGCATTAGAGAACAGATGATTGATGTCATCATGCTGCACAAGTTCCTCACAGAGGAAGAGGCAGAAGCACTCGCTGTGGAGATGATGCACGCAGTCGGTATCCCTGAAGCAGATAAGAGGATCTTCGATTATCCGCACCAGTACTCGGGTGGGATGAGGCAGAGGATACTTATCGCGAGGGCCCTCGCTCTCCAGCCATCCTTGCTCATTGCTGATGAACCAACGACCGCTCTGGACGTGACAATTCAGGCTCAAGTACTGGACATCATCAAGAGGATGAGAGAGGAGCACAAGCTCTCCATGATGCTGATAACCCACAACCTAGGAGTTGTAGCTGAGAACACTGACAGGATTCATGTCTTCTATGGGGGACGTGTGGTCGAATCGGGACCCACGCGCGAGATCTTCAAGGATCCACACCATCCCTACACCATTGCTCTACTGGAGTCTATCCCCTCGTTCAAGAAGGGGAAGGGAAGGCTGGCAACAATCCCTGGAAGTGTTCCTCAATTGATAGATCCTCCCAAGGGCTGCAGGTTCCATCCCAGGTGTGCCTATGTTACTGAAATGTGTAAGAAACGACCTCCTGCAGTGAAGATCAAAACAGATCATTATGTTGCTTGTCACCATGTTGACCGTGTCATCAAACGAGACATAAATGCAGACTACGATCCCAATCTGGGATACGCGATCGATAACCTTTGATCAATTAATTCAATTATCCATTCTCAGAATTCACATAACTTCTAGTCAATGAATCTCTGCTTCAGGACGATCGTTCCTTTCTCCTCATCGTAATCGAGGACATCGGCATTCCTCAAGTCATGGATCGCTTGCCTTACTGCCAGTCCTCCGATTCCTGAGCTCTTTACCAGTTCATCCATGGTGTACTGATCCTTCCCTCCATGGAGCATAAGTAGCAGTCTGACGTGAGTGCTGGACTCAAATACGTTGTTGACCAGTCCAAGGTAGATATCGAGGAGCTCAAGCATGTCGATCTTCTTGTCCTTATCCTTGGACGCTTCCTCAAGCTTGGAGACGGTCTCCTCGAGTTGCCCCTCAATTCGCTTGATCTTCTGATCGGCTTCCTCGAACTTCGCTTTCCAACTGTCTCTATCCCTCTCGATTTCCGTAACTGTGGCCTTCAGGGACTCGTATTTCTTGGAATAACCTTCCAACTCACCCTTTAGATCGTTTTCAAATCTCTCAAACAGGGTCTCTATTTCCTTTTTCGTGCTAGATACTAATTCCTCAACAGACACAGGATATCATGGTGGTGGTGTATATTAAGAGGTTGGTTCAAATTCACGTGAATTCCCAAAAAAATTTTCACAAATTACTTCATCTTTGGAACTTCGTAGTGTGTGGTTCTGTCATCCATCTCCCCCTTGAGGACGCGCAGGCGGATGGACTTCCCGTTCGGTGTGGGATAGTTCCCATCTATGCATGCGGTGCACAATGACTCGGTCTTCAGAACGTTCTTGAGCGATTGTATTGAGAGATAGGCCAGAGAGTCCGCGCCGATCATTTCTCTTATTTGCTCGATTGGTGTGTCATTTCTTGCGATCAGTTCCCTATCCGTCCCAAAGTCAACCCCGTAGTAGCAGGCATAGCGCTGTGGTGGGCACGTAATTGCAACATGAACCTCCTTTGCTCCTCTCTCCTTGAGGATTTTAATGAGGAACATGGTGGTGAATCCCCTGACGATGCTGTCGTCAACGATGAGAAGTCTCTTTCCACGGATGAAGCGATCAACGAAGAGATACTTTGACTTGGCTGCACGTTCCCGCTCGTCGAGTCCGGGCATGATGAATGTCCTCATAGAACTCCTGTTCTTCATTATTGCCTCTCGTAGCGGTATATCAAGCTTTTCACTTAGGGTTTCACAAGCTGCCTTTGATGTATCTGGGACTGGAACTATGTAGTCAACATCGATTCCCTTGAGCTCTGATGCGAGTTCTGCCCCCAATTGCAAACGGGTAGCGTAGACGTTTCTGCCCTCTAGATCGGAGACAGAGGATGCAAAATACACGTACTCAAAGAAGCAGTGGGAGATATTCTCGGGCACGACCAGTTGTTTCCTTGTCACCTTCAACTCTGGCGTGACCAGTATCATTTCTCCAGGTTTAACATCCTCTATTACATCCACACCTGCCTGCTGAAGACAGATGCTCTCGGAAGCGAATACCGCATGGGTACTGCTCTTCCCGAAGACAAGGGGCCTGATGGCTCTGGAGTCACGGAAGCAGAACAGGTCATTACCAAGAATTCCTACGATTGAGTACGCCCCGTCGAGGATTCTGCTGATTGCTGTGAGTCCTAGCTCCAGCGATCCCTCCTCATCGATCTTCTGGCCAAGGAGCTCTGTGATCAGCTCCGCATCACTCTGAAATTTCTTCTCCGATATCTCTGCCATGTTCGTAATGTTACCGTTATGGGCTAGCGAGAGAGTTCCGTATTTGGTCTGATAGGAAAAAGGTTGTGCAAACTTGTCCTTGGGCACGTGCCCCCTCCTGTTTCCAAGGGTGGGGTATCGTGTGCTCCCGATGACACAAAGGGCAAGTTCGTCATCGATTTCAATAGTCGCTGGTGGCCCCTTGGCCTTTGATCTCTTCTGGACCTTATAGCTGTCCACCCACACTAATCCACTTGCATCCTGTCCACGATGGACAAGCAGTTGCAGCAAGCTTTTTGCTGCAGCCAGTTGAATCTCTCCTTGGATTCCCAATACGCCACACACAGTGCTCTTCGAGCTCGGTATAGATCAGGTTCAAATAAAATTTTAGGTGGGTCTCACAATTTTATCCTACCCGAGGCTATGGCAGAGAGTACTCTTGGATAGAGTACATGCTCTTTTTCGAGAATCCTCTCTGACAGTGATTCCTCGTCGTCACTCGCCAGAACCTCGACCATCTCCTGATCAAGGATTCGTCCTCCATCGACCACGGGGTTGACTACGTGCACTGTGCAACCCGAGTACTTTACGCCAGCTTCGATCGCCTGCCTCTGTGCATGAAGTCCCGGGAATGAGGGGAGAAGGCTAGGGTGGATGTTCACTATCGGGACACCTACCCTCTGGATGAAGTCCTCCGACAGGATCTTCATGTATCCTGCGAGGGCGATCAAGGAAAAGTCGAGAGATTGGAGTTCGGAGAGTACATAATCCTCATGCTCTTTCCTGTTCCGTCCGTGGTCTTCAACCACAATTACTTTGTGCCCGAATTCCCGTGCGAGCTCTATCATCGGCGCCGTGCTTCTGTTCACCACCACTGCCTCGATCTCAATACCCTCCGCTCGTTCCACAATTGCACGGTAGTTGCTCCCCCTTCCAGATCCAAAGACAAGAATTCTCATCGCTCTCACCTAATGCTCATACCCGAGATAGTCACGTCGTCTCCCTCTTCTACCCTTCCAATCTCATAGCTCGGATAGAACTGATTGAGGATATCTAGAGTCTTTTCAAGCTCTGTAGGTCTGACGATGACGACGTAGCCTATCCCCATGTTAAAGGTCCTGTACATCTCCCGATCGTCTATACCCTTGCCCATTCTTACGAATAGATCCGGTATCTCCCATCTCTTCAGATTGTAGTGCCACTTCCCCAGTCTCAAGAGGTTGGTAAAGCCACCTCCAGTTATATGTGCCATCCCTGTAATTTCTATTTCACTATCAAGAAGTTTCTTGATCGCCTTGACATATATTCTAGTAGGTCTAAGTAGCTCCTTTCTCGTCTCGGGATCAAGGTTAAGTTTCCGGGCAAGGGTGAGACCGTTCGAGTGCACTCCAGAGGACTCTATCCCAACCATGATATCCCCTGCTTGTATGAGACTACCTGTGACCATCTTATCTGCTTTCTGTATACCCAGAGCAGTTCCCGCAATGTCGAAACCAATACGTATTCCCTTGATCACCTCTGTCATGACAGCTGTCTCCCCACCGACAAGTGGGATCTCGGACTGCACACATCCCTCGACCAGCCCCTCAACAAGATCTTTGATCAACTCTTTATCCTGCTTCTCAACCGCAATGTAGTCCACAAAAGCCATGGGTATGGAGCCCGTGGCCACAAGATCATTCACATTCATTGCCACACAGTCGATCCCTACAGTTTTGTAGTTCTCGAATTCCTGTGCAAGAAGCACCTTGGTTCCTACACCGTCTGTTGCGAGGGATATAATCTCTTCACCGTGTCTGATTCCACCTGCGAAGTGTCCTTGGGGGAGTTCACCAGTGACGTGACTCCTGCGAATGATGGACAGAATTTCAGAAACAGTCTGCTCCTCTTCTTCCCGGTCTACCCCAACTTCAGCGTAGCTCACAGGTTCAGTGTTCTTTTTTTTTACCCCAATGATCCTCGCTGCCAAGTGAGCGGCATTTGCCCCATTGTTAATGCCAACAGTTGCCACTGGGACTCCCTTAGGCATCTGTACGATGGAGAGGAGGGCGTCGAGACCACCGAGGGCCGAGTTGACTGGGACTCCAATCACTGGCTGATCAACCTTGGAAGCCACTACACCTGGTAGGGCAGCAGACAATCCTGCTATGCAAATGAATACTTTAGTCTCCGAATTTTCCTTCAGAATACGGTCTAATTGGTCTGGATTGCGGTGGGCGGAGGCTACAAACTCACCGTAGGATATTGAGTACTCGTCGAGAACATCAGTTACCTTCTTGACAATTTCGTGATCCGACTTGGATCCTGCTAGTACAATTACGCTGGGTACAGGCACTGTGGTGCGGGAAGATTCGCAAATTAAGAATATTGTGGTGAACTCAGATTTCCAGCGCTTGGTTGACAGGGTTCTCCCATATCTCCCGAAGCTGGTTGAGGGGGTACTCCTTCCCGAATATGAAGATTCGGTCCTTGGTGACCTCAGCCACAACCTCTGCAGGAATATTGGTCTCCTTCAGTCTCTCCAATGTGGTCTCAAGGATATTAATTGGGACTTGGATCAGGTAGCGGGGTGAGTTCTCTCCCCAGAGGAATTCGATGGAAGTATCCTCTGTCTTCACTCTTAACCCTACGCCACTTCTTATTGCCCATTTAGCGAGAGTGGTGACAAGCCCTCCACGTCCCACATCTGTTGCAGCCAGATAATTCGATCCGATAAGTTCCTCGAGGAGTTTCTGCTCAAGCTCGAATTGCACACGCATCTTACCCCCTGTACCACCAAACATGCGGTGGAACTGACTACCAGCCATGAAGTCTGGCGAAACTCCAATCTGCACGACTGCTGATTCGTCAGGATGGAGGATATCTGGAATCGGTTCTCCCTCCTCCACCAGCCCAATGATTCCGACGAATGGTGAAGGAAGTATCCTCTGGCGTTTCCCGTCTAGGTCTGCTTCATTGTATAAACTGACATTTCCCCCGACAACTGGGATCTCCAATTTGTGGGAGACATCAGCGACTCCCCTTATTGCATCAACAAACTGCCTGTACGAGTCTTTCTTCTCTGGATTTCCTGCATTGAGACTATCCACCATACCTATGGGTAGAGCCCCCCTGCACACGACAGATCTCACAATCTGAAGTGTGGCAAGGGCACTTCCTAACATTGGATTACGTGAGACAAGGTATGAGTTTGTGCCTGCTGCTATGGCCAAATACTTTCCGTTGGGGAGGACAATAACTCCTGCATCTCCCCCCGGAGGGATGACGGTATTTCCTTGAACGTGTTGATCGTACTGCTGAAAAACGGGTCGCTTGGATGCTATGTTTATGTCAGAGAGCATGGCAACTAGGTAGTCAGTCTCGACAACTGGTCTGTCATCCGTTTCAATCTGAAGCTCACCCTGCTCACGAACTGGTTCCGGGAATCCATTTATTGTGAAGTCAATTGGGATGTCAGCAACCACTTCGCCCCTGTACTCTGCATAAAATTTTCCACCTTCTGTGACCCTACCAACTACTGCCCAAGCCAACTCCTTGGATTCAATAATTCTCAAGGCCTCCTGAAGGTTATCTTCAGGGAGCACAGCTAGCATTCTCTCCTGTGATTCCGAGACAAGGATTTCCCATCCCTGCATCCCCTCCTCCCTAAGAGGAACCTTGATTAGCTCTAGCTTGACTCCCGTCCCTCCTTTCTCGGCCATCTCGGCAGCTGCGCAGGCAAGACCACCTCCTCCGAGATCCTGAAGTCCATGGAGAAGATCCAAATCACGTAGCTCCAGAACCGCGTCTATCAGCAGTTTCTCGGTGAGTGGATCCCCGATCTGAACTGATCCCCTTGACTCCTGCTGTGTATCGTCGAGTTCTTCCGATGCGAAGGTCACACCACCGATCCCGTCCCTTCCTGTCGATGATCCAAAGAGGAGTAGAAGGTCACCCGGTTCATTGGCAACCGACCTGATGATTTTGTCCTGCTTAGCAACCCCCACACACATGGCATTGACAAGAGGGTTCGAGGCAAACTCTTCGGCGAATTCTAGATCTCCTCCGAGGTTAGGCACACCTACACAGTTGCCATAGGACGATATGCCCAAGACCACTTGGTCAAGCAGGAGCTTTTGATGGGGGCTGTCTGGGAAACCGAATCTTAGGCAGTCAAGGACAGCGACTGGTCTGCATCCTTGGGAGACGATATCCCTGATGATACCCCCAACCCCGGTGGCTGCGCCGTTGAACGGATCGACAGCAGATGGGTGATTATGGCTTTCCAGTCCTATCCCAACGACATAACCATCCCCCACATCGAGAAGGCCAGCTCCTTCTCCGATACCCAATTTGACCCGTTCGCTCTCTGTCATAAACAGGTTAAACCATCGCTTTGAGCTCTTGTAGGAGCAGTGTTCTGACCAGAGTGCATCTATCATCGCCATCTCACCCGGAGTGGGTTTTCTCCCCAGCTCTTTCAGGATGACCTGTTCCTCTTCGGCCGTCGCCATCAGCTGTGTACCTCCTTGAGGAAGGCCTGAATGATCTTACGACCATCTGTTGAGCCTTGGTGTTTGAAGCAGCTTCTCTCGGGATGAGGCATCATTCCCACCATCCTTCCATCACTTGACGAGAGACCTGCAATGTTATCCATTGACCCGTTGGGATTAGCCCTAGGGGTAGCATCCCCATCTCTTGTTGAGTACTTAGCCACGATATTTTCCGGTGTACTCTCGCTCCAGAAGTTCCCCTCGAAATGTGCAATGGGGATCCTCAGGGTTGAGCCTTGGAGCTCATTGAGGTAGCTGTCGTTCTCCGTGATTGTCATATAGATCCACTTGCAGACGAATCTGGTAGTGGTATTAGGAAGTAGAGCCCCCTCAATCAGATTCGCTTCAGTCAGTATCTGGAACCCGTTACAGGCTCCGAGAACAGGTCTACCACTACGACTGATGTCCTTCATTATACGGGAAGCACCCGCTATCGCCCCAGCCCTTAGGACGTCTCCATAAGAAAATCCACCTGCTAACCATATACCGTCAAGATCATCGATTTGCTGGTTGTGCTCCACGATTTTTGCTTCTACACCAAAGGACTGTAACGCTCTCACTGTCTCCCACTCGTTGTTTGTTCCCGGGAACCTGATTACTCCGATTGTTGGCACAGTCTCACCTGAATCCGAGGGTGTAGGTCTCGACCATCGGATTGGTCAAGATCTCTTTGCATATCTGATTAAGCTTGTCAAGCCACTTAGGATCTGAGCTGTCCTCGACGGTGATATTGACCGTCTTCCCCAACCTCACATCCTTGATACCCCCCATGCCTGCATTCAACAGTGTGCGTTTCGTAACCTCACCTCCGGGATTAGTCACACTGTGTTTTGGTTCGATGGTAACCACGACCTCCATTCTCTGCTTTTCAGGTGAGTATCCACCAATTCCGTCTAACCTGTCCATAATCACCTTGTACCCTGCGAGGACATCTCCCAAATCCTTCCTGAACCTGTCTTTGTCAAGCTTCTCCATGGTTTGTGCGTCCCATACCCTCATGGAATCCGCTGATATCTCGTCGGCCAGCCAGATATGCCCTTCTTTATCTTCCCCGAATTCCAACTTGAAATCGACCAATACCATTCCTCCTCTGCTAAAGTAATCGGTGAACACCCTGTTGACTTGGAGAGCACGCGCCTGAACGAGTTCCAGTTTGTCCCGGGGGACAAGCCCCATCTGGACAACGACATCCCGGTCTATGAGGGGATCGTGCAGCTTATCGTCCTTGACGAAGAACTCCACGAATGGCTGTGCTAACTCCTCGCCTTCCTTGACCCCGTATCTCCTTGAGAAGCTTCCAGCAGCGATATTCCGCACAACGACCTCTACAGGGAGTATCCTGAGATTCCGGGCTATAATTGTTGTCTCCGACTCCTTCTCGAGAAGATGAGTGGGGATGCCTGCTTCCTCTAGTACCTCCATTAGCTGGTTGGAGAGCGACAGGTTCATCTTTCCCTTCCCTGTGATGGTATCCAGTTTGGCACCGTCACCAGCGGAGATACGGTCTGTAAAGATAATTCTGACTTTTTCATCCGAGAGTACTTCGACAGTTTTTGCCTTTCCCTCGTAGGTATTTTTAGTGGATGGACTATCGTTCATCTTTACGTCGGTATTCAAGGTTCACTATATGTATATTGTGCAAATGAACTTTCCTTCAACCACGCTGGTTCACATTTTTATCCGCCGTGTGAATGCTTGAGTATGGCCAAGATCACCGAGCCCATGACCATGCTAACGGACTACCTCCTCACTATCTTCTCCTTCATATTCACATACCTCATCCTTGCAAATGGATATGACTCTGCCCAGTTATACTGGGCGATATCGCTTGCAATCACCGGTATAGGCGCGTTCGGTGGAGGAACTAGCCATGGATTTGTGGAATATCTCTCCAAGAAGCAGAACTCCATACTATGGAAGATCTCTGTCATCTCGATTGGATTTGCATCTTTCTTCATGACCATCGCATCAGTCGTCTCTTCCTTAACATGGGAGTACAACTATGTCCTTTTCATCATCTTCCTTCTAACGACTCTCTTCTATTCCTACTGGATCGCTTTTGTCAAGGATGAGTTTATCTACGTAATCTTGTTCTATGTCCCTCTTATGCTGATCGTGCTCATTTTGCAGATCGTCAGGATGGTGACACTGGGGCTTGGACTCTCTATCGTTCTCGGAGTGATTGTCTCTTTCATTGCCGCTGCGATCCAAGTACTCCTCAGGGGGAAGATGCCCAAGTATTTCAACCACAACGACCTCTTTCATGTGGTTCAGCTCATCGGGCTCTATCTCTTCTATATCGGTGCAGAGTACAGTAAGGTTGTGTAGGATTCAGAACTCAAATTTCACATCACAGGGAGACCCCTCAGTAAGGCAAGAGTCTTCATTATCCTGAGTTGAGTTATATATCCTTATTTTAGAAAGTTATTGCCCCGGAGCTAGAACATGAGGGAACAGCTCAAAGACTGGTCATCAAATGTCTCTACACAGATCTTCGTGTTCTGGTAGATTTCATCCAGTCTAGATAGTAGGAGTTGCTGAACTTTCCGTGGATTAACTGAGGTATAGACAAATTCATAACCTTTGGGCCTTTTCGTCCTTTTGGACTTCGTGCACAGGTTAAGAGCCACGAGTTTCTGGAGTGCAACGTGAATTGTACTCTGGTTCCTTGAAGCTTCTTTAACAAGCTGTGATACCGTTCTCTCCCCATTTTGTACCAAATAGAAATAGAGTTTACTCTCAAGTGAATTCAATCCGAGTAATAATCCTAACACATCCACACAACTCGGGTTCTCATTCTTACGTAAACTATCCCAAATCACAGGTTACAACCTGTCTTTGGAAAATAAATGCTTGGGTGAGAGCATATAGTTATTGGTAGTTATTGTATAACTAAAAATTTTTAATACGATATCCTGTTATAACTTATGGAAGATTTCAATCTACCGAGAGAGATCATTGAGGACAGTGGTCAGACATGTACAATACAGAAGGATGAGGTTATCTCCAGATCGGAGTTAATTGACGTAATAAAGGCGAATCTAATTGGTACTGACCTGAAGCATGATACCTCGACTTTGCAGTTCAAATATACCAGCTCAATTCTCCATTCTCTCATGGAATTCGGAATAGCAGAGCAATCGTGTTGTAGTACTCTGACGTTTAGCATTAAGATGGACAAATCTAAAAGTCGTGTGGAGTTCATAATTGAAGATGCAAACTCCTCTCTCGACGTGAAACAGCTTGTTCAGTCTATTCTTGCTTCCTGAGTTCTCCTCTGAGACTCTGATACTGCATGATCTGCGTGCTTAGTAGGTCGATTTTATCTGATTTGATCCTCTGGAATTTACTGAGTCTCCGGCTAACGTCTACGACGTTCCAATTAAGCTCGTCCCTGAGAAATACCCTTTTTAGTGTGAGGAACCTCGCAGGTGCAGGATGCACGGGTATCATCATACCACCTTTGTCCAAGTACTCCGAAGGATGTTTATCGAGGTACCTTCGATCCATGAGAAAGCCGATCATCCGTCTGATCATCTCCCACCCGAAGTGGTCTCCCATGATGGAGATTGTTATTCCCTCCTCCCGAACATAGTGGTCTATTCTTTTGATGGTGCATTTTGTGGGTCTCTCCACTTTGTCCTTCTTGATGAAAGCTGAAAAGTCATGTGCTCCCTCGAATTCTTTGATCCTGTCAAAACGTTCGGTGAACTCAGGAGCTATATGCGGAATGTTGTACTCGTAGATCTTCCCTTTTGTGGGTCTCAGCTTATACCCGCTCTGTACCTCCGTCCAAGCCCACAGGTAAATTGAGCCATCACGGGAAAGGGCGCTGTTGATCTGCTGCAGTCGGGGGGTATTTTCAAGTTCCAGAGCGATGACATTCCCTATGGCGTTCACTCCAGAATCAGTACGGCTGGCGCTCTGGTACCCTGCGTCCTTGAATGACCTAATGAGTCCCATCTCCACCATGGTGTCCTCAAGGAGGTTCTCCACAGTGTTTCCGCCCGGTTGACGTTGAAATCCCGAGTAGGGCTCTCCCAGATAGAAGACCTTCAGCAGATACATTATCTCATCATGTAGTAGTTTCCACTGGATTTCTGTTCTTTGTCCAGCTTGCTGTTCAACTTGTTCACTCGGGGCCTGCCTGTCTGCTTGTCCGCCCTGAAGGTAATGTTCTGTTCCTTGAGGAAGCTATTCATACCCTCCTGCACAGACAGAGGTTTAGTGGCCCTCCCGTATACTCCTGGTTCACCGTCGAAGTGGATGATCCGATCAGAGATGTATGCCTGCAGCATCATGTCGTGCTCGATGACGATTCCTGCTGCCTTCCTGTGGTTGATCAGACGTCTTATCGACTTCGCCACAACCACCCTGTCCTCCGCAGAAATATACGCAGATGGCTCATCAATGACGTAGAGATCCGCTTCCTTGGCCAAGCACAGGGCGATCGCCACCCTCTGCAGCTCACCACCTGACAATGTAGAAATCTCACGCTTCATGAGGTGCTCAAGACCAAAAGGATTGAGGAGTTCTGTCTTGAAGAAGGAAGACGCAAGGATAGAGGGGTTGGCCGCCATGAGTGCCTGCTCTATCGTCTGTGTTGAGTTGGTCAGCTCCTCCAGATATTGGGGCTTGTAGCTGATTTCCAATACAAGGTCCTCTTCATCTTCCTCGTCCTCGTCATCGAAATAGATCCTCGGTCTGTTAAGCTTGATCTCACCGTCCATCTTAGTCGGTTCCAGATTCCCTGCGATCATCTCCGCGAAGGTGCTCTTCCCGATACCATTTGCTCCGAGAATACCAACGATATCCCCTTGGTAGAGGTCTCCTTTGTCCGCCTCCACCTTAAAGCTCCCATAGTCCTTCATCAGGTAGCCATAAGAGATGAGAGGGTTGTATCTCTCATCGTCCCTGTTGGAGAGCTGAGTTTTCTGGAAGGTTATTGGTGTGGGTCTAAACCTCATGTTCTCAGATGGTATGTATCCATCTAGGAAGGCATTGATCCCCTCACGCACTGACATGGGGAAGGTGACCACGCCGTAGGCTCCCGCCTCACCGTAGTAGAGATGCACCGAGTCACTGAGGTAGTCGAGGATTGCTAGATCGTGCTCCACAACTATGACAACAGTCTCCTCGTCAACAAGTTCCCTGATGAGGTTGGAGACCTTCATTCTCTCCTTGATATCAAGGAAGGAAGACGGCTCATCAAAGAAGTAGGCGTCCGCCTTCCTGACGAATGTAGCTGCAATGGCCAACCTCTGGAGCTCACCTCCCGAGAGCTTGTCCAGTGTTCTATCCCAGATTTTATCCAATGAGAAGTCCTTCTTGACCTCTTCCGCCACTCCTCTCTCATCGATCTTAAGGATCAGGTCTTTGACCTTACCCTTGGCGATGAGCGGGAGTTTTTCGACATTCTGAGGCTTGTACGCGACCTTGAAGTTGCCCTCTGCTAGTGGTCTGAAGAAGTTCTGGAGCTCATTACCCTTGTAGTGAGAGATGACCTCTTCCCACGTGGGTTCCTTCTCAAACTCCCCAAAGTTAGGTTTGAATTGTCCAGCAAGGATGTTGAGTGAGGTAGACTTTCCTGCACCGTTTTGACCGACCAAGCCGACAATCCTCCCCTTTTTAGGTACAGGGAGCCTGTGCAGTTTGAACTGATTAGGACCATAACGATGGGTGATCTGGCTATCCAGATCCTCTGGTAAATTGATGATTCGGATGGCCTCAAATGGGCACTTCTTGACACAGATCCCGCACCCGTTGCAAAGTACCTCCGAGATGTGTGCAAACTTTCCGTCATCGGGAATGACTATACAGTCCTTACCGGTTCGATTAATAGGGCAGTATTTAACACATTCTTGGGAACAATCCTGGGGCTTACAGGTGTCCTTGTTGACAATTGCTAACCTTGTCATTATACAAAGTTCCCTCGAAGTTCTTATATTAAATATAATCGATTGAAATCTTCTGGAGAGCGGTTGGATAAGTATGTTCTGTCCGCAATTCGATCACTCATGGTAGCAATAAATGGGATTGTTAAAAAATAATGAAAGTCATGAGAGGATGAGGGAACCATTTTGACTGTTGACAATCAAATAATTGACCCTGTAAAAGCACAGGAACTAATGATCTCACAGGCAGGAAGGAATCTTCCGAGACTCTATATCTCAACTCTTCTCCTCCGATCTGCCTTCGGTGTCGTGACAATTTTATTACCTGTCTACCTCCATGATTTGTCAAATTCCGGTCTCGGCCCAGAATTCTCTGGTCTTCAGATTGGACTTATTGTTGGATCGATCTTCCTCAGTGAGATCGCTCTAGTTACCATTATGGGTCGGCTCTCCGACGTTATGCAGCGAAGAATACCTTTTATCGTAGTGGGGAACATCATCGCTGCCATCTCCCTTGCTATGTTTAGTTTCTTCACTTCGTTCGCGGCCCTATTTATCGCTCACTTTGTAGAGGGGATAGGTGCCGCTATGGTCACTGGACCCGCACTAGCTATGATTGGTGATTCCTCAAAACCAGAGGAACGTGGGGAGAAGATGGGATTGTACGAGACGGTGACATTCGGGGGAATGGCGATTGGCTTCCTTGTCGGTGGTTTCCTTTATGACTTTCTCGGTGGTATCGAAGGGAACGGAAAGTACACTTTCCTGATAAGTGGACTATTCCTCATTGGTGGTGCAATATATGCCTCACAGATGCACGAACCCCATGCCCTCTCCTTCAAGGAGGAGTTCTCCATAGTCAAGCGATTTTACCGGGAGACGATCCCTCATCTGTATTTCCTCCTCATTGGTATGGGGATGATCCTGACCGTCAATGTGGTCTCACTGGTTGGGGGAATTGGAAGTGAGTCAATGTCCCTCCTCTATGTGATCACGGGTTCTGGCGTCAATCTGCAGTTCAAGGTGATCTTCTGGGGAGCCGGATTCTTCCTACTCGTTATGGGCCTAATTGATTTCTATCTAGAGGAGACTGCCACGACAGAGGAGCGTGTACCTCTTGGTGGCGAGAACCATAATCACTTCACCGAACTCACCGAAGCCATGTCAGACAAAGACCTAAAGCGGATTCTACCTGCTTGGTACATGGTCATGACAATCCTCGGGACTATTGTGACCTTTCTTCCACTGATCCTGAAGAACGGTTCTCTAAGTGCGGGACCTGCTCAAGGTGATATCCCCGCAGCAGATCAGGCGATTTCAGAGGGACTGAACACCAGCCAAGTTGGACTCTATTTCGTAGTTGGTGTCACACTGATGGGAGGTCTTCAGATACTGTTCGGTAAGCTCGTTGACAAGTGGGGAAGAAAACCAGTTCTATCTATTGGGGTGACCTCAATCATGCTCCTTACCCTAGAGGTCGTCTTAGCAATCCTATTCTTCCCATCATGGTTCGGTGGATTCACCACACCTGACGGGACAGTCTTCATGGTTGTAGCTGCCCTTACGGGTATGGGTGTCTCAGCATTCGGTCCGGCAGCTCTTGCAGTACTGGCGGACAACTCGGATGTGACCAACCGTGGGACGACATCAGGAATTTACAGCCTTCTTCTCGGACTCGGACATCTCTCTGGTGACATAATCGGAGGTGTGATCTGGGATCTAGGACAGGAACTTGGTGGTGACCGGGGTGCAGCCGCGATGATCTTTGGTTTCTGCTTCGTGCTCGCTGGTCTCGCTTTCTTCTTCGTCCACGCCATCCATGAGACCAAGGAAGAGTCTCAGGATGTAATCGGTACTTAATAAGAAAAAGAGATACAACCCGAGAAAAATAGGGCAGTTTGTGCATAGGAGGATTGTCGCCTTGGACATGATGAGGTGTTGTGGATCTTCGTAGTGATAGCTATCCTGTCATCCTCCACATGGCAAATTTCGGGATACTTCTCTTAATCTCCCTATGGTTTATACGCTTCTTTGACTTCAGCCAGAGAGCTAGCTCCGGTCGGGTGGTTCAGACAGTCACAAATTTCTCAAATGCATCCATGACCATCTACCTAGTCGAGAGTCTCCCCGCAGCGATCCTGTACAGGATATTCGTGTTCATAGGGGGGTCAGATGTCTTCCCTTGGAATTTCTGGATAGACCTCCTCTATTTAGTCATCCTTATCTTGGGATGGGTTCTTGTTCTCAGAGTTTGTAAATCTTACAACTTTGTCGGGAGCTTTAAATGGATAATGGGGGAGATCCTTGGATACTTCTCCTATATCCAGTCAACCGCGCTTGAGTCCACTTCTACGAAGCAAACTGAAATAAGTGATTGATCAAATCCTCCCTGTGAACAAGCTTATCGCTTACCTCTACCTCATCAGGACGTTTGAGGTCATGCTCATCTCTGGTACGGGATCAATGACTCTGTTGATGCTCGGTGTCACTGATTTTGTCCGTATCTCCCAACTCTTTGGCATCCTCTTCTTTGGTGCAGCCGGAGTACTCACATGGAACGACACCCTTGACATCCTTGAAGACACCGTTGCTCATCCTGAGCGTCCTATTATCTCGGGGGATGTGGGTGTCGCGGAGGCCAGAGTATTGGGTACTGTCCTTCTGACTATCTCAATTGTCCTTAGCTGGAACTTCAATGTGAACTCCGCGCTGATGGGACTTATTGGGATTGCTGTTGCTATTGGTTACTCCTTCACCTCTAAGTCAAGGTTCCTCCTCATTGCTCCAATGAAGAACCTCGTCGTGAGTGGTGTGACCGCTCTGTTCATGACCTTCCTCCCATTCGCTCTGTCTCTCTCCGCTTCTGGTATCTACTACCTATTCGTCCTTAGTTTGACCCTTATCCTTTTCGGCTACGAGATTCTCAAGGATATCCGTGACGTGGAAGGTGACCGTGTAGCTGGGTATCAGACCCTACCTCTAAGACATGGGATAATCAAGGCAGCAGACACAGCGGCCATCTTCTTTGCCGTCTCGTGTGTGATAATGTCTGTTGGATTTTACATTGTTGGCTTTTACATAGAGGGGACTATCTCTCTTATTACTACAGTATTCGTCCTACTCCCGTTTGGCTATCTCCGCAAGAACCCAGATCCCTATACCTCGGACAAGACGAGATACTCGGTAGTCTTCATCCTTCTCGTCTCTCTTGGAGTAATCGCGATCCTATTGTATCTCAGGTTCGTTAAGCTATAGCCCTGTCGAGCTCGGAAAGATATCTTAGGACAAATTGCTCCAAGGTCTGGTGATCGACCGAGGAGTCGGTTCTGACCTCGATGACCACAGGTGAGGGATCGAGGATCTCCTCTGAGATAAGTATCTGGAAATTCTCCCTACCTTTGACCAGTCTGTATCGAATGTTGAACCCCCTTGCCAATCCCTCGATATCAACAGTTTGTGGGGTTAAAAAGAATTGAGGAAATACCTCATTGTGATTAGATATGGGAAGTCTGTGGAAGATTCCCCCACCCGAATTGTTCATCACCACTATTTTCAAATTAATCTGGTACATGTGAACGGTCAATAACGCGTTCAAGTCGTGCAGGAAGGCGAGATCCCCTATGAATATCACATTCATCCTGGCCCTCGTGAACAGAGCGATTCCCGCTGCGGTGCTAATGTTTCCATCTATCCCAGAAGCCCCCCTGTTCCCGAAGATGTGAACATCTTTCTCGAAAGGTAGGATGAACTGGTCAATATTTCTGATGCTCAGGCTGTTGGAAGCAAATACATTTGAGCGGTTAGGGAGGTTCTGCACTATGTTGGCAATGATACTGGCATCTGTCTTCTCACTGTTGACATATTCAGATACCTTGTCCCGGTGGTATCTTTCCATTTTCCTGTATCTTTTCAGATACTCTCCAGATCTCTTTTGAGGACTATCAATCCTTCTCACCAAGGCACTGATGAGATCGGTGGTATCTCCTCCGACGAAGAGATCTGTTCTGAAGCTCTCGTCAGACCACCTGTCCCCTAGTTGAATCCGGAAACAGTCCGAGGTCTCGAGGAATCTAAGCAGATACTTCGAGGTCACTGCCCTTCCGAATTGCAGGATGACATCTGGTCTCAGGTACTCCATCACCTTGTCCGACTGTAAAAATGTTTCGTACCCCGAGATTATGTTCTCACCGACCTGGGTGGATATCCTCAGATTGCTTAGTGGATCTGCGAGTATAGGGTATCCTAAGTACCTTGACAAGACATTCACCGCTGCCACCAGCTCAATGTTCCGGACGTCATTGACTGGCCCGAAGACGATAATCCCTTTCTCCTCACTCAACTTGGAAACAATGGTTTCGACCGTTTCTTCATCAATCTGCAATGAGGTTCTCTTTATCTTTGGTGTCCGCTTCGGGTACTCGCCCCTGAATTGGCTTACTGATTTCAGTTCACCGGAGTTCTCCAGAGGTTTGTCGAAGGGGAAGTTAAAGTGAACAACCCCTCCCTCTTCGGCCACGGAGTAACCCCGGGCCGCTTCAGCCCTGACTTGTGCAAAGCTGGTAGTCTCGTCCCTTGGTGGTGGCATCTCCACAAATCGCTTGACGAACGAACCATAGAATTTTATCTGGTCTATGGTCTGATTTGCTCCACTGTTCCTGAGCCTGTGGGGGCGATCCGCAGTCAACAGGATAAGGGGTATCCCACTCTGCTCCGCTTCCACAACAGCAGGCATGAAATTTGCCAGAGCGCTCCCCGAGGTACAGATCAATCCGACGGGCTTCTGAGAAATCTTGGCTATACCCATGGCGAAGAATGCTGCACTTCTCTCATCGAGGACTGAGTAGACCTCGATTGTATTACTTCGTTGAGCTGCAGCGATTGTAAGTGGAGTGGATCTCGAACCAGGAGCTACGCATATTGCCTCCAATCCAGATTCAATCAGAGCATCGATAAATATCTGAGAGAGCAGAACATTCGCGTTATATTTATTCATTCAATCCTTCTCCAAGACTTTGATAATTGGACTAAATTTTAACTCTGTCTCTTCCCACTCCCCTGCCGGGTCAGATTGTTCGACAATTCCCGCACCTGTAGTCACGATGATCTCCTCTGGACGAATCAGAGCAGAGCGAATCCCGACATAGAATTCTCCGTCACCCTTGCTGTCTATCCATCCAATCGGTGACCCATACCATCCCCTCTTTTTCTTCTCTATCTTCGATATCGCTTTTATTGCACTGTCCCTCGGAAGTCCCCCGAGCGCAGGTGTGGGATGCAGTGTTTTCACCATGTCAAGGAGCTCTACTCCAACCATGAGCTCCCCTCTGATCTCTGTGTTCAGGTGGTGGATGTAGCCCAAGGTCCTTACTCCTATAGGTGCTACTCGAATTTCATTACAGAATTCCCGAGCTAATCTTACAATTTCCTCCACGACGATATCATGTTCCTCCCTCTCCTTCTCACTCAATAATAAGGTCTGTTTGTTCTGCTCGTCTTCTAGGTTACTTCTTCCCCTCGGGGCACTTCCAGCCAGTGCCTCGGTATAGAATGAGAGCCCCTTCTTTCTTGCTAATAGCTCGGGTGTTGCACCGAGGAAGATGTCATCTGCCCTCTTGAACATGAAGCAGTAATTCTCACTGTATTCTGAGATAAGATTTCTAAAGACCCTCAAGTGATCTCCTTGCTCATAACGGATTATTTTCGATCGGGATATGACAATCTTCTTCAGACCTTCAGACAGGAGTAACTTTGTCTGTTCCATCATCCTGAACCACTCTTCCTTTTCAGGTACATCACTCGTCTCAATTTGTGAATATTTGGTTCCATGGTTCACCGCAGGACGTTGTTTCAATCTCTGCAATTCATCTCTTAAGTCCTTCTCCGTGACTACATTTCCACTCATTCTGCACACCGTGAGGAAGGTACCGTCTTCATCTTTTCGGAAATTGTAGCGGTGGAGGAGGAACTGGGCTGGTGGAAAATTCTCCCATGCTCTCTCACCGTCGAAGCTGAATCCAGCAAAGAAGACCGGAGGTATATCCTCCCCATAAATGACCATCTTGGAGAGTATCCTGTCCATCGCAGTCTTCAGCTTGGTGAATCTTTCCTTCCCATTTGATTCAACAACCTGCTCAATCACTGCGCCGCTCAGAAATACACCGTTGTATCTTATGGACGACTCATCTCGATCACTGAACATTCTCAGAAATTCTAATCCATCCATTTTAACCCTCTCGGAGTAGATATAGAGGACTCTCTCCTTGGTCATTTACTGGTCATTGATCCAATAAAAGATAAGATTTTATGAGGTGAACGGGCTCATTTCTTGAGTATCGGGTCAAAAAACACTAAAGCCCCTGATTGTTCTCAAACATATGACAGATCAGATGAGCAAGCTCGACGTCTGGAAGATTGCCATTCGACCACACACGCTGCCAGCAGCAGTTGGTCCAGTTCTGGTTGGTATCTCATTCGCTGTAACTCTGGGTAAGTTCAGACTTCTGCCATCATTGGCCGCTCTCCTCGGCGCTCTACTTCTCCAGATCCTATCCAATCTTGGAAATGACTACTACGACTTCCTCAAGGGATTCGACACAGAGGAGAGAATTGGTTTTACAAGGGTTGCCGCTGGTGGACTTATCTCGATTAAAGAGCTCAAAATTGGCATACTTGTAAATATAGTCCTCGCTGTTATCACAGGGTTCTACATCATATTTTCTGTTATTGAATACACTGTATTTGGGGTGAACGGATCTCTCTTCATTCTTGGAATAGGGGTTCTCTCTCTCATCTTTGCTCTGCTGTACTCCGGTGGGCCTTACCCTCTTTCGGTATTGGGGCTTGGTGATCTATTCGTCCTGATCTTCTTTGGATTCTTCGCGGTTACAGGCACGTTCTTCGTAAATACAGGTACCATAAGCTATGCTGTTCTTATCGGCTCCCTAGGACCTGGATTACTCATTACTGCTATCTTGGTGGTCAATAATTACAGGGACTATGAGACTGATAAGAAGTTGGGGAAGAACACGCTTGTTGTCCGTTTTGGAGAGAAATTCGGACAGACGGAATACTTCCTGCTCATCCTGATCCCGTATATCATCCCGTTTCTTCTCTTCTTCATGTACGCTAATTTCTCGATCTTTATCGTTCTCCCATTACTCACAGTTACCATGGCCAAGAACAACATAGCCGAGCTCAATCCACAGACTCCAAAGCCAAAGCTGAACTCTCTCCTTGGAAAGACTGCGAAACTCTCACTGTACTATAGCGTCCTCTTCGCCATTGGCATCTCTCTCAGGTTGCCTCTCTGATCCTCATAAGAACGAGCGAATAATTCTCTTCAAGACCACATCTCTCACTTTTCCATACAGCAGTACAAGCTCATCTCTTAGTTCCTTACTCTCATCGACCTCTACGAGACTCAGCAGGGTCTTTGCAATGTCGTGAGCGTTGTTCAACTTTCTTCGGAGCTCAAGTGACTGTAGAAAGTAACTTCTTGCCATCTTAGATCTTCCTGTGACCTTGTACAATCTTCCCAGATCACGCAGTGTTGTTCCAACAAGTGCTCGGGTTCTGGTCTGTCTCCGAAGAGCGAGGGCGTGTAAGTAGTGCATCTCTGCTACCTTTACCCTACCTAGTGACAGCAGGATATTTCCCGTATTGTTGTGAAAATATGACATCCCGATTGGATCTCCCCACATCTTACGGGAGTGTTGCAGGAGTTCGAGGGCTCTCTTATATCTTTCTGAACTATTCTCTTTCTTCCCCTTTGACCATTCTATTAGTGCCAGAAGATTGTAGGCTTTCGCAGGGGTGGACTCCGTAGCCCGGTGAGCCCAATATTCAGCTTGGGAATACTGCCCCATTCTCCAGTAGGCATAAGCTACAAGGACATATGCTTGAGGGTGTCCTGCATCCACCGTTTCTTCGGCAAGTTGAAGTGCAGATTTGTAATCCCCCTCCTTCTCGGCAATACTACTCTTCACCGCTTCTCTTTCACCCGATATGGAGGGGTCAACAGAAGAGATTGCTTTCTCAAAATCCCCCTGAAGGATGAAGTACCAGCTGTCCTTCATTCAAATCACCAGAGCCGTGACGATCATGGTAGCAGAGGTGAGCACATAGACAACATAGGTTTTCCACTGATTTTCGTACTTCCACTGAATCAAGAGTGCAATAGGGAAAAATAGAACTACGTACTTCAATGATACGATGGATGACCACAGTATCAGGATGAACAATATGGTGAGGAGTACCGTCTGTACAGCTTTATACCGTTCCTTCCCTACTACTTGAAGAAGTGTTAACTTCCCAGCCCTTTTCTCTGCTTCAAACTCCTTGAATTCTCCATCTACAAGGAGTCGGAGAGTCAGAACTGCTAGTATTGAGACCATGATATACGGTTGAAAGTCAAACGCGATTTCTCCCTTCTGGATATACCACCCGCCAATAAACGGTAGGTAGCTCCATGTCACGAGAATTGTGAGTTCCCCCAACCCCCGTCTTCCCAAAGATACCGGTGGAAGTGAGTACAGCAGTGCGAGTACTGCCCCGATTCCACCTATTAACAGCACGATATTCCCAGGGGCTAGGGAATTGAGGAAAAGCCCTAATATTCCTCCCAGAAGCATCAGTGATCCCCCCTGAATGAGTGTACTTTCCGGGAGACTCAATCGGTGCTGAATGAATCTGCTGGAACCATGGATATTATCCTGTTTAAGTACGGGTTGGTAAAAGTGTAGATCTTTCGAGGTGAGGTAGTCGAAGAAGTCATTCAGGAGGTTACCTGCAATCTGAATCATCACCAGAGCAACCAGTCCAAGTAGGTAGACAATGGTGTCGAAATGACCTGCAAGAACAGAGCCCAATGTATAGGGTACGGTAGATTCGAGGATAAGGGGTGATCTTATCCTCGCGAGGTTAAACATCACTCTCTCCTTCAGCCAAGAGAGTGTCTTTATTCGGTAATTTGTATTTTTAATTCTGTAAGTCTCAAGTTCGGTCTTCTTCCCGTACTGCATAGTGTGTGGCTCAAATCTAATTGTGACACCATCCTCATCTTCGATCCTTCCGTTGCCATCAATGGACAATGTCCCAATACCCCTTCGATCTGATGGAAGAAGAACAGTGAGTCTTGAAGAGTACCTCAATGACCTCACGATATGCGAGTACGGGTCGAGTGTGATATAGAATGTGCCATCCTCCTGGAGTGAGATTTCGCATCTATCACTCAGTACCCCGTCTCCTATCCCTGAGGTGACCGTTCCCTCAGTCAGGTTCTCTATTGACTCCCTGTACAATCTCTCGTTGAACGAGTCGAGGTACTCAAGAGCATGCGGGATATTCGTCTGAATGGAGTTGTAGTAGTCCTCTTTAGGGAACAGTCTCTCCACGATTCGATCGATCTGGAAGATGTTCCCAGACGCATTCCCCATATATATCCGGTGGCTGAACCCCTCGTTCCTACTCTTTATTGGGTCATCCATAACAAAGATCTGAGATTTTCCCACGCTGTACGCCGGGGATATGCTCAATGATTCTTCACTCTCATCTGTGATCCTCACGTATCTCTTCTCAGTTCTCTCTTTGCCTCTGAAGATGATGAAACTGGTTCTCAGCGGTGGAACACCCCCTTCTGTCCATCAGACGTAGAGTATTCAATCCTCGATATCCTCATGGTCACCTGAAGCCTCTTCTGATAGAACGCAAACTCCTGTTCCGAACCTCCTTCTGACTCGATGATTAGGTCGTCCGAAAACTCCACCTCCCCTGAAATATCGAGTAAAAGATCCTCTCCAGACAGGACTATGGAGACTTCTTTCTCCTCAAACATCGGCCGAAGATCGTTGTAAAAAATTAATGGTGGCTCTATTTTCAGTATCCCATTCCTGTAGTTAAATCTTGTTGGAAAGAATCTTGGATTATTTGCACCTGATACGACAACACATTCCTTCGTCTCCTTCAGGAGGGACTCCACCTCAGACAACAGCTGCGCGGTGGAACCATTGATGTTGAAAGTAAGCAATCCTTGAAGTGTATTCATAGGCAATGATGGGCACGTCAGGCTTAATCCACCTGGTCTCAATTGGTAGTGCTCGACATTCAACAACTCCCCCATTGCCTCGATGAGTCCCTCAGATTTTCCGACCACGATGATGTGTGTTCCACCACGCTGTTCTTGACCGATGTAATCTCCCAGTCCTGACTTGACAATGGGATACTGCCGTGCATCGAGTATTAGTATCCCGGTTCTATGTGTAAGAACCACCTCTAACGGATCTGTTTTCTGAAGGAAATGCACGATCCTCTCCCTCTGATCCTCTGCAAAATTGATGTGTACCGTAATGACAGAATCATTCATTCTGTATGACTTCAGCGGTGACCTGTCAAAGTATGAGAGATTATTTGTGACGAGAGTTCTTTTACCATCTGTGACGAGCACCTCGGTGTCCTCTTTCAGTGCTTTTTCCATGATTTCCCTGTTGATAGGAATGTCAACGGCTTGAAGGAGCAGTTCTTCCCCTGTGTGGTACTTCGAAACCACTTCTGATTTGATCTCATGGGTTACGTAGACGAGTATCCCTGTGTCGGTGGTCAGGGTATTTAGAATAGTGCCAATACTTTCCCTCTTGGAAAAGGTTACTATGACCTTGTGAAATCTCGAACTGAATACCTTCCCTACAATCATCTCCAGTAGTTCCTTGTATTTTCCCCTCCTCCTACTGCGGGACGAGTGCAGAACAACTTTCAACTCTCGGGACATCTCGGATAATATATTCTCCACACTTGGCACATTTTGGAGTGTAGAACGAATTAAATGGTGGAGAACTTGGTCAGTCATATCGTCATCTGTGCTCTCAAGATCGAGACTATCGATCAAGTATATCAGCAGGTCGCCTCTTCTAAGCGGTATCTCTGGACTCACTTGGGAGCTAGAGAAGACTATACCTGCCATGTGATTTTCTGACGACGAGAATTATTTATCATTTACTAAGTTTTCAGGGAGTTTGTGCCAAGAGCCTGCTCACTTCTGCCCTGTTCATCTTGCCCGAGCTGGTTAATGGAATCTCTCCTATGACGATCCTCTTCGGTACTTTGAATCCGGGGAGATTCAACCGCAAATACTCTATCAATCTATCCTTATCGAAGTCCCCCTCGACCATCACTTCCACCCGTTCTCCCCACTCGTCATCCTGAATCCCAGTGGCACAGGCTCTCCTAACTCCTTGATACGAAGTGATGACGTCCTCGATTTCCAGAGGATATATGTTCTCCCCACCTGAGATGATCGTGTCATCAGCCCTCCCCATGACATGGAGTTCACCTTTGTCGTCTAAGTAGCCTACATCCCCTGTCACAAATGGCAGACTCCTTCCAGAGTGTAAATAACCCTCGAAGAGTTGCTCCCCATCGATAGCGATCAACCCAGTCTCCCCCCTTCCGACCTCTTCTCCTCTCTTATCGACGATGGTAATCGACATACCTTCTAATGGGTGACCAACTGTCGTCCTGTCCCTGTACACCATCTCAGGACTCGCTGTTGCGATTTGCGAGCAGCTCTCTGTCATCCCGTAAGTTGTGTAAATAGGGAGTCTATGATTGACACAGAGTTGGAGCAATGAGTCACTCGGTTTCGCACCTCCGAGAAGGATGACCTTCAGATTCTTTAGTGGATCTACGTTCTTCTTCACCATCCTGTACAGCATGGTCGGTACCACGGAGAGGATATTGACCTCCCCCGTGTTGGCGAGTTCGAGTACACTTTCTGCATCGAATCTCTCCTGAAGAACCATTGTTAATCCCAAGAAAAGTGATCTGAAGAGTATGGCCAGACCCCCTACATGGAACAAGGGGAGTGTCAGCAACCATCTGTCACCTCGCTCCAACCCCAGCCTCTTGAGCGACGCCCTTGCGTTAGACTCAAAGTTCCTCAAGTTCAAGATCACACCCTTGGGTGTACCTGAAGTACCTGATGTGAAGAGAATGAATTCTGTATCTAATCGTTTTCTGCCATTAGACCCTGGGATGCGAATGGGTGTTACACCCTTTATAACTACCGTTGCTTCTGATATCTCAATCAAATGCCGTCGATCACGTTCAAGCAATCGATTGTTGAGCAGGACAACCCCGCATCCTATCTCAACCAGTGCTAAGAGGGAGATGATGTCCTCAGCAGAGTTCTTTGGTACAAGTGCAACCCTGTCTGTTGATAAGATCGAGGTGAATTTATCTACCCTCGCGCTGACGAGCTCAAATACTTTCCGAGAGGTATATTTCTGTTTCCCTGACACAATGAATACGGAATTTGGATCCTCATCGAAGTACTTTTTGAGCACACTCATTCAATATCTCTTACGGAATCCATGATTTAATCTGCACGGTCGTAGCCACAGGTTTATTTTAAAACAAAGATTAATAATTGAAACAATGGAATAGAATATGTGGATTTGGATCCTATCCTTAACCGTGTACTGAAGGGCAATTTCGATGAAGCCCAGTCTGTAATAGAGACTCTAAATCCCGGCACAGCTCGGCAAATTGCCCAGCTCGCACTCTACACCAAATCCCATCAGAACGCAGAGTTTGAAAGGTTGCTCAAAGAGATAGGCGAGGTTGAGGTTAGCGATGAAGAGCGTTTTTACATAGATCTCATCAGATATGGACATTCGCTGCAGAACCACCTGATGGACTATAGTCAACATAATGAGGTACTAACAAATCTTGAGGAACGTCTGTATCAACTGGATTTCCCTCTGCAGAAGAGGGACGCATACAGCAAGCTCATCTTGATGTACAGGGGCATTGCCTCTCTCTACTCGGGGTTATACCGAAATGCCGAGAGTTATCTGTTGAGCTGCATGGCTCCTGTGGAGAACGAGTCCACTATTCACGGAGGTGTGAATATTGTGATCAGGACCTATCTCATACTTACCTACATCGAATTGGGGAAATATGAGGAGGCCTTAAAACTCAGTACTGAACTCTACGAGCTTACCATAGATACGAATAATAAACAAGCGTTCGCTAGAGCTTGGTTACTCAAAGGATACAGTGAGTACCTCAATGGTGACTCCGCCAAGGGTCTGGATGACCTACTTGATGCTATAGGATACATCAAGGATAACAAAGTCACAGATATAGACAAGGGGATATCCTACCTTCTCGTCTCTCATATCTACCTATCGAAAGGAGAGTATAATGTTGCCCGGAGGTTCTTACTCTCTGCCATGGAGATCTTCGAAGATATGAACGACCACAGGAACCTCGCTGAATGCTACTCCTCACTGGGGACGATTTACTTTGAGCAGGGTATGTTCAACCAGGCGCTCGAATCATACCAGAAGTCCCTTGCTTCGAATCTAAAGCTTGGTAATCAGCTCAAGGTAGCAATAGCGATGAAGGATATTGCGAAAGTAAACCACGCGCAGAAAGCCGACTCCAACTATCTCAAATACCTGAGGATAGCCCTCGATCAGGCTATTAAAATAGGAAATCTCACGCTCGAGGCAGAGCTCTACTACTACCTTATCAAAGCCTATGACATCGATACGACTGAGTTTGAGAATGCCCTCAACGACCTGAAGGAACTATCCGAAAAATCAAAAAGTAGTGATATCACCCTGTTATACAGATTGGCCAAGAGTCACAAACTCAAAAACAGCAACCGTATCATCGACAAGTACTCCGCCCAGCAGGAGTACTTTGATATAATAGAGAATAGCGAGCTTCATACCAAGTTCATGGTGGACGCTTACCTCGGTCTGTTTGAGCTCCTTCTACTGGAGCTGAAGATTAGCTCGGAGTCCGGAGACGAGGTAATGGATGACATAAGCCGTATCTCCAAGAAGCTGGAGCATTACCTCGAGACTTCAGGATCGATGGCAATCCACCTCCAGCTCATGGTTCTCAAATCACGTATACTGCTCCTCGAACAGAGGTTAGATGATGCGCAGAAGATCCTTGAAGATGCAGAGGATCTGGCCACTGCCAAGGGATTCTATCTCCTCAAAGAGCAGATCACCAACGAACGGAACAGTCTTACGAGTTATATCGCCAAGTGGATAAGGGTGATCGAGAAGAACAAGGAGAACATTGAGAATTATCAAAGGAAGAAAATTATTGAGTATCTGAATGAAGCCAGTAAGGTTGTGGAGCTGTTCTGAGGAGGATGTGGAATGATCCGGGGTGGATTCAATCGACCCAATCCAGCAGACATTCCACAAGCTCTCAGTATTTAGGGGCAGGATCGGCAACTCTCTTTCTTCACTTCCAAGGTTATATCTGAAGGTAATACTGTTCGAATATCTCCGAATGCTTGTGATGAAAAATAGAGAAAATTGAATATTCCTAGTCCAGCAATGAGAAATTCTTATAAATTTCTCTCTTCTGATAAACGTAGATGTCATATCAAGTCGCAAAGGAGGAGCTGGAAAAAGCTGGTGACAATACAGTAGGAGGCGTTGTAGTCTCTCTGGTCTTTGTCTTCCTAACAATAGCTATCTACGGTCTCCTCGGTACTAGAACAACTTTACTTGGAGACTCTGCATTCGTTCAGACTCTCACTCAAATTGTACTGGGTGGTATTCTCATCCTGCTCATTACAATATTCGCCAATTATCGTGTCCTGAAATGGGTAAGAAATGATGCCAAGAAGGTGATCTATTGGGGTTTCATGGGGACGATCATGTTTTTTGTTGGAGGGCTCTTCCTCCTCGGACTCATTCCCTTCCTCTTCGGAGGTAGTGAGGGAGCTGCCGCTGGATCTATTTTCCTATTCTTCGCTCTCATAGCTGCAGTTATCGCATATTTCATCTGGAGATTTATAGAGTCGAGAATTGAGCGTGCTGCAAGGTGGTTGTCGGTGGCTGCAGGAGTTGTCATGAGTGAACCTGGCATGCTTCTTATGTCGTTCATTCAGAGCGTTGTCCTCATGATTGGCTCGATCACTCAGTTCATCGTCGTGCTCTACTATCAGTACGGCACTGATACTTCAGAGGATCAGTTGAAATCTATTATGGGTATCATCTCGTTCGTATACATCTGGTATGGATTCTTTACCCTCTACTACTTCGGTGGAGTGAATACCTACATGTCGTATGCGAGGATCAAGGGTGTAGACCCTACGATCGGACAGGGTATTTCCAGTGCCACTAGGAGGATCCCCTCACTCCTCCTCTACTCGCTCATCTCCACAGTCGTCACTGTAATCACTCGATTCAGAGGGGGAGATGGAAGAAGTCGCCGGTCTGGTGGTGGAAATAATAATGTCGATATTACCGACGCCGGAGAGATTGTCGGAGCGATCTTGTCAGCAATCGTCGGTAGCTTCATGAGAATATTTGGAGGGTTACTTCGCTACCTCTACTTCCTCGTGAGTTTCTTCACTCTACCGATCATCATTATCAGGCGAAAGGGTGCTTTCGCTGCGATGAGGGAGAGCTATGAGTACTTCAGAAGCAACCCATGGAACATCATCATCAGTGATATGTCATTCGGGCTCGGTGTGTGGGCAATCTATCTCTTCTCTGGTATTATATCGGGAGCAGGAGGTTTCCTATATGGGGTTGCACTCAGCTTCATCTTCGGTAGTGGAGAATCATTCCTCGGGTTTGGGATATTACTTGCCTTCCTCACGTTCATTGTGGGACTGTTCATCACCAAGCTCTTTATCAGCCCACTCTTCACGGCATTCACGACTACGATCTATGTCTACGCTTCAGAGGGTCCCGAAGCAATCGCGGTTGCACCCCCCGAGCTGATCCAGCAGATCGAGAGTTCCGTAAACAGTACTGCCGCCATGGGCCCCATGGCTGGTAGAATGTTATAATGTAATTTCCAAATCCTAATAAAATACATCAGATGGATATCTTATGGTTGAATCCGAGACCAAGATGTGGATGTCAATTATCCTCTCATTAGTCACTGTATTCCCTCTGCTGATATTTGTGATTCCAACCCCAAATACAGTTTTGATCACTAATGACGAGTATATCGGTCTAAATTTCGAGATCTTTCTCAGGTTGAAGGTGTACTTGGCGATCTTCCTATCCGGAATCTTCTCTTCAATAATTGGTGGCGACCTAAGAAAGTACCGCAGTATCTTCATTGACAAGGGTGAGGAGAGTACGGGGTGGCTGTTTTCTTTGTTTCTAGACATCTTCGTTGTCATGCTTGTCATGACCGTCTTCTACTCTGTTCTGATCTTTGTTCGGATACTTGTGGAAGACTACGACAATGCCATCATTGAATTTATCCGTTTTCTTGACCTAGGGTATCCGTTCTTCTTCTTTTCAGGAGCCAGCTTGCGAACATTTATTGGAGGTCATAAGAAATGAGGAGGGCTCTTTTTCTTCTTCTTTTCCTAATCTTTCCAGTAATGCCTGTCCATTCTACGGAGCCTTCCACAATATCCGGGAATCTCTTGGAGAACCAACAATTTCAGACGAATGTGACCACTTATACGTCCCAGTTAAACCTGACCTTAGATAGTCTTCCAGAGAGTGATGGCTACCGGACCGAGTATCCTGTTGAGAACATAGAGGGCGTGTTCGATGTCTATGTGGCATCTGACAATCTCGTCTGGTTTACAGTCATCGAGGATGAGAGGATATGGGTGCTGAACCGATCCTCCTCAGAGATTCGATCATACACCCTTCCTACAAATATCACCCCATTCCTGATAAAGGAAGATGATGACGGGAGCCTGTGGTTCACGGACTATGACTTCTCCGCTCTGAAACACTACGACGGGATTGTCCATTTCGACCCCAAATCGCTCGAAGTGACGGTTTATTCCTTACCTGAACCTCAGACTGGACCATTTGACATCTTGCTGTACGGTGGGAAAGTCTGGTTTACCCAGTGGATAACCGGAGTTGTAGCCATCCTTGATCCTACAGATGGGTCGATAAACGGGCTGGCACCAGACAACAGTAAATACTCAGGTTTACCCTGTGGTCCCGTTGGAATTACTCTCACTAGTGAGGGAGTGATATGGGTAGTTGAGACCCTGTGTTCCATCCTTGTTCGTATAGACCCAACCGATCTATCTTATCAGCTACATGCACTGCCAACGGACTTCTACTCACCAGTTTTTCTATCTGAGGGTCCTGAAGGCAATCTCTGGACTGGGGACCACGCGGGTAACAAGATACTGAAGTTCAACCCTGCCACTAGACAGACCGAGACAATTCTCGTGGAGCCACCCGAAGGGGGCGTCTGGGGTTTCGCAGGGATCAATGAAGTTGAGATGGACGACCAAGGTCGACTATGGTTTGCAGAGCACTTCACCAACAGAGTCGGGTACTACGATACTGTCCGGAGAACGATGCTTGAGTTTATCCTGCCCCAGGCCGACCCCTTGATCCAGTGGATAGACGTCAATGCGACAGATCTCTGGTATGGGATATATTCTGAGGGTAAGCTGGGCCTGATCGAAGGAGAACTTGTACCACAGGTCGATCTGGAGGTCTCCGAGGAAAGGATATCGATGCAAAGGGTATCTCGCCATACCGTGACTCTCGAAGTTCAGTACAGTGGGCAGAGTACTGATGCCATGAGTTTTGCCATCGCTGAGCAGAAAGACCAGATCTTCGGTACGAATGGCGAGGTCAAATCTCTGTTCCTTGGCATTCCAACCTCTCTCTCCGTCACCGTCAATGTCGGCAACAACATCGAGATTGGCAGCTACTCCGTCCTCGTGGGAGTGCGAATCGACAACATCGTTGTGTCAAGGCAGATAACCCTTGACATCGTTGAAAATATATTTTACACCGTATTCGTGCAGGGCATAGGACCGATTGCAATGGTTTATCTGATTGGATTCTATAAAAGAAGTAGGAAGAAAGTTGACGGGTGACATCGAATCATTCGAGGAAATTCTTATCCACTGGCGCATGGTCTATGGTTTCTCCAAAGACCAGATTGTGCAGCTGAGGGAGAGGGCTGCATTCAATGAGGGAAGATTAATCTACCTCACCTTACCCCAGATATTCAGGGAGGTTCCGGGGGAACTCCTCGAATTTAAATCCCTGCAGATGCTCAGGATTAACAAGCTCAAAAACAGTGAAAGGATGTGTGATATCCTCTCGCAAATGCCCAATCTTAGGACACTTTCCATACGATCAAGCTCCGAAGAGATGGTTAAGGAGGCAATGAGGATCAAGAATATCCAGAACCTTGACGGTAGCTTCTCCAGTATTTCCGAATTCCCCGTCCCCGAAGATGAATCCGCACTGCGTACCCTTATCCTAGCCGGCAACCCAATCAGTCATATCCCTAGAGTGGGAGAACACTACCCCCTTCTCCGGACTCTTGATCTGTCATTTACTAATATTGAGCATGTCTCGAATACCCTCCTCTCCTTTCCCGAACTCAAAGATCTCAGACTTTGGGCTTCGGACCTTGAGACGATAGATCCCGAGATCCTTGGCCAACTTGTCCAGCTGGACATATCATCGACCGCGTTCAGTAGGGGGGATCTCTCTAAAATCGACTTCAAGCACACAAATGTTATAGTCCATCAGAGTGACAGATTCAGGTGACTACAGGGCTATCTCCTTACCGCATTTCTCACAGAATCTCTTGGAGGCATCTACCTCCTCGAAACAATTCCAGCACTTCACAGACTTGATATTTCCCAAACTGGATTTTTGCAGATCGATTAGGCTTGCTCGGACGATCTCTAGGATCTCATGGTCGAACCTCTCAAGCGCAGAGATCTTTCGGTTCTGGATGACCGGGATAACAAAGAAGATGGCCACTGCAATGCTGACCATTGCTCCTCCAAAAATCATCTGATTCGTCGTCTGCTCAAGCCAAGTTCGGAATACCTCCGAACTTGTGGCAATCAACGTTGCGACAAAGAAGATCCCATAGAAGATAAAGAAGTAGCCATACCTCAATCCGAGATTGTTGCGGTCGGACGATGCCTGCCTCTTGGCTTGCTTCTTTGCATCCTCGCTCAGATCCCTGAGGATCCTGTTGTTGACATCGACCTCAACATACAATGGTTTGTGGCGGTACCTGCGGATCATCATGATCGTCCTGAGCCGAGATTTCTGAATGATGTACCTTAACTCAAATTCCGCGGTACTCTCCAAGGTTATCTTGTGATTGGTTCTACCTAAACTCTCATTCAAAGTCTTGGTGAGGAGCTCTGTGGGTAGATCATTTAACCTAATCGTGTCCTTTACCACATCAAATACATATTTTAGATGTTTATAACAATTTAGTAAAGTAGTTTAAAGAATGAATGGTGATCAATCTGCGGCGACAGCAACCTCTTCCTTCACTTTCTCACCTGACTGAGTCAGACTCATGTAAGAGTTGTAGAAATTCATCCACAAGCCGAACATCAGGAAAAAGGCAAAGACTAGTGATATCCATGTGAAGAGGTTCAGGCTCTCAGGTGTAGAACGGTAGGATCTACGGATCCCTCCCCATAGACCCTGAATGAACCAAAGGTGGACAAACCCTACTCCTGAAACGACGTAGACGATGAGGGCATTCTTGGCCATCTTCTTGGAGTAAACACCTTTGTACTGATCCATAATGTGAAAGGCCATACCGAAGAGCAAGGTTGAGAGGGCCAGAACGGCCATCGTGTGGAAGTGAGCAACTACCCATAGTGAGTTGTGGACGAATTCGTTCAGGGCAATCGTAGCATTGACCCAACCCGACATCCCTGCCAATAGCCAGAATGTCAGACTCACAAAGACATAGCTTGAAGCAACGTCCCACTTGAACTTGTACAAGTAGATCGTACCTGTGATTGAGAAGATGGATACGAGTGACGGCAGGATTATTGCGTAGGTCCCTACCTCGCTGATTGCGTGAACCCACTGTTGCTGAGCAAGATCTGCGTAAACATGATGAGCTCCGATGAAGTTCTGCACTACTGTGGCGACGAACCATGCGCTCTTTGCCCACTTCTCCCCGATGATATCATGACCTGTGTAGTCCATGACTATACTATACATAAAGGATACTACAGGAAAGAGGATGAGGTAGACCACCGGGTGGCCGAACCACCAAAGCATATTCTTGGCAAGTAGTGTGTCCATCCTTGGAACAAGATCCATGAACTCGAGGAGGGTGTAGACGAGGAGATAGGCGAATGGAAGTGTGGCAATAATCATCCCCCATCCGATGACCGCAAGAGGGACAATCGGTAGGGGTACCCTCTTCTCCCCCTCTTTCCACTTACTGGGTTTGAGGATCTCAAAGCCCAATGCATCCAGGAGGCTATAGCCTGCTTTCTTTATCGTGAGGAGGATCTCGACACCATAGAGGATAATAGAAATCCCTGCCAGTGCAACCCCCAGATTCCACATGAACGCAGCCCAGTTCTCCCAGTACCCGTAGAAGGACAGGGGATAGAGGAACACCCAAGAGCCACCAAAGTTACCGAATAGTGTTGCTACAACGAGGAGTAGGACTCCCACCATGAAGTTCCAGTAGATGAACATCACCAGCTTAGTGCTATGGAGTGGTGAGTCGAGGTGCTTGACGAGTGTGTACCATGTGAGACCCATTGCCACGAAACAACCCCACCCAACGAAAGCAGCCATCCCGTGAAGGGTCATAAGGGTGTAGTAGAGCTGGGGTACATTTCCCAAGGCCCCAGTCTGACTGAGTCTCACAATGAACCCAAGGAGGGCAGCCACAGCGAGGATAGTTACACCTGTGAGGTAGTACCCGAGGGACATCTCCTTGGCGATATCAAGATCATTGTTCTGTTCCATCGCCACTTTAGCTACCTCCTACAACAACCTCAGTCTTCATGTTATGGTGTCCAATTCCACAGTACTCCATGCAGAGGAAGGTATAGGTGCCACTCTGCTCGAACGTATGATAAAGAACTGCCTCATATCCCGGATTGATGTTGGTCTGCCCACGCATCACACCATCCGGAGAATATATCCCTAGTCCATGAGAGAATGACTCCGCAGATACCACAAGTCTGTACTTCTGACCCCTGATGAAGAAGTTGTTCGGATCGTCGTCATATTGACCATCCCCATTCGTGTCAAATTTCCACTGGAAACCGTCTGTACCCTTGATGTAGACTGTAATAGAATCAGGTTCATCAGGTGCATGGAAATGTGTCAACTTGTCGCCATAGAAAGCGTAGGGGATGACGAAACTGGCGATAACGAGGAAGAGGAGGAATGTAGCAACACCCCAGAAGTAGTACTTCTCGAAGCTTGTGATTTTAGCATGAGTGGTCTCGTCCTTCTCTCCTGTGGCGTCCTTTGCTACCTTAAAGTAGAAGACCGCCCAGAACATCAACCAGATCGCTTCCATAATGAGGAGGAAGAGTCTAACGAAAGTGAATACTCCCTCGTCCGCCTCAAAACCAATGAGGTACGTACCGGTAAAGTCGTACCGATTGGCAAAGTCGGAAGGTATTATGTAGGCCAAAAAAATCAGTAGCAAAGCCACTGCAAGGACTACAAATACTTTCATAAATTTCTGTACTTGTTCAAGAAACTTGATATTAATCACCCGGATTATTATTATCCGAACCCTCAAAGGTAGTTTATAAAAGTAACTCCTGAAAAAATTTTATTCCCCAAAATAAATTAAATTTCTGTCCAATTTTGAGAGAATATTTAACAATTCGAAAACAATCATGTCATGGATTGACATGTCGAAGAAAGTAATTTCCCAACGTGCTTACTCGTTGTATCCGATGATCAAATAGCGTCTACGTCGTCCAGCAATCACATCAATAACCTCTGTTCGATGACCGAAGGTCTCGAATATGTTTATGATATTCTCAACAACTACCTTTTTGTGAACCATCAATGTGCAATACTTAATTCGAAATATTGAACAATCTTCGATATACCCCCTGATAAATTCTATCCCTGTCCGACCCCCAAATAGCTCGGAGTTGGTACCCCCGAACCCACGCTTTTTCTTGGAGGTGTACCCTGGACGATCATCGGGATAGAACGGGGGGTAGGTCATTGACAGGTCGATCTCCCCTCTTACTTTCTCGGGGAGGACTCCCTCCAGTATTCCTCCTGTACTCTGGTAGAAGGCTACCTGCTGGTCATTGACCTTTGAATTCTTCTGTGCGTACTCCAGTGACCGTTGGTCGATCTCGGTTGCCAGCACTCTGTACCCGCGGGTGGCAGCTAATAAGGCCAATATCGCGGAGGCTCCTGTTCCCACGTCCACCACTGTCCTCACCATGGGTAGGCGATCCTCTATGATTCTGATGTAGGTCTGTCTTAGGCAGATCGAAGGTATGAGGTTACCCCTGGGAACCTCGATGGAGAATCCCGTCAGTCGGAACAATATTCCCCGGTTGTACTCAAGCAGAGCTGCAGGATCCCCAAGGTCGATTCTCCCATTTTTCACGTACTTTTGGAGAGGCTCCCAAGACTCCGCGGCCTGCTCGATCGTCACGCACCCTGCGGAAGCATTATACTCTACCATATCGTTCAGTTATACACATAATTCAAGAATAATCCGATCTGATCTAGGGCAGGGAAATATACTTTATATAGCAATATGTATATAGTCTTACGAAGATGTTCAGGAAGGAGCCACTCTCTACAGCTGAATTCATTAACTCTAATCCTCGTTGCGAGCAGTTGGTGCAGTGTATCTATGGGCTGAACTATCTGGAGTTCGAGACCTTTTGCTCACTGCAGCTCTTGAGGGTATCGGACATAAGTGGTCTGATGGAGCACATGGATCGCTCGGATCGCACCAAGATCAACAGGGCTCTCAACAAACTTATCGACATAGGGTTGGTCACCCGAGAGAAGGTGAGCGCGGACGGGAAATCAGGATACAAGTACATCTACCATCCCCGCTCTCTTATCGAGGTGAAGGCAGAGCTGAAGGAAAAGGTGGACAACTGGTATCAAGAGGTCGTCAAGGAGATTGACAATCTTGTCCTCCACTTCGTCGAGAAAGTACAAATGCAGAATAATACTGAGAAACAAGCGAAGGTACCCCTATAGAGTTATCCCAACCCTTTAATTCGGTCAGATGAACTCAGGGTATGATGTTTGGTTCTAAAGTACCGAGCAGGACTCCAGAGGAGATTCTCCCAGAATTCAGCAGTGGAAAAATCACGATTATTGACGTCAGGGAAACAAGGGAAATTGAAGCGGCGAAGGTTGAAGGATCGGTCTTCATCCGGATGAATGACATTCCCTACAATATGGATAAGATCCCTAAGGACAAACCCGTGGGTATTCTCTGCAGATCCGGGAATAGGTCCGCAAATGTGACCCGTTACCTCCGGGAGAATGGCTTTGACAATGTCTTCAATATAGCTGGGGGTATTAAGAGGTGGGCCGTAAAACTCGACCCCTCGCTCAATCCCATCTAGGATCTACTTTATTCCAGTGAAAGGGAGCGCACAGGTAGTTCCAGGGATAGAGGCCTCCTCGTAGATGACGGACATACCGTCCTCGTCAACATTCGGGTGGTGACCTCTCCACTTCTGGAGAAAAGACCCCTCTCCTCTGAAGATGCTGTACCTCCGCAACCTTTGGTAAGGTTGGTGAATGATGATCCTCTTCAGGAATGACAACAATGACATGATAGTTCATGTACAGCTTCACATGTATTAAGCATTAGCATCATTGAGAACCATAACAACCGAGTCAAGCTTCTCCATCCTATCCCGGCTGATCCGGTAGTTGAGGAACTGGTCATGGTCTGGGGTGAAGCCTTTGTGGTAGGAGTACCCGAAGTTCTCGAAACCAACCTTCTCGTAGACATGCTGTGCTCTCTTGTTGGTGTGATGGGTCTCCAGCCACACACCAGAGGCTGTGGTTTTACTGGCTATAGCTGCCAAGATCATCTGTGTAAACTTGGTGCCAAGCCCCCTCTCGAGGAGGTTAGGGTGAACGACGATGCCGAAGATGATGTCTTCACCATGGATCGGTATGATGAGACTTATCCTGCAGATGAGCTCTGTTGATCTCCAGTTGTCCGATGTTCTCTCACCCGCAAACCAGAGTTTTCTCCCACCGGTGTTGTCCTTGAACCAACGGTTCTTCTGTACGCTATTGGTGGGGAAGAAGTTCGCCCACTGCATGTCCAAGGTGTTGAACTTCGGCCACCTTGAGAGCTCGTCCATGTGGTCCCTTCTTAGGGGTGTGAGACGAAGTCTCTGTGATCTGTGGTAGATGGTGGTGAACCTCAGATCTCCATAATCTAGCATCTTTCCCACTCAAGTGCCTATTCTCTTGTTTTAAGCCTTGCGAGTCTTGGTCAAATAAAGCTAGGGTAGGTCGATCTTGAGCGTGTAGATGTCCAGTTGCTCATGCATTGAGACACCCTCTAGAAGATTGACTAGGGCTTCAATAACCTCCTCTGGAGGATGGGGTGTCCAGTTTATTCCCGTGAGGTGGTAGAAGTCTGGGGTACCAATGAAGACTTGGTCATCCTTTTCCTCCAGCGAGATCTTCTCTGCCTCAAAGAGCAGGGAGAGGATGTCTTTATTGAACTTGATCCTGAGGACAACGATGTCAGTCCTCAGGCCGTTGACCATCTTCCCCACTGCGCTGAAGGGGGTCCACCAGTGCACGTCACGGTAGTATGAGCTTCCCGCGATGACTATCGTCTGGTTGAGGTACTGGTGAGTGGTCTCTGGTGTGCGGTAGATCAGGTTCTCCAGCGATGTACCTGATACTGCTAGCTCACGCCCCAACCAGTCCTTCACTGGTTTGAACTCCATCCGCATGAGGTTCGAAGGACTGGGTAACTCTATTCCCATCAGTTCTTCCAGTCGTGCATAATCCCCAATATTCCCTCCACTCGGAACCTCCATTATGACCTCGAGCCTCTCCAGTCGGGAGAGGTAGGGGTTGCCAATGAACACACCTATGCTCTCCAAGGAAGCTCGCTGGAGTAATGTCCTTGCTGCCTCCTTGAGTGACGGATCTATGTCCTCCCTCTCTAGCACTTGGAGCAGAATTTGCTCACCCTTTTCTTTCTGCCCGTCATTGAGAAGGGCCTCGGCGTCGAAGTAGTGAAGGTATGGTCTTACATCAGAGGACGCAGCGCTGATCCAGCGGTTGAGGAAGTAGCGCGGTGACAGTTGTTCTGCCCACCGGGAAGCCCTGTAGAAGACTTCGATGAACCTCGATGGTCTCGCTTCCATCCACGACTGTGGGGGGATCAGCTCGCTCCACTGGATGACGATGGAGTGTGCCTGGACGATAGTCGTCTGCACGAGATCTGCGTCGTTCTCATACAGGGCCTCCCTGTGCCAGAACATGCCGTTGAAATGCTGGAAGTACTCCCGGATAATCGCCCCGTAGAACAGTGGGTCGTCCTTTGGAGCCATCTCTGCCATGATGATCAGCATCCTCCCCAGCACCTGTAGTGCCTCCACCGCGAGGTCTGAGAGATGCTCTCTCGATGATGCAATCTCCGCCTGCAGGAGTATCGACTGCACGAAGGCCAGCTTGTCCAATCGGGGTACTTTGTGGTTCCTGTCCTCGGAACCAAGGTAGAAGCTCTTTCCACCTCCCTTCAGGATGAGCTCTGTGATGTCCGGCTTCATCAGATCCCAGAGATGCAGAACTGCCGTGTTTAGATCCTCTCTCTGCCACTCCTTTCCCTCCATGGCGTCGATCAGGGCCAGTTCCGCGGCCGTTTCAAGATCAGTGAATGCCCTGACGAGTTCCTCTGACTCTCTGTACTCCTTCAGGTTCTCTCCCAAGGTCTTCGGATCTGGGAGGATGGACCTCGCCTCCTCCAACCAGCCCCCTCGGATCAGTTGCATGGCAAGTCTCTGTGCAGTAATGACCTTCAACCTGTCGGATTCCAATCTCTGTGCAAGCTCATAGCCCAGATCGAGGTACGTCTGCGCCTCTGTCCATGAATGCTCAGAGCTCATGAAGTTGAGCTTCTCCTGTCCGATGGCACTGAGCGATGCAGCAAGATCCTTCATGGGAAGCTGTTCGAGCCCCAACCCTTGGAGAAACTCGATGGACGAAGGTGTCCTTCGGATGATCTCATCGACGAGATTCATCCTGTTCCTCTTCCGGGTTCTTAGCGTCTCATCCTCCGACCTTGTCCTTGGGAGAGGCACTGGTATAAAGCATCTTGTGCAATACGCTGGTTGCTCGGAAGACGGTTCAGTTCCACACGATAGGCAACTCATCTAATCTTACACTGTCATGTCTGTACAAAAGCGATGCGATGGTTTTGCTCATTCACTAAGTGGTCTTGTATCAGATTGAAGTAATAAGTCTTGGAATAAGAAAAATAATCAAATTATCTCCAACAATTACTCTAAAAATATCGATATCTATCTTTTCTTTAATGGATAACGAGTGATATAAGAAATAAAAATGCTATAATCGAATAATTTCATATAAATAACAAAATGCATAATATTTCAATAATTTATCCCGACAATTATTTTTAATTAAACTAATACTATTATCGGAATTATATTTACGAAAATATTAGAGAATGTGCTGTATAAAATCGCTTAATTATCTTCGAAAAATTGGACTAAGACGTAGTGAGGGTAGAAAATTCAAGGAAATGAGCAAATAATTATATAGCGCGGAATCCACTATAAACTGTCGAGAAATTACTCAGTATTTTGTCGTTTAGACGACGAGGATCTAAAGATCAGAGAAATTGAGTAAAACGATAGGTGAGAGGGAAGGAGAGTCATCAAAACCATGAGCGACTTGGCCGACGATGTCTGTTGGTTGGCTGGTTGTTGGGGTTTTGCGGCTTTTGGTTGCAAGCGGTGGTTTAGAAGAGCCTGATGAACTCTCCTTCTTAATATTAATTGTGCAAACTACCTTATAAAGTTAGATGTTCTTGGAACACAAGGTTGCACAGAGTACGAATTCTAGGTTTTTCCCACCTCTTATATTTTTGCCCTACATTTTCTAGATGCAATGTTCCGAGGTGACCTCGATGTCGTCAAGGATCTTCCTGAAGATCTGCCAGATCCTGTCCTGATCCATTATGACCTTCTGCAGACCTCCGATATCAGGAAGGATATGCCCCTGCTCCAGGGTGAAGAGGTCAATGTTGTCCATCGACACTGGAACAATCTCCATCAATGCCAGCTCGGGACGCTCTGACCCAGTGTAATTATTGAGGATAATTACCAACCTCGCATCCTTTCCGAGATATTTCAGCACGTGGTTGATCAAATGGTTGATCTTGTCCAGCTTCTTCAAACGGTGCTCATAGTTCACCACGAGGATGACTCTGCGGGCGATCTCGATGAATTTGGTCCATGAGGTCACGGTTGGGCCGTCGATTTCGAAGAAGTTGGCGACGAAACCCTCGCAGATCTCAATACCGAACAGGTTGTCGTAAAGGATGTTCTTCCCCACGGGGGGAATCTTGGGGTTGACCGTTACCCCGGTGTACTGTGACATGATTGTCGACTTCCCAGATCCCATCACTCCTGTCACCAGAACGAATTCATCAATCCGGTTCTCGTAAGGTACTTCCTTCTTCTCGTGGTCAATGTAGTTGATTATGTGGAGATTTCCGTCGATGATCTTGTTGAAGACCAATTTCTTCAGCTGGGGAAGACCTGTGAGCAGCCTATGATCTAACTCATTGAAACGGTTCAGAGCAATCTCCAGTATCTCCAATCTTTGTAGGTTCTCCACGTACTCGAAGTTGAACCCTGTCAGCTTGTTGGAGTTCAGGATCAGCTCTCTGAGGTTGACGTTACGTTCGAAGATACCAGGGGGCAGTTCTTCTATGTCGTTGGAGTAGATCCAGAGGTACTCCAGTTGTGTGTTGTTCTTGAAGATTTCCTCGGGGAGGGTCCTGAGCCTATTCTCTCCAATATCGAGTATTCGGAGTTTGGGAAGGTCGGCAAAGATATCCCTAGGTAGTTCCTTTATCTGGTTACCATAGAGTCCTAAGTACTCAAGATTGTGAAAACCGTCGAAGGTACCTGGGGGTATCTCAACAAGATCCTTGCAACCGAGATCAAGCCAGATGAGCATATCACCTGCAAGACGGGTGTTTGAGCTTTCGAGGATTATCTCCCTGAAGTCGTTCAGAGCGAGATTCCTGATGAGCTTCTCTAACCTCTCCGCGTCTTGCACAATACAATGATATGGGAAAGGGTTCTTAAAAACTCCCTCAGATTCAGATGGCATTTCTCTACATCTGTTTTATGATTTCGAGTGCCTTTCTCGCCGCATTGCGGTGAGCTGATTTTTTATCACCAAATTTGTCGGAGATGCTCGTAATCATCTTGCCCTTGTACATGAAGTTCAGCTCACAGATGAAAAGTGGTTGGTGGTCAGAACCTCCTGCCCTATATGTCGTGTCAAAGTTTGGGAGCTCGGAATCCTTGTCCCCCTCGGAGATCACCGCTTGGACCTTCTCGAGAAGTAACTTCTTGGGGTTGTCGTCGAAGTAGTTCTCCTGTGCAATGATGAGGATGAGTTTCATGGCAACGTGACTCGAATCCTCGAAGCCGTTCTTCTGGAAGCAGGCACCAACGAGTGCTTCGATCGCCTCCTTGATGTCGTTGTCAGATGCACCGTTGAGGATCTCCTTCAGACCAAGGTGCTCTGCTAACTTCAGGAACGTCCGGCGGTTGGTCGTTGCACTCCTCAGTTCAGTAAGCTTACCCTGATCGAGATTGCGGAAGTTCGGGTACTTCCCCATTAGGAACTCCAGTAGTACTAGGTCAATCACGAGGTCACCGAAAAGGGCCAGGGCCTTGAACTCATTCTTACCTCCGAGTGACTTGGGTTTGAGCGCGAGCTCGAGGATCTCATCGTCCAGCTTAAACCACTCACCAATCTCTTTCCTGTTCATACTATCTGTACTCCCTGAAGAGTGCCGAGAGGTCGATATTCCCACCACTCAGCACCAGTCCTACCCTCGCTCCCTCGGCTATCAGCCCCTCTTCCCGTGCCCTCATCAGTGCAGCCAGAGGTGTGGCACCCGAGGGCTCGACAACGATCTTCATTCGCTCAAAGAGCAGTTGCATAGCGTCAATAATAAGCTCGTCGTTAACGGTTATAACTTCATCGACATATTTGCTGATAATGTCGAAGGTTCGCTGAGAAAGTGATGTCCTGAGCCCATCTGCCACTGTTCTCGGATTAGACTGTGGCAATGGTTTCCCCTCCCTTAGTGACAGGTAGGCGTCATCCGCACCAGAGGGCTCGGCTCCATATACCCATCTGACTTTCCCACTGAGCTTAGCATAAGCCGATGAACCTGAGAGCAAACCACCACCACCCACGGGGGTGATGAGCACATCCAGTGAGACATCCTCTAGTAGCTCCTTAGCTACAGTTCCTGCACCGCGAATGACATCGTCATTGTCGTAGGGGTGAATCAGTGTCAGCCCTCTCTCCTCGACAAGTGCATTGCAGGTCTCCTCCCTCGCTCGTTGCGTTGGCTCACAGAGAACGACCTCTGCTCCATATCCCTCCGTCGCCTCACGCTTCACCACCGGTGCGTTACTGGGCATCACGATGACTGCTCTAATCCCGAGATTGCGGGCTGCAAGAGCGAGTGCCTGTGCATGGTTCCCTGAAGAGTGCGTCACGACCCCCCTCTCCCTGCTTTCCTTGTCAAGCTGCAGTAGCGCGTTACATGCTCCCCTGTACTTGAATGCCCCCATCTTCTGGAAGTTCTCGCACTTGAAGAAGACAGAGCATCCGAGCATCAAGTCCACCGTCGATGAAGTCATCACCGGTGTCCGATTGATCATCGGGGAGATACGCTGGTGGGCATGTTCGATCTCTTCGAGTAGGTGTCCCATAGACACGGTTGAGCAGTACTCTTAGAAAAGAATTCGATATGACTAGGTAAGAAATTGCAAATTCCTCTTTTGACTCATGACAATTGATTTATTCGGTCTATCATTCCGAGAGCCATGAAGGTTCTTGTAGGCAACGACGACGGATTCCAGAGCACGGGAATTGACGCACTTGCAAGGGCTGCTCTTGGCCTTGGGGAGGTCAAGATCATCGCCCCTGAGAAACAACAGACGGCCACATCCAAGGGTTTGACCTTCCAGCGCCCGTTGCGTATTCACAAGGAGAAGAGTAGTTCGGGACTTGATGTGATGGCATACAACGGTCTCCCTGCTGATGCCATCGCCATCTACCAGCATCTGGAGGACGGCCATCCCGATGTCGTAGTCTCTGGGATCAACGGCGGTGAGAACACCTCCATTCACAGCATCCTCACCTCTGGGACATGCGCCGTCGCCATGGAGGCAGGGTTGAGAAACATTCCGTCGTTTGCCTTCTCAATGGACGTCCCCGAGGAGTTCTTCTTCTCCAAGAAGCTCCCATTTGATCTTGACAGGGCAGCCAACCTCGCAACAGATATCGTAAAGGTCTACCTTGGCGCGTCCCGGCAATTCTGGGATAGGACGCTCTTCGTCAACGTCAACTTTCCCCACGACCTTGACGACAGCTCCAAGATCGAGGTTGTGGATCTGGAGACTCACAAGTACAAGAACTATCTTTACGAACGTGAGGATCCTAAGGGAGAGAAATATTACTGGTTATGGGGAACGAAACGCGAGCATCTCGATCGAGATAAGGACAGCTACAAGGTCATCTTCGAGAACACAATAACCATTACCCCTGTCATGCTCAAGTCCCCTGTAGAATTGATTGACGAGGCGGTTCAGCTACTCGCTGATTCCGATCTATCCTCCTCGTGATCACTGCTGGTATGTTTTAGATTATACACGGATCTCCGCATAATATTAGATCAAGGATCATTTTTCTAGAACCAGAACCATTACCTGTTTGAGGTTGTTGAATGTGAATGGTTTCTGGAGGAAGGAGATGTTCCTCCCGCTCGGGAACTCGGAGGACTCAATATTCTGATACCCAGAAATGAGGATCGTCGGAACCTCAATTCCTCGATCCCTTAACCTCATCACTAGTTCTGTTCCACTTATTCCCTCCATGATCACGTCGGTAATCAGAAGACCTGCTTGACTCAAATCTTGGTGTTCGAGGACCTCTTCTGGAGAGTGGTAGCTCTCCACAACATATCCTCTTGATCTCAGGTAGGTACTGAGTGTCTCTCTGATTTCGTCATCGTCATCGATGATTATGATCTTCCCGTCGATATCTGGCCAGTCGTTCTCGGTATAGACAGAGGATGTGGATACCTGTTCTTCAGATACGGGTATGTAGAGCGTGAAGGTCGTTCCCACCGAGACGGTACTGGTGACCTCAATGGCACCTCCAACCGCTTCTAGAAGAGACTTCACAGAGGCCAGACCGAGTCCACTCCCCTCCTTCTTGGTGGTGTAGAACGGGACAAAAATATCTTGGAGGTTCTTCTGTGGAATGCCAACTCCGGAGTCCTCTATCTCGATGACCACATACTTCCCATTGAGTGTGTTCTTCCTGACCCTCTCCACCCTTGTTCTTATGTGGATCTGACCTCCATCAGCCATGGCATCTTGGGCGTTTTTGACAAGGTTGAGGAGTATGTTACTCAGCTGCTTGCTGTTCATCCTGACATTGGCCCCTGAGTTGAGATCCGGTACAATCGTCCAGCGTCTGCGGAGTATTCTATTCTGTATAAGGGTGAAGGATGCTATCATCTTGTCGATGCTGAAGGTGGTAACTTCTCCTGGGTGGCGACGAGTTAATCTTAGGAGCTCCGAGGTCAACTGTAGACCATTCTCCACCCTACTGAGTATGCTATCAACTATCTCATCGCTGTATTCCAGCTTAAGAAGCTCTGCACTTCCATAAATGGCCTGAAGGGTATTGTTGAAATCGTGAGCAATCCCTCCCGTGAGCTCTCCCATCATCTGGTTTGCTCTGCTCTTGAGGAGGATTGACTGTATCTCATACTTGTCCATCTGTAATGCTCTCTCATTACTGGCAAGGATACTAATAGCCACCATGACGATGGAGATGATTAACAGATAGGAGAAGACCTCGAGAGTCTCCCTGATCTCTATGCTGTTGGACTGGTGTGCTATGAGTATGGTTGTCGTAACGAAGGCTGCATCAAATGAGCTATAGATAGAGACAAATCTCTTGTCGAATTTGTACGCAACGAACATGAGTAACGGTAGAGTTAGCCAATAGTAGTCAATCAGTGGATTCAAGGTCACTTGTAAGAGTGCAGTGAACTGAAGAACAGGGACGACAAAAATTGCAGTGAAGAGGAGGTATCCATCGTTGTTGTACGGTCTGATTGAGGCGATAACAAATTGAGTGAAATCCCACAGGGTGAAATTCCTTGTCGTCTGCACAAAGGTGATAAGCATTGGTGAGACGAGAACGACATTCGAGAGGTCAATAAGCATAGAGAGAAAGATATGGGTTTCAATGTTCTGTATCATGAACTCCTGAAGGAGGAAAAAGCTGGTGATCTCTAAGGACAGGAGGATGAATGTTGCTTGCGTGCTGTATTTGAGCCATTCCTTGAACCTGCTGAAGCTTAGATCAACTCTCCAGACCGATCTAAACACCCCTTGAAGTAACAACCCCATGATACCGAAGGTCAGGCTCGTCACAGCGGCATCAATTGGTAAAATCTGATGGAGAAGGTAGAGGAATTGGACGGGGATATAGATGAAGAAACTCTCTCTGCCCTTGACGTAGGCGAAGACAAGAGCCAGGGCGAAGATTACGTTCCCTACGTGCCCCACAAATGTGTCAATGGCGTATTGGAAGGCAGAGGCAAGCGCGAAAGTGAGAAGGAGAAACATATAGAAGTTAAGCGTTCTCTTCCTCTCTCTGTTCATTAGGTACAGAAGCGTCTCTCCATATATGAACATTTACTGTGGGCAACTCCTCTTTTCTCAATCACTCTGCAAATGCTTAAATCAACAGGGACATGACTTGGGATGTGAGAATAGTAGTGACCAGCACAAACCCCACGAAGGTGGAAGCAACCCGAATAGCGGCCGAAGAAGTTCTCGGGAACGGGGTGGAGATTGAGACAGTCATGGTGAGGTCGGGTGTATCCGAGATGCCGATGTCCAAGGAGGAGTGCCGTAGAGGTGCAAAAGTCCGTGTAGAGAATGGTCTGAGCCTGTTCCCCGGATCAATTACCGTGGGGCACGAAGGCGGTGTTGTAGAGTTGCACGGTGACTGGTATCTCTTTGGAGCTACATACGCCTCTGACGGTCAACGACATTCGTGGGGAGGGGAGACACTGGTATACATGCCGATGGAGGTCGTTGAGAGGTTAGAGGGTGGGTTTGTCGAGCTGGGAGACGTGATAGACGAGCTGACCCGCGAGAGCGGAACCAAGCGTAGGGGCGGCGCAATTGCCTATCTGTCGAAAAACCGGATCACCCGAAGGGAGCTCTTCGTCCTGCCGACCAAGCAGGCACTGGTACGCTGGCTGATCTGACGTATTTATCAACTGGGTACGCAAGCATTATCTATGTTCGGAAAAATCATCGAGGTCGTGCTGTACGTGAAGGATATGCAAGCGATGGTCGAGTTCTACAGGGACGTCATTGGGCTGGAGGTCAAACACCCCCAAGTCGACGACTACAGCCATGAGTCATGGGTCACTCTCTCCACGGGCGAGTGCACACTCAGCCTACACAATGGCGGAGAGGGGAGTAAGGTCGAGAACTGCCCGGTCTTCACATTCAGCACCAAGGACATCCACGGGGCCAAGAGCCACCTCGCGGAGAAGGGGAGAGCGACATCAGCAATCGTAGAGATTGCACCCGGTGTTTACGTCTTCCACTGTTGGGACATCGAGGAGAACCACTTTGCAGTTAAGCAGATATCTAATCAGGTCTCGGAGTGAGCCACGCACAGGTTGTGGGGTGCTCAGTCCACACTCTCGACATGATCGATTCTGGGTCGGTCTCGTCTGACATCACTAAATCATGAACCATAGAATTTCACAATGAAGAAAAAACTATCCTCTTCTGGACTCGTAAACTATATGTACTTGGAGAGAAGACTAGAGCTCTTTTCCACGATCTTAGAGAAATCTGTGGCCATCTCACTCAGCTGCGAGATATTTGAGCTGATCTCCTCCATTGTCGCTACCACTTCCTGAGCGGAGGCTGCAGTCTCCTCCGAGACCACCGAGACGTTCTCGATATCCGAGGAGAGTTGGGAGACATAGCTCTCCAGCTGCTCGGCAATGGTGGCGGTGGTGTCCCTTATGACATTGATAGACTCGTTCGTCGATTCCGAGAGGGACCTGATATTTGCTGCGACGATGGAGAAACCCCTGCCATAATCCCCTGCCCTTGAAGCCTCTATACCCGCATTGAGGGCGAGGATATTCGTCTTGAGGGCGATGTCCTGTATGACCTTAGTGTTCTCGAAGACCTGACCCACAATCCGATTCACCACCTCTGAGAGCTCCTGCTGGCGACGATAGATGGTTTCGAGGATATCCGTCTGCTCGGAGGCTCCTTGTGCCATGTTCTGCGTCGATGCTGTGATCTCCTCAACCGATGCACTGATCTCCTCCACATTGGCTCCCAAGGTCTCCATGTTCGTGGAAGTCGTCTCCGCGTTCCGTGCCAACGTCTGTACCAGAGAACTCAACTCATCGAGTATATCATTCACCGCTACAGCACTCGGAGATAGGAGGTTGTCACGTAGGAGGTTTTGCCCCGTGATCCGGGCATCGAGGTTACCCCTCTTCACCTCATCATTCACCTGTTGGATAGCACGAGACAGAGGGGAGATGGTATCAAAGGTAGCGAAGATGGTGCTAACCGCCATGATGGTATTAACAACCGAGAGCATAGCGAAAGCTGGTAAGTCATTTGAGACTGGGAATAAGCTACCTTCGTTGGGCACAAGCATCGCTGCCTGCGTAGTCCCTAATAGTGTGATAAGGGTCAGATGAATCAGGAGTTTAGATCTGACATCTGCAATCCCCATCTTCGAGATTATAGTCACATCCACAGGGATAACAACAGCTAGAAACCTTATCATCATGGTAGATGCCGTGTTAAAATCTACGAGACCTGCTATACCTAATGAAGTGAGGTAAACAATGAACATGATCTGTAATGGTATCAAAGCCTCAATTAGGTAATAAAATGGTATGTTTTTTTGACCAATCCTCATTTTATGCAGGTATGTATCTTTGATCAAATTTAAACTTTGTTCAAAACTATCTGTTATTATAGCATATAGTGCGAAGATCGGAACTTATCTCTTGTAGTCCTATATCTTTTAAAGTCCGTTGGAGCTTATCTCTGCTGGTTCTTGGACAAAATCGATAGGTTAGCTCTGTCTTGTGAATTATCTGCACCATATCCGAACCCAGTAAACACCAAATATGCCATTGTAGCAAAACATGTTATAGATGCTAGTTTTTCAGGTCCAGATAAAATTGTCTCTCCTCTAAGACTCGGTGATATATCTTAGTGAGTGTTTGGTAGCGAATCGACATGCATGCCTTCCCTCTCTTTCCTTACTCACTCTCGTATACAGGAATCATCTGCTTGGGTCAAGTATAGGGGGCGAAACTTTCCCCTCCCAAAAGGGTTTTCAACGAGGAAGGTCAGGTAGATCTGTGAATTTCGGAGTACAGATCGAGCCACAGTTCGGTTACGACTTCCAGCAGATCTTCGACATCTGCAACGCCGCCGAGAAGAGCGACTTCAGCACCGCATGGTTCTCGGATCACTTCATGATGACCAAAGACTCTACCGACCTCATCTCCTATGAGTGCTTTTCCGCCATGATGGCCGCCGCTTCCAAGACGACCAAGCTCAGGTTGGGATCACTTGTCTTCTGCAACTCCTACAGGCATCCTGCAGTCCTTGCCAAGCAGATCTCCAGCCTCGATCACTTCTCGGGGGGACGGGTGGAATTCGGATACGGCGCAGGATGGAAGGAGATCGAGTACAACGCCTACGGCATCCCCTTCCCCTCTGCGGGTACAAGGATCGCACAGCTAGCTGAGGGCATCGATGTCATCCGCAAACTCTGGACGGAGGAACGGGTGAATTACAGCGGTAAGTACTACCAACTGAACGACGCCATATCCTTCCCCAAGCCACTGCAGGATCCACACCCTCCGATATGGGTGGGTACCATGGAGGCCAAGCCCAAGATGCTCAGGCTGGCCGCAGAGTACGCCGACGGGATCAACATCGCATGGTCGTTTGCTCCCGATGTCTACCAGGAGAAACTACAGAGGATCGACGAGTTCTGCGACCGGATCGGCCGCGATCCCTCGACGCTGAGGAAGAGCTATGGTGTGTGGACGAGGATCTACAGGGACGAGCAGGAGAAGAAGAGGGCGTGGGAGGAGATATGCGATCGCAGGGGCTTCACCATGGAGCAGCTGGAGCAGAGGATGGCCGGGGCGCTACACGGGACGACGGATGAAATTGTGGAGAAGCTGCGGGCATACGCAGAGCTCGGAATCACCGACTTCATCTTCATGTTTCCCAAGGGCGAGGAGGTCTCCTCCATGCAGACGTTCAATGAGTCCATAATTCCCAAGCTTCGATAGAACATGAACTTCGAATACATCTCTCTCTGTTCTTGATTGGGATCATGTGCTCACTGATTCTTATCCCCTATCAAGTTTGGCGCCAATCGGGGTGGTGGAGGTCAATGTTGAATCGCTCTACTGCAATTTCAGACTGTGTAGTGCCATCCAAACTGCTATTTGTACAGTTTGTATCCCGTACGAAGAAAGTATATTGATCCTCCTGAATCTACCTCCTCTCCTACTGGGAGGATCAATATTGGGTCTTTTTCGGGATTCTGTTATTGATATGGCATGTGATCGATGGAGGTGTGTTGTCCAAATAGTCTCTGGTTTCAGAGAACTCTCCTTGTTGCCACGCTCATCCTAAATATAATCCGTTCTCCCGTGCCCCTCATTCTGTCTCTGCTTCTTCTTGTGCCTCTTTATTTTCCACCGTCTTCTGTAGGTGACTTCTCTCCTATTGGCTACATGACATTATGTTTACTCTCTCAATCATCCGTCTACAGCCTGTATATGGTGGTTGTCGCGGCAGTGTCATGTTTGTGTCATGACGGTCGCGTCACTGTCATGTCATACCTCAAATTTGTCATGTCATTGACATCTCGATTATGTGGCTGTGTCATAATTGTGTCATGACAGTTGGTGTTGAAGTTGGGGATCATCGATCAGAAGTGCAATTTTTTGGCGAATTTGTGACGCGACAGTATGTCATGACATAGGTAAACTTTATATCACAAACGAGCAGGTTTGTCGTGGCCAGAAAGCACAGCAAGTCGATCAGCTTCTACCTCTCGGACGAGGACTATGACGCCATTAAGGACGCAGCTGCCCGGCGGCAAATGACCCTCAAGGACTACCTGATCACAGCTCACAGGACGCTCGAAGGAACCTCTGAGACTGGCTCCATAGAGCAGAAACTCGACGCAATCCTCGACATCCTCCAAAGCACCTCCCGGCCCCCCATAACCGTGCAACACAATCTGCTCGAACCCGATAAATTCCAAGAATTCCTCGATGGACTGAGGACCGAGCGACAGAGGAAAAACTCCCGGACAATCTACGAACTCGTCAAGGAGTCTCAGGGAAGAGGAATCTCACTCATGCAGGCAAGGCAGAAGACATCCTCAACGGCAAAGAAGAACCTTGACGCGATGGTGCAGGCGGGGATACTCGTCAATAGAGGTAAGCGATACTACCTGCCCTGAGACGTGGCGGGGTGACCTTGTCACGACCGTCAGCCGTATAAACGTCAGCAGCCACTTCGGTCTATGTCAGAATACCCTGAACCAATAGATGACGGTGAGAACACCCCTGCAGGATCATTTCTGCCTGTGATCATGGCGGTGTTCATCGACCTCCTTGGCTTCGGTATCATACTTCCTGTACTGCCTTATCTGGTGGAGCAGTTCCCTGAATCGGAGCAGGCAATCAGACTCGGGTGGATTATCTCCGCATATTCCATCGCACAGTTCATCTTCTCTCCCATTTGGGGAAGAATTTCGGATAGAATCGGTAGACGGCCAGTCATCCTCATAGGTGTGGGAGGATCAGTTCTTGCTTTCCTCAGCTTCGGGCTCACCTCGGACTACTCGCTCATCGTGGCGTCCAGAGCCATCGCAGGATTCTTCACTGCAGCCACTCTTCCCACCGCCAGAGCGTATATCGCAGATGTCACCCCACCCGAGAAACGGGCCAAAAGATTCGGGCTCCTTGGTGCAGCTTTCGGGCTGGGATTCACTCTCGGACCTGCAATAGGTGGGCTCTTCGCATCAATACCTGGAGAGGTGGCGGTCCACTTCTACCCCTCGGTCTTCGCTGCTTTTCTCTCACTGGTGAATCTCTACATAGCATTCAGAAACCTACCTGAAACCCTTCAGAAAAGCGAAAGAGTACCTCGTGGATCTGTCGTTCAATCAATACAGCGATTCTTCGGATTCTTCGCTTTTCCAGGCGTCTTCGCTCTGATCCTAATCTTTGGGATCAACACCTATACCTTCTCAGGGTTCGAAGCGGTGTTCAGTCTCTACATTAAGGAGGTCATCATACCAGGTGCAGAACCATATGTCCTCGGACTGTTCTTTCTATATGTAGGTGTGTGGGGAATCATCGTCCAAGGTGGACTCATCGGAAGAATTGTCGACAAACTTGGCGAAGAGAAGACCATCCTCCTCGGGTTACTTGTCGTCGCACTCGGCTTCGTCACTTCGTCAAGAATGACCTCGAACCCTTGGCTATTCGGGCTCGCTTTAGCTCCCTTGGCGATCGGAATTGGGCTCATCAACCCGCCTCTGAACTCAGCCCTGTCCCGTAGAATCCCCAAGGACATGCAGGGCGGGGGGCTTGGAATAAACTCCAGTGTAGGATCACTCGGTAGGATCCTTGGCCCGTTGGGCGCGGGGTACATCGTCGACAGCCTTGGATTCGGACTGGCATTCGACCTTGCTGCTCTTGTCGTTCTTGGTATCCTGCTCTTCGCGGTATTCTCCATCAAGCCCTCGCAGGTTGCAGAGTAGCACCGACAGGCACTTTAAGACATTTCTTCATTTTCCATCGTGGACGTAAAACCCTCTCCTGAAAAATTCCACAGCATGCTGTTCGGATGGTGGAGACAGAACCGTCGGGACTTCCCGTGGAGAAGAACCACTAATCCCTATTGCATTATGGTCTCCGAGTTCATGCTCCAACAGACACAGGTGGGCAGAGTTGTTCCTAAATACCTCTCATTCCTCGATAAATTCCCATCTGTGGAGGCTCTGGCCTCTTCAGAACTCAAGGACGTACTTGCTGAATGGATCGGTTTGGGGTACAACAGGAGGGCAAAATGGCTAAGGGAAGCAGCCCTGCAAATTGTTGAAATCGGTGAATTTCCCCAATCACCTGAGGAGCTAATGCGTCTGAAGGGTATAGGTCCATACACATCTAGATCCATACCTATCTTTGCGTTCAACAGTGATTTCGCAGCTGTAGACACAAACGTTCGCAATGTCCTCCTCATGCACGGATTCATCGAAAGTGACTGGTCAATGAGCCGCGTTCAGAGTGTTGCAGATCAACTGCTCCCACTTGGAAGGTCGAGGGATTATCACAACGCACTCATGGACTATGGCTCGGCCCATCGGACAAGGAGACGTTCAGTGAAATCATCCAATAAGCCATTCGAACAGACTGATCGATACTATCGTGGAGCAATCCTCCGTCATTTGCTCAACGGATCAATGAATGCGGTTGAGCTTGCTGGGGTTATGGGTGTTAGTGAAGAAAAGTTGACCAAGTTGATCGATGATTTGATTGGTGAGGGATTTATTTTACATAACAACGGTGTGTATCAACTAATTTGATGCGCATTTTATTGGAGGGATGTATCTCGCCAACGTGAAGGGTGTGTCTATGATACGCTGCGGTGCATATATAAATCTATACTAGTGATGTAGATAATATTTGGATTTAGGTCTTGTATCAATACTGTAGTTAATTTCCGTTACTTGATCAATAGGGATTCTGGCTAATTCATATGTATTAT
>WAMJ01000034.1 GCA_015522385.1 Candidatus Heimdallarchaeota archaeon
AGACTTTCGACTACTTCGTCGCTGCCAATGGACACCACTGGAACCCGAGATGGCCAGATATATCAGGTAAGTTCGACGGCGAGTACATGCACTCACACTATTACAGAACCCATCTTCCATTCCGTGACAAGAGGGTTCTGATTATCGGAGCTGGGAACAGTGCGTGCGACATCGCGGTGGACATCAGCAGACACGCCAGTGCCACTCACTTAAGCTGGCGCAGGGGATACTACGTCGTTCCTAAGCTCATGTTCGGGAAGACACCCGAGGACATCAACTACTCCTCTCGATACATTCCGGAGTTCCTGAGGAAGAGGTTGTTCAAGGTTGCACTCCGATTATCAGTTGGTAGAATGGAAGACTACGGTCTCCCAAAACCAGATCATGCACCAACAGAGAGCCATCCCTTGCTTAATTCCCAGCTTCTTTACCATCTGAGGCACGGGGACATTTATCCAAAGGGGGATGTCGAGAAGTTTGATGGAAGCACTGTGCACTTCAAAGATGGCTCATCTGGAGAGTACGATGTAGTTATTGCAGGTACTGGATACAAGATCACATTTCCTTTCTTCAACTATCTCGACTATTCAGAGGGCCCCGTGGACCTGTACCTTAAGATGTTCCATCCAGACTACCCATCCTTGGGGATAATCGGATTATTCCAACCACAAGGGTGCATCTGGCCGATATCAGAGATGCAAGGAAAGCTCTTTGCACAGTACGTACTGGGGAGGTATGACCTGCCCAAGGATGTACGGAAGCGGATACAGAAGGAAATTAGGGAGATCGAGAAGAAGTACTTAGGTTCCCCAAGACATAATACAGAGGTTGACTTTCACACCTTCCATAAACGTGTGCGTAAGGAAATCCCCAAGTAGATCATTTGGGGATTAGGTAGTTCCCAATCACTTCTACCTTGTCAGAATTGATAAAATATTCCTTGATGACGATCACCAAATCTTCTACGTCTCCGTTGCAGTACTCGTAGATCTCGATAATGTTGAATGAGTTCCCCTTGGAATTGACAATGTGGGACGACGAAGCAGTACCGCAATTCACGATCACAGTGTCCCCAACTTTCCATGTCCCTGAAGCATTCTTGGCACCAGTAAGAACCAATTTGACCTTCTCCCTGACGAGGAAGTCGAGGACATCTCCCGCGTCTTGGAGCTCAGATTCGTGCTTGGTTCGACTGAGGGGTATGATGTTGTGATGGAAGGCCACAACAGAGATTAAATCCGTGCTCTCGAACTTCTCCTTGATTCGCCTCATACTAGAACGCCCTAACCTTCCAATCTTGTCCTCAAGGATACAACTGTTAATCCCGAGGATTCTGAGCTTCCCCACATCAATTTCAGGATTGGTCGTAAGGTATATTTTTCGAAAGAGCTCTTGGCCCAAAGGATAGTAGTCCTTGGGTCCTGGAACCACAATCATAGGATGTTTAACCATACCAAGGAATATCTTGGACATGCTAAACTCATCGAGTTTGGAGGCATCTGTGACGTCCCCACAATGAACAACAATATCACAGTCCATGACATTGACAATTCCGATCATCTTGGCGAAGGTCTCACTCTGGAAGCCGCTATCCGAGAACTCAGTATTCCCGATCTGGATAATTCTCGAGAGCAGAGAACCTACTTCCTCAATATTATCAGGGGCCATTCGCATATTCTTTCGACCTGTGAACCTCTTGACCTTCTTCATCCCAGAGTTGAGCTCGATGACATCCACCTCAGCGTTACCCTCACTACAGTCAATTATAGTCAATGAATATTCCTCCTTGTAACGGGTCTTCTTGCACGACATCGTTCCACAATTTACCACAAGGGTGGTGTAGTCACTGTCTGCTAACTGGTAAACATTGGATATATGACGGTGTCCGTTGATCACAATGTCTACATCGCAGTCGAGTATAGCCTTTATCACATCACCTGCATCAGTGATTGCACTTCGCTCCCTACCCGTGTACTTAATAGGGAGGGTCTGATGGTGGAAGACAAGGATCTTTATCCACTCCTTAGGTAGGTCAGAGAATTCCTTGTAAATCCGTTTTATTCCCCGCTCTCCTATCCTCCCCGTATTCATATCAGGCTCGTTGGAATCAAGCCCGAGGAGCTTGACCTTCTTTTCCTTATCTGACTTGACGAAGTACCTTGGGCCAATATACTCCTCCCAGAGTAAGTCCCCCACATTCTTGACATCGTGATTACCAGGGATGAGTAGAAGGGGTTTTTCAATCATGGGTAAGTACTTCTCAGTGACCAGCCTGTACTCCTGTAGAGTTCCCTGATCAGTGAGGTCTCCAGCAAAGATGTAGAAGTCTGCCTCTGTTTTGTTGATCAGATCCACACCCTTGAGGAACATCTCCTCATTGAATTTTCCTCCGATATGCACGTCCGAGAAGACCAGAATCTTCATAGGAAAGGAATGTAACTCCTGTATAAATTTGTATTTCGACACTTGAGGAATTTTGTCAAGTACGGACATCAGGGATTTAGATCATCGGAGGTTCTTCCATGAAGCAGCAGGGTACGGTCGATTTGTAAGTATTCCGTAGACTCCAAGATCGAACAGTTGTTGCCATTCATCAGGAGTGTCGGCATAATATACCACTACCTTTGTTTTGTCAATAAGCCCAGGTATCTTCTCCTTAGGAAAGCTCCTTATCCTAATCTGTGAGAACCGAATCCCATACTCCTCCACAAGGCCTTGAAACTCCCCCCAACTCCGCTTCTTCTGCATCAGACCTACAGGATACTTTGAGTGATCACGAATATATTCCAAGCTCTCTACAGAACGAACTGAAATGTAACCCAATCCCAGACTTGATCCATAATCATCAAGGTGGTTGAGCACTGCTTGCTCCAAGGCGAAATTATTTTCGAGTTCTCGCCATTGGGGTTTAATCTCTAAAATTTTCGAGCAATTGACCATGGACATTACCTCATGGAAGGTGGGGATATGATCTTCCCTACCTCTCCACCTCCCTACATCAAGTCCCTTTATCTCCTCAAGAGTGTAATCTGCCATTCCTCGGGGATCACCGAGAATTCGATATCCATCCCTGTCGTGGAAAATGACAAGATGACCGTCCTTGCTGAATTGCACATCGAATTCCACACCCGCCACCCCCGACTCGCATGCAGCTTGTAACGCTATCATAGTGTTCTCAGGTAGCTGGGAAGAGTCTCCCCTATGAGCAAAGAAGTAGGTCAACCTGTACCACCTGGGACAGTCGTCTTGGGGTACACCTGCATGACTGCAGGGAGGTCAAAGAGGTGATCCGCGAGATCGAACTGGAAGATACGGTACATGATGCCCAGTTTTCGTCGATAGGTCAACCATTCGCGGATCTCCCTAAAATTATTGAAGGTCAGTGAACGTCCATGGAACCTCATACTAAATGACCGAATTCCCAATGAGTCCACGTCTATACTCAAGGAGTCAAAGGGGAACCTGAGTTCGTATCCTCCACCATGAGGAGTGAGATTTAGCTCGGAGATCTTCTTCCTAATACCAAGTGATTCGACTCTCTCCCGCTCAGTCCAACTATCGAGAACATCGTTTGAGAGGTTGGGTTTGGATTTAGCGATGGCCAAACCCTCCTCTGGATTGAATGCGATGGGGAGCTCTCCATCGTATTTCTGTGTACCAATAAGGTGTTGTGACGGCAGGAGACCTTGGTGAGTAATCGTAGAAAGCCTCTTCCATTCCAGCCCCTCAAGAATCTCCTCCGCTGTCCTATCCCTGTTGTCAGAATTCGTACTCTCGGTCGTCTTGAACTGCTCGATGTACCTACGACGGGCCTCACCCTCCAACATTGTAATCGGTCCGTGGGGAGTATCAACGGAATGGTACCCATCTTCCTCTGCCAGCCAGTTCCACGGGTAATACAATAAGTCACCTCCTACATGTCCTGAGCAGTGAACCACCATACACCTCCTCCCTGTGTCCTCCCCCGAGACAGGGTCGCAGATTCGGTAGACACCTGCGAAGTGGTTGCCCTTACCCAACTGACTCAGTTCATCCTCACCCAATCTCTCTTGACTGTTTTCAAGGTGCTTGACAAGCGCCACGTCGTCTACGCCTTCAATCTCATAAGTAGAGAAACCACAGCCATTGGGCATTGAGTTGCTTGTCGCAAGCAGCCCATCAAAATCCATGTCTAGTAACCCTCCATAAGAGAACCCTCTCCTAGTTCTCTCGATGTTTAAGGAGCAAGTACCATCTGGAGCGAAGAAAATGAAAGATCCGTTAACAGACGCGCCCATTTTGTTAGCAGCATAGAGTACTTTGGCATACCCCACCTCCATGATTCGTGGACCAATTTGACCTAGCCTGTCACCAACTGCAAGAGAGAAAATCCTCTCGTTGGCCTCCTCATGCCACCTCTGCATTTCAGGATGGATATTGGTGTATCGGATTCGGTCTGTCCGTCGTATCTCGATAGACATTTGTATTTGACGGTTACGGAAATCAGGAATATAAATGTGAATCCGACCGAAGTAAACAAAACCACAATTTTCCTACCGAAAAAATCCAGAAGTACACGGTCTGGACGAACTTCGGATTATAGAAAAGGCACAACCAGTAGATTGGAGGTCGTCTGTGTTAGTACAAATTGGTGCTTTGGGATATAGGTACTTTCCTCATATCTCACAGGTGGAACACTCTTTGTATACATCAAATCTTTGACCAGATATCTTTCCACCAATTTCCTTTGCAAGCTTCTTCCAGAACTTTATTATTGTCTCCGACTGATAGTCCGAGATGTTATTACACCTTGGACAGATGATGTTTACATGCACACTGGTGTTACTGTCATACCGGCTCTGCCCATTGTTAATCTTCAATTCGGTAATAACACCAATATCCGCAAGTGTAGAGAGGGTCTTGTAGACAGTGCCCTGACTGATGGTCGGTAGCTCCCCCTTAATGTCTGAATAGACTTTTTCTGCTGATGGGTGGCTTTCATTATTGGCTAGGTATCTAAAGATCGCGAGCCTCTGTGGGGTGACCTTCAATCCCTTCTTGTGAAGGATTGACACTAGCTCCTCGTCGGGTTGATGCATTGTCTATAACACACCTTTCTATTCACCTCTTTTATCTGTAGTTATTCAAGAAGAAAAATTGGATGGAAAATTTCTGAATTTTGAGAATTAGTCTTATACAATATTGAATACGCCATAATAACAGGTATTAAATAATAATGATTCTCAGTTAGCACAGTAAGGTGACAACGATGTCAGACGATATACCAATAGCGGCTAAGGCCGGAACTCAAAACAAAGACTGGTGGCCAAATCAACTTAATTTGGACATTCTTCGCCAGCACGACACGAAATCCACACCCCTCAAGGATTTCAACTACAAAGAAGCAGTCAAAACCCTCGATCTTGAGGCTGTGAAGGAAGACCTCAAGAAGATGATGAAGGATAGTCAGGACTGGTGGCCTGCAGATTATGGTCATTACGGCCCCCTATTTATCAGGATGTCATGGCATGCAGCAGGTACTTACCGTGCATCTGATGGCAGAGGTGGTGCATACACTGGAGCTCAAAGATTCGCACCTCTCAACTCATGGCCCGACAATGGAAATCTCGACAAAGCAAGGCGGCTGCTCTGGCCGATCAAGCAGAAGTACGGGAACAAGCTTAGCTGGTCGGATCTTCTCGTCTTGGCAGGAAATGTAGCAATTGAGGATATGGGAGGTCCCACACTTGGGATTGCGCTTGGTCGTGAGGATGTATGGCACCCGAATAAGGACATTTACTGGGGATCTGAAACGGAGTGGCTGGGTGACAAGAGGTATGGGGAAACAAGGAAGGATCTTGAGAACCCATTGGCCGCAGTCCAGATGGGGCTAATCTATGTCAACCCCGAGGGACCAAATGGCAATCCTGATCCTGCCCTTTCTGCACAAGATGTCAGGGAGACTTTTGGAAGGATGTCAATGACTGACGAGGAGACCTTTGCCCTTGTCGCAGGTGGGCACACATTCGGGAAAGGACACGGGAACGGTCCCCCAGAAGCAGTTGGACCAGAACCAGAGGCTGCACCCTTGGAGAATCAAGGATTCGGTTGGATAAGCAGTCACAAGTCTGGGAAAGGAGTGGACAC
>WAMJ01000035.1 GCA_015522385.1 Candidatus Heimdallarchaeota archaeon
TTTCTATAGTGTAAGTACCTTCCTTGACAAACTCCATCTGATAAGAGTATGAGAACGTTGCATTGGGGCCAATCTCTACCCATTTTCGCTCATCAAATCCTTTGATGTTAGTCACCGAGAAATTCTCGAATTGAGGCTCTACAACTACTGGATTATAAGCAGTTTTTGTACCTACATTGGTGAAGTTTACATATACTGTGATTATCTGACCTGGTTCAACCCGTTCATCGGAGTCTATCCATTTCTCGATCTTTAGACTTGGAGCAGGAACTTTGTCCTGTAGGTCATTGGAAACGGGTTTAGCTCCCGACAAACCAATCCCAAGAACTAATAGAATTAGCATAGAGACTACAATTAACTTAGAGAATTTCTTCATTTTCACATCTTCGATAAATTTGATTCTTATAAATCTAACATTTAGTTCCTTGGAATTAGTGCAAGTTAGGACTCGTCTACAAATGACACGGGTGTCCTTCCAAGAAAATTTGTCCCATCAATATCGATCCCAACGATCAATGAATTAGAATCTGAAGAATATATATCTGAGCGGAAGGAGAGAGAGACCAAATTATTCCCACGATCTATATTGATCGAGAGATTATCATACTCTATCCCTCCCCATGAAGCATAAGTTAATCTGCCATCCCCTGTCGAGTGAATCACTCCCCTCCAGTTGAAGTGAGTACCGTTAAATGACGCTTCGTGTGTATTGATGAAAGTTATGCTGTGAGTCGATTTGGTTAAACTTAGGATCAGCGTCACGAGCAGTCCTATCATTGCAATAGTTACAATTATCAATAGAACTACACCTATTACGGGTGACACGGATCTCCTTCTTAACATAAATAGAAGTTTATTTAATCTACTTTTAGACTTATCTCAGAAAATTTGGGAAATTGTAGGTGGAAGAATTATGCGGCGCTCCAAGAGACAGTATCAGTTGGGAACGCATTGTTTCCGCCAACATTGACTGTTAGTGTCAACGTATCGGAACCTGTCTGCGCGGAGCTAGCTGCCTCCGTGAACATGATGGTGACAAGGTTGTTTCCTTCATTGAGTGAGATTGAGAGGCTTGAATTGCTTAAGGCTGATCCCCAAGTTGCTGCGGTTATAGTACCGTCACCAGTCGTTGAGACTGTTCCAGTCCATGTGTATATGATATTGCCACCACTGACGGTATACTCGGCTGATGTGGTCTGAATTGTCACAACTGCGGAACTGCCGCTGGAGAGCTGCTGGAATAGCACCCAGACGACTCCCACTGCTGCTGCTGTGAGTGCGATAAGTAGCACGACAGCGATCACAGGTGATACTGCTCTTTTGTGTCTTCTAATGAAATTCATCGTTACGTTCTCCTCTTAATTAGAGTGAATGAATATAGGATTGCATGGTATTTAATCTTTATTGAGATGCTTTGGTTATTATTTAGCAATGATTTACGGATTTTTTTCAAAATTAAGAAAATGTGTTGAAAATTGTAATGTTGGTAAATCTTGTAGAATAATACTCGATATGGTTTCGCATAAAAATTTTTTCCAGATTCGCTGATATTGATTTATGTGAAGAAAGTAATAGTTCAGCAAATAATGCTAAAATTAGTGACTTAGTGGACTTTACGCATAATATAGAGTGCCGCCAGACCACTCTAGATAAATTTTCTTCATTTTTAATCACACTTAAACCTTACAATGGAAATGGAAGGGATAGTATTCCTAGAAAGATCGCGAATATGGTCAATAGATTCGCAAATCTAGGTAGGGGTGAGAGTTCGTTGAGAACAGGAGAGTCCGAGGTGAACCTAAAAAGGAAGATGTTAACAATCAAGAGCCACCACAATCCAGAGATGAAGAGTATCCCCAGAAACACAAGAGAGGTGAGATAAAGTGAAACTTTTCCATATACCACCTCTATCATAGCACCTCCATTAAGTTGTGTCATCGGAAGGAGCTGAATCCCAAACAGATAGATCATAGATAGTGCCGCTAACCCAATTGGGTGAATGAGTTGATTCTGAGTGATTGGTTCGTTGGAGAATACAAGAAGTTCGATGATCCTGAGTAGTGGTGGCTCATACGTTCCATTTGCGATTAGAGACTGCTGGTTGAAGGCATTCGCAACACTTGTGTCGATTATCGACAAATAGAGTGAGCTGATAAAAATCAAAACTGAGGTAACCCACGTCACTACAGTGGGAATGAAAGAAGTTTGAAAATAGGATGATCTAGTCCTATGTGGTGAATACTCTACCTTGAGATTTCCGAGAGTTCCAATCTCAAAATAGGGAATAAAGGTTGGGAGGGGAACAAGTTTGATCTTTGGGCCATTAAATTTCCTGTTCACCCATTTGGTCACAAGGAAATTGAACAGAATCAGGCTAATCGAGACACCTGTAAACAGAAGAGAGTTGACGAGTATTTGATTTGAGAACTGTTCCAGCACATTCTGTAGGTTAATATCGAACTGCCTTCCCTGTTTCGCTGCTTGGTACCGATATGAGGTCAAGAGGCCAGCTATGAAGATTGAGATTAAGGTGAGAAGAAACGTCACTCTGGAGATTGTCGTCTCCGTGTTCGTTCTTCTGGGAACAAATTTGAACTCAACAACAAGGTGGTCCTGATCGACACCTAACCGGCTGTACTTAAGGTTTAATCTTGGAGATTTAATAAGAGGTGTCAGTCCTTCTGCAAGGTCCGTGCATCTGGCATAGAGGTCATCGAAATCTACCTGTTCACTCTTCTTCTTGACAACAAAAATAGGTCCTGACTGAGTAAAGTCCCTTGTGGTCACCTCGAACTGTGTACTGAGGATCTCCTCTAATTTCTCGACTTCGAATTCGTTGACAACCCCTGATTTCTGTCGGATTTGGACGACAAAATGAAGTTTCTGGTTTTCTTCTGGATCGCTCTCACTTGCAGCTCTTGATACTTCTTTTCCACAATGTATACATGTCCCTTCTGGGGTTCTCCCAAGACAATTCCAGCAAATGAGGAGGGGTTGCGACATATGTCTATGTCACCTCACGCATTTATAACCTCTAAGATGAAACTATCTCATGACCTTTGAAGGAAGATTTAAGATTTCATCCTGATCATCTAGATCAGGGATGCAAAAAACATTGGTGTACCGCTCGCCTAACTTAGGGGATCTTGAAGAAATAGTGGCCATTAACAGGATCTCATTACCTGAGAATTACCCTGTCGGATATTTTATCCAACTCATTAAGGACTGGCGGGAATATAGTTGTGTAGCGGAGGTCGATGGAAGGGTGGTTGGTTACGCGATCAATAGAATCGAGAAATCTTACTTTTCAAGTCTTTTCAAGGCAAATTCCTCCAGGGGTCACATCATCAGTATTGCTGTTCTTCCCGAAGCAAGAGGACAAGGAATTGGTTCAGGAATGATGAAGGTGATCGAGAAGAAGATGCGGGATGAAGGGATAGGAAACGAGATCATATTAGAAGTTCGCGAGAGTAACACACCAGCGATCAAGATGTATGAGAAGTTAGGATTCTTTCGGGAGAAGGTGCTCAAAGGCTACTACAGGGATGGAGAATCAGCTTACAAGATGACCATCAAACTGTAGTCCGGGAAATCTTACAGCGAATATTTATAACTAGGGACAGTATGCACATTGTGTACTATTCCAAGACGACCCTTGACGCTTGGGATCGTTCGTTCAGTAAATTTAATGAAAATCTGAAGGATTCACTTCTCAAAGTGGACAGGTTCAAGGACATCTACTCTCCCCTTTCCGATGTGGGACAGATATGCAGGAAGGAGGGTGTTCAACTCAAGGGTTTAACCTTCAGACGAAATGGTTCTAGTCGTTACCCAATCAGGAATATCGTCCGTGTTGTGGCAAAACTTGGGGAGTTGGAATATGACTCGAAGGTCTGTGCTATTCATTTCCAGTCTATGAAACTTCGGTGTGACACCTTTGAAGGTGAAGCGATTCTTGATTGTGAGAATATGTCCTCACACGATCTAAAATTCAGGTGGAAATGGACCGATTTCGATGGGGGAATTGACTACAATAAATTCAGTGAGTTTATATTGCGCTCTAAGGAGTAATTCATTCCTTAATTTTAACGAAGAGAGATCTTAACAGTCCAATACCTGCTGCAAGCATCAACATAGCAGTTGAGAAGACATAGTGGCTTGTGAAACTGATGTTGTTACTAACTTGGACGTATGAATATGCTCCAGCTACAATAAACACGATAGCTTCAATGATGGAGAGAAATCTGTATATGCCGCCTGATGTAGTCATCAAGAATCCTACAATCATGAGTAATATACCTGTCAGCAGGTAGGCAGCTGCGAGCATGATAACACCTTCTTTCATAGGCCAGATTGCATCCCACCTATTCAGACCTAGATAGCTCTGTCCGATGAATCCATAGAAGAGCACTGTGCTCGAAATGAAGAGCGCCATACCGTCTAAGGCAACGGCGTAGTTCTTTTTAGCAAATCCTACTGTTGAGGTAATGATGAAGAGGAGGATTGAGGCCAAGGATGTCACAGTTATGATGAAGAGAGCATATTGCATCTTGGCGATGACAGTCTCATCCACTGTCTCTACAAGACCATAGACTGCACCATTTATTAGATCTGATGGTCCGTATCCAAGCAGACCTGGGATCTCCAAATTATATAATGCTGATAGAAATACTAGGTTGGATAAGGTGAGAAGGACGATTCCTAGAGTAAAAGGCTTGGTTGGAGTCTCCAAGCGGATTGTCCTAGTTGAGAGTTTGGTTGAGAGTTTTGATGCTTGCTCGACACTTTTACCAGTTATCTCTTGATACTGCTTAGAGAGCTTTTTGTGGTACAGTCTAAGCTCATCCCTCTTCTTCAATAGGTTGTCTGATTTATCACCCGAGTCGATTGAGTTTTCAATCTCATCAAGCTCCTTAGCGACAGAATCAAGTTCCATCCTCAATGTAGATCTTATTCTTCTACGATTATCCACAAGTAAATGTAATTCTAGTTGCTTTAAATGCTTTTGAAATGATATAAATCAGAGATTAATCTAGAGCAACTTTCGAAGTTGTTCTATTTTCGATTCTAAAGCCTGCTTGGCATGTACTGGTGACAATGACTCAGGGTTGTAGCTGAACACCCATGATCTGAGATCTCTATGATAGGTTAGGTATTCGCCTACGTCTAGATTGGGAATGAATCTCCTGATCTTGTCATCGAACAGATGATCCAAGTCGCTGTCATGAGAGAACTTTCTACGGAGTTTGAAAACTATCACCTCAGAATTGGAGACAACCCATGGGTCGAACTCAGGAACTTGGGAGATGCTGATAAGAAACAGCCCAAACTTCCGTCCTTCTGATGTCAAGTTCCTGATCCACTGATCTCCTTTAAGCCTCTGCGCTTCCTCAGTCACAAGTATGGTTTTCTCTTTGATCTTGTTCTGGATGGCCATGTGAAGAACTCTTTTGATCAGGGTTGAGATTATCTTTGTTGAGATGTAAGGTTCCTCTGAGACAATCCAAAACACTACTGTTTCTCCTGTATCGGTAGGAAGTACTGTCTCCTCTTCACTGTCTAGAAGAGATTCTATAGTGTCCTCAACGAACTTAATAACTCCTGGTCGGGTCTCTTCCTCAATCGTTCTCATCTTTGTGGCAAGGTCGTCGGCTGAGAAGTCCTCCTTAGAAAAGGTAACCTGCTGAGACCTGATAAATTCCTGTGACTGGCTGTAAATCGCGTCAATTTCCTCCACACCGAAGTATATAGTCGCTTCTTCCCTCTCTTCTCCTCCAATCTGTATGATCTGATCTGCTATATCCGCGTACTCAAGATGGTGGTCGAAAATGAAAATTGTAGCACCATGGACTCTCTTATTCTCTTTTAGGATCTGTTTGGTCAGTGTGGTCTTACCAACTCCTGTTTGTCCTACTATCGAGAGGTGAGGTGAGCCCGCAGGATTAGCGCCAATGATCGGTACTGTTTCTAAAGATACAGGAATGTCTAATCCATTTTTCTTGATATAGGATTGCATCAGTTTTTCAAGTACGGGAATATCAGGGCTGTCAAGAATTGTGTGGGGAATTATTCTCGACTTAACATGGCTCTGCTCTGAGGTATCTATCTGATCCAGTTGATACCCTCTAATGTGTGCTTCCAGAGCCATCAGCCTTGCCTCAAGATATTCAAATGACACATCTGCGTGCTTCTTGAGCTGTCGTAGTACCCTGAGACCATCATCGAGGAAGCTTGAACCATCATTGTTCCTCTCTATCATCAGACCGAGGAGGTGGAGAAAGGCGTTGTAGATGTTTTCGGCAATTTTATGAACCTCTTGTTTCTTCTTCTTTCGGTGGAATTTTCCACTTTCATCGTATTCAATGATCTGATCCACAATCTCTTGAATGAGTTCGTCCTTCTTGTTCTTAGTAAATTTGAGATACCTCAAACCAACATCTACGTATCCTTCAATGAGCAGATCCATCATGATATTCAGGACTTGCTCAATCCACTCAACACCGAGAGCAAAGTCAAGTGCTCCGACCCTTGCTTTAACAGCATTGAGAAGATCGATGTTTAGGGACTCAAGGATTTTCGCCTTGAAGTGATAAGAGAATAGGATGAACCACGGGCCTAACTTCGAATAGTATTCTGCTTCCTGATCCCCTTTCTCGATGACCACATCTAATATTTTCTGTAATCTGGAAAGAAGAACTCTAGATTCCTTTGTCTTACCAACCCCTTCGAAATGTAGAATTACTCTCTCGTACTCATCATATCCATCTAGAAAACCGGGAACATCTCCATCCGCGATGGCTTTTTTGAGTTTCTCTTCGGCTTCATATGCACGTTCTTCATAGGTTTTATGTTCGCTCAAACTCCACTATCACCCTTAATTTTCTACAAATACAAATACGACTAGCAACACGCTGTATAAAACTTAATGTGTTTGGCTCTGAAAAATTCTCTGTTGTATGAGCACGAAATGACATCTCAAAATCAGGAGAAAATACGTCATATATAATTTCTGATTAAAATCAGAATATATTCTTCAGGAGGAAGTAAGAAACTACTTATAAGACTTCTTTCAACAATTGATTAAATGATTGAACGAATGGATGTCTACAAACCCGAGATT
>WAMJ01000036.1 GCA_015522385.1 Candidatus Heimdallarchaeota archaeon
TATAAAAAGTATAGACCAGACATACTGGAAAAATGATAGAATCATGACTGATTCTAGTCAGCTGTATGTGCTATCGGAGGGATTGTCGGTATTGTAAGAATTATTGAGAAGTTTTTCAGGAAATGTTAACCCATTTGCTGATAGTTAGCACCCTGACGAGCGGCCATCTTAGATTTGATTCGCTCTGCGGTAAGGCTACTTTTTTCATCCTCCTGCAACTGCACACTGATACCGTTAAACTTGGTGTTGATCAGGCTTTTTGCTCCCGCATACTGCATCCTGAGTCGTACAGGGGATTCCATGGGCATCCAGAAGAGGAACAGCATCCTCGTGTCGTCCAGTCCCACCCTGTTCTTCATAGGGAAGTCATAGAGAATGTACCTTGGCTCGTTGTCTGGGAGCGATGCCACCATCTCCTCAAAAGGTTCGGTAGTGTGCTTTTCGAGGATGAGATTCTCCTCATCGATCTTGAGGATCATCCCCTGAGGCTTCTTCTCAAATCGCATCTCCTCATATTTCTTGATTAATTCTGGGTCGATATCTTGGCCACTTATACTCATGTAATCGCCTACACGTCGGAGACTTCGTCTCCTCTTATATTAGATTTTATTGCCGATAATTCTTAAGCTTTGCTCCAAGTAGAAAATTCTTTGAGAGGTATTAGACGTCATTTTAAAAAATATTTCAGATTGAAAATACGTCCCTAGAGAAGATGTGAATAGATCCTACGAGTTATCGAAATTTTCCTGTATGACAAACCCCCCCGAGCCAAAACCCTACTCTGGTCAAAATCTCCGCACTTTAGAAAAAATCGTCCAGATTCAACTGTCCCTTTCCTTTGGGGGGTGAGGTCAAGTACTGATTTAGTACTCCAAAGTACTCCCGGTACGTCTCTATGAGGTTCATGTTCCGCAGGATATATGCCGGATGGAAAAGTGGTAAAATCGGGAACTCTTTGTAGTCTTGTACTATCCCCGCTACCTTAGTTATCCTCGCATGGGGTAAGAAGAAGTTGAGAGCAACCCTTCCGAGGGTCACCACGATCTTAGGGTGCAGTCCGTCTAGCTGTGGATTAAGCCAGTACGAGCTGCAGACTGCAATCTCATCCATGGTGGGATCCCTATTCTCAGGAGGACGGCACTTCACAATGTTGAGAATAGATACCTGAGAGCGTTCCAGCCCGATCTCACTGAGCATTTTATCAAGAAGTTTTCCACTCCTACCTACAAATGGCTCACCCCGGAGGTCCTCCTCACGACCTGGGGCTTCCCCGATAAAACAGATATCTCCTTCCCCAGACACAATTCCAGGAACGACCTGCGTCCTACTTCGGGAAAGTGGACAAAGGGAGCAGTTCTTCATCTTTGAATTAAGGAGATCAAACTTATCCATCTCTACCACTCCATGACAGAGTAGAGATATCCGGTAAAGTCAGAGACAGGAGTCCCCTTGTACTCTGCTGTCTTGAAGTATACATCGGGTTTACCAAGAAAATTCTGCAGAGCACCGACCGAGAACTCTTCACTGGTCGTTGCCAGTTTCAGCTTTTCCAGACGGTAGGCGTTGGTCGCCTGCTCAAATTGGTTCTTGATTGGAATAACATGGAGGGGTTTGTCCACGAGGATGGCCTCCCACGTGACCGAAAAACCAGCATTAGAGATGATACCCTTGCTGCTGGTGAAATCCATGAGGAAACCTGACCGAGAGGTCGGTTTGAGCTCTACATTCCCGATTTTCTCAGATTTATTGTACCCGTAAACAATGAAGTTGTCATCAGGGAAGTTCTTTAGCACTCTCCTAAGGTATTTCTCCCTCAATCGCTTCACATAGATCACGTAGTGGTCTCCAGAATAGATATCATGGTCATCAAACTCCTCTTTCCACAGGAGGGGGTAGATAGTCCAGATTCGCTCGTTCCTCAACTCCTTGACGTAATCAATAGCTATGTAGTGATCTGCTATGGGAACAGTGACCTTAAGAGTCAGATCCATAATAAAATGATTGAGGGAGTATCCGGGAATCGTTAATGAGAGGTTTGATCTGACAGAGTGCTGGTGATCTAGAGAGAGGAGAGGGACCTCGGATATCATTCCAACGTAGGACACAAGTGGGGCGAAGTCGGAGATAACCAGATCAAACTTCTCCCTTTTCAGGCGTCTAACAAGATCTATTATTATACGGGCAATATATCTTGAATTCATGAAGCTCTTCGAGATCGTGCTAAAGAAGGTGAGTTGGTGCTCTTGGTAAACGAGCTCAAAACCATTTATCCACGTGTAGGTCTTAGCCATGGAGTATGCATATCTTGGAGGCTTAGGGCCATCAAACACAATATGAATGTCGTGCCCCTCCTCTATGAGTTGCTTCATGATTGTTCTGGAACGATTTATGTGTCCTTGCCCATTTGTATTAATTCCGTAGAGTATCTTCATTCAGCAACTCCCTTTGCTCAATTTCATCCTGAGGCTTTTATCCATTTAGGTCTCACCTGAGATCAGAGAAAACCTTGGATAACTCTTCGTGGTCTGAAACGACGATATCGGGATTCTGCTCAAGTATCAAGGACTCGGTGAACTTCGCATATTGACCGAGGAAGGCAATGGTTTTGCAACCAGCCACTCTTCCCGAGATGACATCAACTGTAAGATCACCAATGTACAGGGTGTCCTTGACGTCAACACCGAGTTTCTCGCAGGCAATACGGATAGGTTGTGGATCGGGTTTCGGACGGTCGACATCATCATCTGTGACCACCACCTCTATTTCCCGGAGTATGGGGATCTGTTCCATAGCGGAATTTACTGCCTTGCGCGATGCACTGGTCACGACTGCTACTTTGGTGTTGTCTAAGGCCCAACGGATGTTCTTCTCCGCACCATCAATCAACTCGAATGTGTACTTTGACCGATTGTAGTTCCTGATGGCCCGCGCGAGGAATCTGACGTTCTTGAAGAAGTTGAGATTAACACTTACCCCAATGCTCCATACAATCTTTAGAACCTTGAACTTGCTCTTGGCCCCGATGTTCCCGAGAAGCTCACGAAGTGGTTCCCCCACGGCCTCATCCTCAGGTCTTCTCCCTAGTTCTACCTCAAGTGCTTGGGCAATAGGCTCGACGAGCCTGACATCCATTCGAGCGAGAGTGCCGTCTAGGTCAAAGAGTATGGCCTTCAATAGGCTACCTGTATTTCATGAATATAAAAATCTCGATTTCCGTATCTATAAAAATAACTCAGTGGCTGGATCCTACTTGTTCGAACCTCATCCACACCATATCGGACTTAACCAAGGATCAATGACACCTCTACTAACTCCCCAAATAGTTACTTTGTATTTGCGGGGATTTATGTACCCAACTCTTGTGTGAACACTGTGGAAAGTAAGTTCCTCAGGTCGGAGCTCTCTCCGACAACCCCACTCCAGACACTAAACATTGAGCTGGACCTGCCCTCAAATTGGGAGGGGATAATCGTCAAGGCTAGATCTCTCTATCTTTCACAAAGGAGGGAAGAGATGCGTCCTCGGAATCTCAACGAGACGCTTCAGGCCGTGGAGCAGATCATACAGCTCGAAGTCCCCGAAGTGCCAGATGAGTTGGTACCAGCTGTTGGGTGGAACACTGTTGGACTCATGGAGATTTACGTCCTCCTTCTAGACCCAGAGGTAAGCGAGATCATGGCTTCTAACCTAGGACTACCCCTCGTCATCACGCACAGGGTACACGGCCGTTGCAAGACTAATATCCTCTTCACAGAAGAGCTCTGGAAATCATTGAAATCACGTGCGGAGTTCGATACAGGAGAGACCCTCTCCCCGATATCCCCAGCTCTTAAAGCAGGATTCGAGACCGAAATCGGGTCGATCAGGGTGTCCATGCAGATGCCCCCTTTGGCTGTTGACGGACCCGCGTTCTCCATCCGAAGGTTACCCGTAGTTACAATCAGCATGGAGAGGTTAATCCGTGACGAGCAGGTGACCAAAGGGCAAGCGGAGTACCTGCTGGAAAAGGTCACCAGCAGGGCCAACATCGTCATTGCAGGTGAGCCGGGATCAGGGAAAACCACACTGGCCAATGCCCTTCTCATGGAGACCGACCCCACGTGGAGGCTGATCATAATAGAGGACGCAAAGGAAGTGAGATTCGACAATGAGAGGTTTCCACTGCTGACAAGGTTCTCGATGCCCTCAGTGGGATCGGACAAACGTTACGCCCAGAGAGCAAACGAGATTGCACGTCTTCTTCATCGCTCACCCGACTATGTCTTCCTCGGTGAGATCCAGAACAAAGAGGACACTGTTGCTGCCATGGAGGCTTTTGCAGCTGGGATCAGGGGGATGGCGACCACCCATGGGCATAACCTTGACGGGCTCCTTGCCCGTTGGGAACTCTCACATGGGATGAGCCATGACCTTCTGCAGGTGATTGACATAGTGGTGATCACTAAGCGGAGAATCGTTGATGGCAGGAGTGAGTTACGGGTTGAGGGGATATATTCCCTCGTCCTTAAGGACGGTAGGTTCAACGGGTTCGAGCAGGTGGAAGTATGATCGATAGGACGATCACACCATTTATCGCAGCCACGTCGGGGATAGTCATGATCTCCGTCGTCACAGCATTTTTTACAGGTGGAATAACACCAATCTACCTTCTTCTGTGGCTTGTGTCAGTCGTTCTTCACCAAGCAGTCCTCGGGATGCAACTGATCAAGCACAAAGAGCTAGCGCGAAATCGGGCGAGGTGGCTGAAAGCAATGCTTCTCCGAGACGTAGCGAGTACACCCGAGTTCGAGCACTACGTCGGTTCTATCACGGGGATCAGCAGTGACTTCATAACAAGAGAGCTGGGGATGGAGCAAAATATTGACATCGTGCGCAATCTCCCACCGGACGTCTCCACTGCCGAAGAGGAGCTTGTGAAACTGGAGGAGAGGAGCTCGGTAGTCCTTACGGCTGCAGTCTTCATACCAGTCGTCTTCTCCCTCGCCCACATGTTCCGGTATGTAGAAGCACCAGTTGTTATCATCGAAATCGTCACAGCTCTCACCGTAATTCAGTCTCTCGCCCTATTCTACAACAAGGCCATCAGGTTAGAGGGGTGGAGGGAGGCCCTGATGGAATTCGGGAAGATGCGTGAGGAGCTCATAAGCGGAGGCAGGCAAGCACTCACCCGAATCCCCAACTATTTCAAGAACATCCAGAACCTCGAACTTGGCAACGATATAGATGTGGCTGATGTCAAACCGTCACGGTCTGCCATAGCCAGTGTGGCACTGATCATCGGACAACTCCCGAATGGAGAGAGACCCAAGGTGATCGACCGTTTCATCAGAAGCACCGAATCCATGCCGACCAAGGAGGAGCTCATGGAGGTGAGGTGGAAGGCCCTGAACGGGAGAGCGCTTCTCATCACAACCATAGGAGTGGCCATCACCGGTTTGTTCGCGGGAATCGCGAGCTACAGCTTCCCAAGGATCTTCGAGCAAATCCAAGTCATAAGACCAACACCGTATCTCAGCATCTTCCTCTTCATCCTCGTTGTTCCCTCCTCGTTGATTATCACACAGTCATGGCTGGACAGGGGACGCCAGTATAGATGGTCCGTCATATGGAGCACGGTCTACTGGATGGTGTACCTGTCAGTCCAGATCTTCGTCTACTAATACCCCATAGAAAAATAACTCATGCATGAATATTTTGAAGATATTATTTAATCAAAACTATTGCTTTTACGCAATTTATACGCAGATATAAGCTCTACTACCCCCATGGCATAATGGATTGGTTGTAGGAAGTGAAAACCAATTAACATTATCTGGATGGTTAACCATGCAAACAACGTAATCCCCATGAAAAGACCATAAAGTGCTGCCTTCCTGTATTCCATTAGAGCTGTCTCTTATACACA
>WAMJ01000037.1 GCA_015522385.1 Candidatus Heimdallarchaeota archaeon
CCACAGAGCACAGCTCTGGGGGAAACCTCTGTACATGTACCCCATGTTCAATACCTTGTGATTCTTCAAAAACTCGTCGAATTTCTCCATTTCTTAAGCTGTCTAGAAAAATTCAAGACAATAAGGGTTTTCATCAAAAAGACCTGTTTTTTAAATATCGAAATGTCATTGTGTGTAAACTAGACAAGAGTTCCTTGTCGAAATGAGTACAGTATAGGATGACTTAACCTTGAAATTTTTAAGCCGAAGAAACCATAGGGATATGCTTTTCTGGCGCATGTGATGAAGTGGTATCATTCGAGCTTCCCAAGCTCGCCTCCCGGGTTCAATTCCCGGCATGCGCATCTAACACTACAATAGTCCATCCTCGGGATATACTGTTCCGAGAATGTTACAGATCTTAGGTGATATCTTATTGACTTCATCTTGCAGAAAGGTTGGGGAAATATTGCCCATTGACAACAAACATTTAGGACAAATCACTAAAAACCTTAAATGGGATAAACCAATAGTAAGCTTATGATCGAGGCGCTGTATATAATTTCACAGGATGGTATCCCAATTTACTCCTATAGTGAAATGAACAGCACAGGCATGGATATTGATGTTCTCTTCTCTGGTTTGATCACTGCAATCAAGAAGTTTCTTATCGAAATTAATGTTGGGGAAGTACAGCAATTCGCGACAGAGAGTCACCAAGTGCAAATCTACTCGAAACAAAACTATGCTGTCGTCTTCATTTTCAATACAGAAGGTAATATTACAAAAGAGAAAGGGGAGAGATTGTATAGTATAATCCACGAAGAATTGGGAGATTCTTTAGAGATGTTTGAAGCTAGTAAAGGCGATTTAGGAAATGAGCTTAATACACTGCTAACCATTGCTGTCTCAAAATCCTTAGAGAAATGGAAGAGGTACCTCAAGCAAAGTGAGGTTCAGAAAAAGATTAGGGAGAGTTTGTGGTAATGTCCGATATTAGAAACAATATTCCATTTACAGCATTGTTATACGAGAACGCAGTAGCAATTTGGATATCAGTATTAGCAATACTTGCATACACGAAATATAGAAAAAAACGAAATCCCTCGACTAAGTTCTTAGCGTATTCACTTATCATGCTTGCCTTGTCAATTCTGACAACTGGAATCGGAAAGATTATCATGTTCTATGCTCCATTTACCCCACAGGAGATGAACATTACTGGTTTTACAATACTTCTCGGATATGTCTTCTCCGCTGCTTCAAATATCTTTGCTGCTAAATTTATTCAGATAATCTTCAAAGACGAGAAATCAAATTTTGCCTTCTTCGCGTCTATTGTCAATGGGATGACCATGGGTTTCATCATTTCAAAACTAATTGATCCAGAGGTCGCTTTCTCAACTACTGCGTACAATAAGATCCTACCTGGATTAGTCTGGCATATCGCTATTACCGCAGTGACGTATTCTACTTTGATAATGACTAGTAGACGTGAAGCAAAACTTGGTGATACAAAACTATTCAGAACTGGATTCATACTGATCTCTTACTACGGTGTATCTTATCTTATGGTATTCGTATTCTTTGTTGCAGACCTGATATATGGAACTGCTAGAGGCCAAGGGTACACTATTTTCTACTATCTTGGATGGACTAGTGCAGCAATTTCTGTTGGGCTGGGTTACTTGGGATATATAATGCCTGAATGGTTTAGAAGACGTTTAGAACAAGAATAGCATAGTGACAACTCCAATTGAATAACCCCTACATTCTCTTTATCCGTTTCAGAACCTTCATTTTGTACTTCCTCTTATCAAGTGGGTAGGCGATAGAGTCTAGGAAACCCAGGACTTCTTCAGAATTTAAGTATTGCAGGACCTGTTCAGCATGCTCATAGGTGTCGAAGGAGATGAAATAGCAGGTGTCATCCATTAGTACTGGCTTATTCTCGATGGGGGAGATTAATTTGAATGATGGGCTACCATACATACTTGCGATAGCCACTTTGTAAGGAGCAAAACTGTACTCGCCGACACCGAACATCGAGTATAATGGTCTTCCTTTGTAAACTCGAGACTTCCTCTTTTCGAACATATGCCGGTGCTGGGTGACATAGGCCAGAGCCAAGGGGTAGTCCCGTAGGTACTCAAGTGGGTTTTCGGAGAGAGAACGTTGAGTAGCAAGAATGTATAAATGGGGTCGGAGCCCATAGTTATAGACGTGTGAACCCTTGAGAAACGGGAGGAGAGCGTCATTTTCCAAACAAACCTGCTCACCATTTTGGTTCTGGTAGAGACCCATTTCCCCGTTCGAGTGAAGTTTGTCTAGGACAACAACCTTGCTGAGGTCATGCTTAATCCCTTGTCTCCAATCGTACGATTTCTTCGAGTCAATGTGGTGGTATTGTCTGTACAGTTCACGATCGAAGACAAATTGGAACCTCCCATTGAGCTTTATCCAGCCAGTGTCCCGATCAAGGATGGGGGCATAGTGCAACCTTTCCTTGGATGTAAGCTCCAGTTCACCAATCTTGCAATGATAGTTTGAAGGATCCCCATGGACGGAAGGATCTGTCCTTATAACGATCAACCCCGCATCGACATTGACTCCGAAAACTCTCCTCGAAATCAGAAGGAATTCCCAATCGGTGATACTCCACCTGTACCTCTTAGCCTGCTTGAGGAGCTTCTGGTTGACCGTTGTCTTGCAGAGCATGGCGATTGTCACATGGTGGTTCTTGAAAGTTTCAAGGAGATATGTGAGGATGGATTCTGCAATGTCAAAGTTGCTAGAACCTGTTAGAAGATCCAGACCCTTCTCCCCAGAAGACTCCGGTCTTTTAGATGGTACATTGTCCGAGTTGAGTTTGGAAAGATGAGTGATGGTGACCCACGGGGGGTTCCCGATGATGAGGATGTCTCTCGCGGATTTCGGGGGAAGAAGCTTGTCCTGTGAGTCAAAGATATTACCATGAATAAGTCTCGGTCTCAGATTGGGGTAAAATGTCTTAAGCTCCTCGCGGAGTGAGCGTACGTAGGACTCCTGCACTTCAACACCAATGACGTTCTTGACATTCTCAAAACCCTCTAGGGAGCTCTTGATGAAGTTCCCCGTACCAAATGTCGGTTCGATTATGGTATCCGGAGAGACACCCGATTCCCTGAGAAAGCCAACAATCTTGGCTGTATATTCTATCGGAGTCTGGAAATCCCCGAGATTGTCGGACACCATAATATCCCTTTACAGTGAATCATTATAACACTCGCTATTGATTTGAAAAAGCTTGAAGAAGCTTTTCAATCAAGCATTAGTTGAAGGTAAAATCTAAGAAGAGAATGTATGAATCAGATATGTGAGAACTGCTTTTGTAAACGCTAGGATCTTCCCCGTGGAGACACCACCGATTGAGGGAGGAACCTTGCTCATTGAGGATGGGAAGATTCTCTCCGTGGGTGAGGATACCGTGATTGATGAAGAAACCAAGATAGTTGACTGCCAAGGTATGTCTATCACCCCGGGATTTATAGACCCGCACACCCATACTGGAATCTGGGAGGAGGGAGCAGGACCAGGACCAGGGAATAACGATGGGAATGAGATGAGCAGTGCGATTACCCCGTACACCCGTACCTTGGACGCTATCCATCCAGAAGACATAGGATTTGCCGATGCAAGGAAGGGAGGAGTAACTGTCCTTGGGATAACCCACGGCTCAGGCAACGTAATTGGCGGTCAGCTCTGCGTGGTCAAGTCCGTGGGAAATATAGTTGACGAGATGGTTATTCGTGAGCCAGCAGGAATAAAGATGGCTCTGGGAGAAAATCCAAAGCGAGCTGGTTCGAACCTGAAAAGAGCGCCGAACACCAGAATGGGAGTTGCGCACCTCATCAGGAAGGCATTCTACGATGCGATTGAGTACAAGAAGGATTGGGAGCACTACCACCAACAGAAGGAGAAGAACCCCGAGAAGATTATCAGGGAGCCGAAACTAGATCTGGGGAAGGAGATTCTGGTCAAGGTTCTAGATGGCGAGATCCCCGTCAGGTGCCACGCCCACAGGGCAGACGACATTATTACTGCAATTAGGCTTAAAGAGGAGTTCGGGTATGAGCTTGTCATAGACCACACGACAGAGGGGATTAAAGTTGCGGGCACAATCATCAGTAAGGGCATCCCCACACTGGTAGGTCCACTCTTCTCTGGAAGATCGAAGAGGGAGTTAGTTGACCAGTCGATGGAGACCCCCGGAGTACTCCACAAGAAAGGAGGATTCGTGGCGTTAATGACGGACAGTCCATTTAACCCCATCCACGGACTCAGGGACAATCTCATTTGGGCCATCAGAGAGGGACTACCAGAGGAAGATGCTTTAAAATTGATTACAATCAATCCAGCCAAGATCCTTGGTGTGGACAACAGAGTGGGGTCCCTCACACCAGGTAAGGACGCGGATTTCCTAATATTCAATGGATCAGACCCACTTGACTCAAGAAATAAGGTGATTAGCACCTATATCGATGGGCAGTTAGTATTCAAGGCTTAAGTACCCTTAAGAATATATGGGATCAGGGTAGCATTGAATGGAAGACCCCCTAGTTCTAGAATGCTACAAAACGATGGTAGATGTGGAGGTGAAGTCGAGGGGGACTACGCAAATGGAGAAGGTCTCCCTACTCATGGAGGCATTGAATGCTAGAGAACGGGGAGATAGTACCAAGCCTTACCCAGAGAATGTATTCGATGACTACTACGATGTACAGGCGCTTAGTGGATTCATGCTCTACCCTGCATGGGTGAATTTCAAGATGATGAAGAGGGGAAAGTCAGCAGTAATTGCAAGGTTCATAATCATGCCTCTTGAGTTGCTGTGGAAACTTGAGGTGATGATAAAGGACTACGAGAAGAGGTTAAGCATGGCAGGAGATAAGAGAACCAGATTCATCATGTACATCAAGCAGCTGAGCTTCAAGGCCAACCACACGATCTATCGGGAGCTATTTGAGTCGCTCGTAGAGCAGGGAGTACCTACCAATCAAATTGACGGGGGAAATTATCTTAGTATACCTATCGCTATTAAGTGGAATGCAAAATCCATACACCTGAAACCAGGACTAAGATTAACTGGGCAAGGAGGGAACTACTCGTGTAATCTCGAGTTCACAATTGGGAATCTTGTTGAGATAGAGACATTCCCCTTCCCCTATATAATAGATGACTCCTTGGATCACAGTGTCGACTATGGCAATGAAGAATGGATAAGGGGCATAGGAAAGAAACTGCAACCAGTCTTTTCAGAGATTCAGAAACAGATCGTCATGTGGGCAAATTACAGGGGAATCGAACTCCCCGAGTCTTTTCAGAAATTGTTGGATGTCAAGATTGTAATGAAAAACAGATTTCCGCTTCCTGAATAATCTACTTTTGGAGTTGTTTAGATCGACCTCTGGCGTAGTCCGCGATAACTATGTTCCCGAGTATCTTCACGAAGTCTTCCGAAAGGCTGGCAATGCCGATGTATGTATTGGCTTTCTCATCCTTGGTGGCTAAAAGGATCTCCTCGCCCTCCCTCTCACATCCGATAAAATCGGGTAAGGCACTTCCAATTCCAGATTTGCTCAATGACCTCAGCGTGATGTTTGCCTTGGCACCGTGCATCTTTTCGATCCAGTCCCTATGCTCAAACTCATCGATATAGGAAATAATCGTCACCTGCGCGGTCATGGGGAGTTTGAGGATTGACTCGTCATCCACCATATTAATGTCCGGGACGAGGATGGTGGCCTTGCTCTTAATCCGGGAGATTATCCCCGAGATGTGAGTAATATTAGCCTCAGTACCAACAATGTGCGTTGTCCCGATCTCTGAGGTCTGTGTATCCTGCTGGAGCTTATAGATGCTGTCGAGGATGTTTGCTAATTGTTTCGCATTCGTACCAACCACACTGCTTGACTCTTCAAATTCGGTGAGGTACCCCTTGAGAGCCTGATCCAAAGCAGATACGACCGCTTGGTTACCTTGGCTACTCATCTCGTCGAGGGTGTCGTAGGAGGACTGCACGATAGCTGCAGAGTTGTCGATCAACGAGCTGGCCTCCGATTGAACATTAGTGATAAGTGTCTCACCGAGGTTACGAGCCTTGTCCGCAAAACCTCCAAAACTGCTCTCGAATCCCTCTAACGAGGTCTGTACCATTAACTCAAGATCCGCTTTGACGGCATCAAGGTGATTCTGTAGGGAGATGTTTAGGGAGTTATTCTGCTCGGTCACCTTGCCAACTGCAGTTGTGAAACTTTCAAGCAAGTCGTTGATTGACTTCGTGAGTTTACTCTGGAGATCATCCCTAAGGGACGTGAGTCCGTCCAGATAAAACTTGCGAGTCTGTTCAATTTGTGCTTGGATACCTTGTTCCATCTCTCCAATTTTGGTCCTGTAATCGTTTTTCTGAACATTTACTTGCTCAAGAAGTGAGTTTGCTCGGTTGTGCACATCTTCACGAACCGATGCAACAACATCGATGAAGACATCCTTGATTCGTGCAGCCTGTTGCTCGCGAAGAGCATTGAAGGCTGTTTGCTCTTTGATGTACAGCTCATCAAGTTGCTCATTGATACGCTTGATGTTCTCCTCGAAATCTTTGATGTTATCCTCGGATTTGATTATCTGTTTATCAATATCAACGTCAATTTTCTCAAGAAGCTCCTTGTTAGATGTCTTAACTCTCTCCACCGTTTGGGTAGCTAGGGTAGAGATTGCCTCCTTGTTCAGGGCGTTTGATTCCTTTAGCTCAGTTACCCTACTCATAACTGCCTCAGAACTACCAGTAACCAACTCATTTAGACTCTCACTGCTGACCTTTATGCTCTCGTTCAGTGCGTTCTCAAGCTCTTGGTTGATCTCGTTTATCTTCTCCTTGGCGTTAGCTAAGAGACTGTTGAACATCTCTTCCATAGACTGTTGTAGGGTAGTCGTCTTCTCGGCGAATGTATTCTTTACTTTCGTTGAGGTCTGAAGAGTGTTTTCCGATACCTGTGACTTGAACTCTGCCAATTTTCCTGAGATATCAGCAGCGGAGGATTCCATAGCTTGATCCACCGAGGAGATGTACTCTCCACTCTTTGATACAATATCCTGAGCGGTACCCTCCATAAACTGATCAATACCCTGTAGACCGTCCTGAACATTGAATTTACTCTGCTTTAAGACCTCCTGATCGGATGAAAGGGTCTGCTGTACCTGAGAAAACAGTTCCGTAAGCTTGTTACCCTGTTCCTCCGAGACCTGTTTGGCATGCTCATTGAGCTCATCAAGAGTAGATCCGACCACTCCTTCAAACTCACCTTGAAGGGTAGTAAGTCTGTCCAGCTTTTCGTTGAAGTTGGAGGTCAGATCACCAGTCACCTCGCTGTATGTGGAGTCTGTTGCTTCAAGAAAGGTCTCGGATGATTCTTTGACTGATCCCAGAAGTCCGGAGATCTTTTCTGTAATCTCCTGAACGGGTTCTTTGTCAAGAGGCGGGAGTGAAGCCAGATCAGCATCCTTTATCTCGGACTGCTTCAGTGAGACTTCATTCACCGCGGAATTCATGCTCTGACTAGTTTGCTCGATCATACTCTTGCCCTCGGTGACCTTGGTTCCAAGATGCTGTGAAACAGTAGTGGAGACAGTGTTCTTCATCTCCTCAAAAGAGGAGCCTAAATCAGCTACATTGCTGGAGTTGGTCTCCTTGAATTCATTACTTTTGGTCTCAATGGATCCCTTGACGATGACTGTTGACTGTGTAAACTGATCCCTCTTACCGGCTAATTCCTGCTTGAAGGTTGCGTTCTTCTCCTCAAGTTGCGCAGAGACATCCGAGACTACCTGCTGGGCACTCTGCTTGAGCTTTTCACCAAGTTCCGTCACCCTGTTGGCCGATGCAATTAGCTCGTCCTTTACCGTGCCCACTGGGAGAAGTGCAGAATACCTCCCCTCAACTCCTGGAACTTCACGGACGAGTCCTTTGCTAACCAATCCACTAAGTAACTGCTTAACTGAATTGTAATCCTTCTGGAGGGAGAATTGTAATTCCCCAACGCTTAATTGTCCACTGACCAGAAGAAGTCTGTATACACCCTCTTCATCTGAAGAGATGTTCAGAATATCAAGTTGGCTCATCTAAGTTGCTTTTGTATCTGGAGATAATAAACTTACTTAGCATCGGTGTGAAATTTCTAATATTCTAGCAAAGAGCCATTCTGACTTGCTGTCCTAACCCGGGAGAGGTAGAAACGGACGCTTACAAACAGGAATAGACACGAGAAGATTATTGAGATAACAACCTCATAGAGAATTGGAATTATTGTCGAATTTCCAATTAGTGGATCATTTGTAGCCGAGTAAATCGCGTCCACAGTGTATGACAGTGGGATAAACCTTGAAACAGTATCCCATCCAGTAGGGAGCCGAGAGATAGGTACGAACACACCTGAGAAGATGATGATAATATATGGGATAAAGATGGAGGCACGTAGCGCGGTCTCTTTAGCAGTCAGGGTGTATCCAGACATCAGGATCCCAAAAGCAAAAGCCTGAACAACGACTAGAAGCAGTAATGAGAAAACCTCCATAGGATGTTGCATGCTAGTCGCACCAAAGCTCACTTGTATAACCCAGTAGTAGAAGAGTACAGTCGCTATCATGAAGATGAACCTGACTATGAGGACACCCAAAATTGTCGAATACCGCACCGAGGGGGTTAGGAAAATTGATTCGAGAGTCCCTTGTTGCTGTTCTTCAACTATTCGCGTAGGTGCTTCTGAGGCAATCGAAATGATGAGAAAAATTGCCATACCTATAAAGAGATTCGTGGAGATGAAACCTGTAATTGCTTCTGGGGTGAAGAGATCATTGGTATACGCGTAGATGAGTGTGAGAAAGAGTGGAAAGATGATCGCACTGAGAATCCGGGTGGGATAGCGTAGGAAGATGATACCTTCCTTCTTAACCATTGCAATAACAACACCCATTAGAACACCCCTAGACCTTGTGTCTTTCTGATCGATCGATCAGTCAGTGAGTAAATCTTACTTCCAATAACAGGATAAAAGAGAGACATGGCGATTAGTACAGCAAGATCGAGGTACCAATTTCCCAATATCCAGTCTGTTCCAACGAGGATAGACCTTACACCAGCATTCTGCCAAGTAGGAGGCAGGATATAGGAGAGGAATCGTATGTATGAAGGAAGGAGAGTGATGGGGAAGAAGATACCCATTGCTACCCCTATGAGATTACTGATGACTCCCTGCAGGCTCTGCATGTCCTTAAACTTCACAACAAGTGCACCGAACCCAAATGCCAGTCCGTAAAGTGGAAGCATTCCAATGAGAAGGAAGAGTAGTGAGTAAACTACGGAGATGGGATCTGTGAAGGGATTGGCCTTGAAGAGAACCGCTGCAAGTACTAGCGAAATCACGAAATTAATGAAGGCTCTGACAATGGCGTACAGACCAGTTCCGTACATAACGTAGACTTGGTTAGTTGGCGCTAGATACAGAGATTCAAGTGTACCAGTGATCTGCTCCCTTCTGAGGAAGAATCCGAAGTTAAAAAGTGCACCATTGACGATCTGAAATACATTGGCTCCGAGGACAGCGTAGAGAACGAAACTAGCGGATTCGGAGTTGACCGATTTTTGGAACTGCAATGACGCATTGTCAATACTACCCGTAGCTGACACTCCAATGAAGATAGGAAATATTGCAAAGAGAAGAGGGGTGATTATGTCGAAGAAAAGCGCACCTTTGTATCTCATGATTTGAGTCATCCTCTGTATGAAAACTGACCAAATTATTCCCATGTTCGATTTGAAGGAGAACTGGCTTCTGTACTGCTTATGATCCATGACATCCATGCTCATGGTCTCACCTCCGAATCTTCTGAAAGAGACCGACCAGTTAGATCGATGAAGACGTCCTCAAGTGTGGGTTCTACCAACTCTATACTCCGGATCGTACTACCAGATTGTACCAAGATCTGTGTGACTTCAGTAAGGGGGTTTTCTCCTTCAAACTGGATATGAATTTCGTTAAACTCATTAGATGATACTCCAATCCCCTGAATATTGGGTAGGCTACGGAGTTTGTCCACCACATTTTCGGAGATTATACCAGTGACAACAAGCGACCTCTCCAACTTAGACGATTTCACCAGATTTCTAGGGGTGTCACGAGCGATGATCCTTCCATAGTCGATTATTGCAACCTCGTCACAAAGCTCAGAAATCTCACTCATGACGTGTGAAGTGTACACAACCGTCTTACCTGCCTTAGGGAGATCCTTAACGATACTCCGCAATTTTCTAGCACCATGAACATCCATGGCAACTGTCGGCTCGTCCAGGAATATAACGGGGGCGTCGTTGAGAAGTGCCTTGGCAAACGCAAACTTCATGCGTTGTCCAGAGGAGTATCCCTCAACAGTCCTGTCTGCAAATTCCTCCAAATCGAGTAACTGGAGCAGCTCAGGAATACGTCGATTCAGAAAATCACGAGGAAGAGCGTAGAGTTTCCCGAAGAACTCGAGGTTTTCGCGTCCAGTGAGCTTCCAATATAACCCTCTCTCTCCCATGAGCATGCAGCCGATACTCGCTCTTACATCCTTGTCCTCCGTGAGCACGTTGTAGCCGTTGACAAACAGATCTCCACGCGTTGGAATGAGGAGTGTGGTCAGGCATTTGATTAGGGTTGACTTACCTGCTCCGTTAGGCCCTAAAATACCAAAGATTTTACCTTCAGGGATCTCGAGATCAATTCCCCGGAGTGCATGTACCTTCCTAATATCAGGCTTTCCAAAAAGGCTCCTCCGAATTTTCGATTCATATATCATCTCTAGTCCAGATATAGAAATAATGGAATTCAATACTCTATTTTTTCACCGATGGCATATAACAGTATCTTTCCCTCCAGTTTTCAGATTGGAACCACGATTGATATCGATCAGATACACCTTTCTAATTGGAAAGAACAGGATACTCTAATAAACATATACGAATAGGGCAACGTATGAGCAACTCACGAGGGTTCTGGGAGCCCATTCCATATAAAATAGCAATACAGGGAACGGTGTACTCGGTCCCCAAGTACTCACCTGATGGAAAAATGATGGCATATATAATGGGGCAGAATGGTTTGACAGCACTGATGGTACTCGACTTGAAATCGGGGGTTTCTCTCCAGCTCACTGCAGATCAAAAAATCTCTACTGGCACAGCATATGGGGGAGGTGTGTACTGTTGGACATCAGACTCAAACTATATCATCTTCTCCTCAGGTGGTAAGCTCTGCAGAGTACCAGTTGATGGTGGAGAGGTTGATAAATTAAGGAGTGTTGATCTGAGCTTCAATCCATCAGAACTCAACGGCAGAATCCTCTTCTCTATTGAGCATGAGGACACTATGTCTATAGGAAGTATTCAGGGAAGTGGATGGCCTGAGAGACTACCTTTCGATGGAGATTTCCTCTATGATGCTGTTGAGAACCCAGTCAGTGGAGATATCGCAGTTCATCAATGGGATTTCCCTAACATGAGCTGGAACAGCTCACGAATACTTCTCCTACACAAGGGAAAAGTCAAGGTTGTTGCGGATGGAGTTGATGAGGCTGTCTGCCAACCACGCTTTTCACCAGACGGGAAGCATTTAGCTTATATTTCAGACAAGAACGGTTGGTGGAATCTCTGGATTGCAGATGGGAATGGCAACAATTCAAGAATCCTCGTTGATGCTCAAGAAGAACACAGCTACTCGACATGGGTAACAGGTGCGTCTAATTTCCAATGGTTAGCTGATTCAGAGAGTATTATTTTCACAAGAAACAGGATGGGTGATTTCGGATTGAGCAAGGTGAACATAATCACTGGTGAGATTGTGGATCTTGAGAGTGTAGGTGGAGACTACTCAAACCTAAGCATCAATCACTCTACCAACGAGCTTGTCTTTGAGTTCTCTTCCTTCAACGTAAGAAAGGAGATCAGAGTACTAGATACAATTAGCGGAGAAATTAGGACGATCTTCAAATCAGGGTTAGTTATCCCCAAATCCAGTCTGGCGAAGATACCACAACCCAAGAGCATCAGGTTCCCAACAGAGGATGGGGAGCATGCATACGGACTGCTCTATTCTCTCCCCGATTCGAGAGGGAAAATCCACAATTGCCCGACTATCTTTCTTGTACATGGAGGGCCCACAGGCATGGCTAAAAATGAATTCAAAATTCAGATCAATTACTGGGTCAGTATGGGATGGGCAGTATTTGCAGTTAACCATAGGGGATCGATAGGCTACGGAAGGCAGTATCGGGAGAAGTTGAATGGAAACTGGGGGTTGTATGACGTCTCGGATACCAAAGACGCAAGGGAGTATCTGATCAAGGAAGGGATAACCAATCCTGAGAAGACGGTTGTCATGGGTGGATCAGCAGGAGGATACACCACCCTAATGTGCCTCGCAACTTATCCAGGTACATTTACTGCTGGTGTAAACCTCTACGGAGTGAGTGATCTCTTCGGTCTAAGCGAAGAGACTCACTACCTTGAGAGCCAATATGACACGATATTGGTAGGGCCGCTACCTAAGGCATCCAAGAAATTCTTCGAACGGTCACCAATATACTTAGCAGATAAGATCATCGACCCCCTCCTAATTCTCCAAGGAGAGGACGACCCTGTTGTTCCGAAAAATCAGTCCGATAGAATCTCCAAGATGGTCAAGGGAGAGGTCGAGTACAAAGTCTATCCAGGGGAAGGGCATGGATTTAGGAAGATCGAAACTATCCAAGACATGCTTACGCGGACAATGAAGTTCCTGAGAAAATATGTCCTGTATGACAGACCTTAGGAACGACACTCCTTGAACACCTTGAGGTTAAGTACTTCCAGCTCATCGGATTGTGTATTGAGATTGAGAACCAGATCATAAATTCCGACGGAGAGATCTCTCATCTTACAAATCATCTTGTCAGAGGGGACAGTACGATCCGGGATATCTCTGAACCATTGGAGCTTTCCTTCTGGAGATTCAACAACATTGGGTAGTTCTTCTATCTCTACCCTGTAATAATGAAGGACAAAATGGCTGTCAACTACACCATCTATAGTATAAACCTCATTCACTGTTGCGATGTATTCTGCTTTGTCAACGAGGATACCAGTCTCCTCTTTCAGCTCACGGAGAGCACCAATGAGATTTGACTCACCGCCTTCCAATTTACCTCCTGGTAGAGCCCACCAACCTGCGTATGGATTCTTCGTCCTGCTGATTAAGAGAGTTTTTCCCTCGTGGATGACTTGAACCGTGACTATGTTCAGAACCTTCACTTATGACCTCGATACATTGAAAAGAAAAAAGTTCCTACTCCTATTCATTTTTGGACATCGTAGTTCAAGGATTTTTATAGTAGAACTTGTTATTAAAATCAGGTGGTAGAGAATTAAAATCAGAGTAAGTTGGATTGCAAAATTACCAGTTATTCGGTATTTTGTTGGGATCTTTAGAACCGTAGATCAAGAACATATCCTTGATCTGTAGAATTACTTAGTGCTTTCGAGAGCGACGATTTCCTCAATCAACTGGTTGAAAATTACCTCCACATTTAGTCCTGTAAGTGCACTTGTTTCATAGTACGGTACATCGAAGGATGACCACTCACTCAACATGTTAGCGTAGTTCCTGCCCTCTTCCTCTTTGACTGCCCACTTTCCAGACGTCTCACGTAGGTCTGCCTTGTTACCTACTAGTACGAATGGGACGAGCTCCCCATCAAGATTCCTCTTGAGCTCCTCAATCCATTTTGGGAGGTTTTCAAACGTTATTGGTCTGGAGATGTCAAACACCAGTAGAGCACCGTAAGTTCCTTTGTAGTAACTCTCTCGAACAACTTCAAAATTTGCCTGACCTGCAAGATCCCAGATCTGGAAGGTGTCAGTAGAGCTGTGATGATATATTCCGAAGTCAGCACCGATAGTGACCATGTAGTTGAATGAAAATCCTTCACCTAGGAACCGCTTCCTAAGAGAGGTTTTCCCTACCATTGGATCACCGAGGATGACAACCTTCCTAACTTTGCGTGTGTTAAACATCTACACTATTTACTTTTGGTCAGGCAATATAACCTTTTCTAAGGCAATTAATACTAATATCTTTACAGAATGCTATTTCCTATATCGTAGAGCAGATTCATTATAAATGTCAGAGTAGTTATTGTGGTGTGACGGAGCTCTATTCTAGTTTCTGCAAAGGTTTGACCAAAGTCATCGAGAAACTCCCGTCATTTGAGGATGAGCATGAGAGTATGAAAATGACTCAGATTATCCAGTTGATTGATTTTGATGAGATAAGGACGGTAAATGAGGAATTTCTGCAGAATCGGTTTCTTGGAGAAATCCTACTGCACTTGGCGCAAATTCCCATGATGAGATTTGGAAACCTGATACTCAAACCTGCAAGTACAATCATTCAACTCCCAAGGTTGCGAATAATTGGAAGAGATGAACTCCGATCTCTTCATAACAACGGAAGCCAAGATAGATGGAGAGAAATTACGAGTAAGCGCAGAGAATTTCGGCAAATATTCAGTTGGGGAAATTTAGAAAAATTCCAAGATATGGGAATTGTCCAGATTGTCCCTACAGTCGATCGTCAGAAGAAGACTTGGAGCCATGTTTACCTAACCCTTAAGGGGTGGATAACTGCATTGTCACTTGATTTTGAACCCCATCACAACTGTAACCACATGTCACTCACATACGATATTCTTTTGGACATTCACCATGAGAAGATGGGAGTTGGGTACGTTCTTGGAAGGGATGAAGAATTGATATTAGTATCCAAGATCCTAGCGAGAAGGGTGAGGGTAGATCATAAGGGGTTATATCCAATCTGTGGAAGGGTGGGCGCAGGATTACCTTCCTTTCTAAGACTATTGGAAGAGTATCTGAACTTTAGGAAAGTTGGGAGATATGACCTCTCTGGATTCTGGATAAATCTAGATTTGGAAGATATAATTGAAAATCCAGTTGATGCATTATTGACCTATGTGGGTAATGTTGTAGATCACACATATACTTCAGTAAGCGAGTTGGGATTAGGCCTTGGGAAGAAGGGCAGGTTCTACATCAACATATCAGGGTTTGTGAACGAGTACATAGAGAAGTGGACCAAAGAGGTTGTAACGCTAATAAATGAAGTGCTCCTACCCTTAGCAGCTATGTCCAATATCATGGTGATCATGCAAATTGAGGACTACCATGAGTTTACAAATTTCGTTGACTCGTATCTCCCCGAAGAAACACCTTTCCCGTCACCAGTTTACTATCTCAATACCATCCCCAAAAGAGAGTTAGCCACCATCGCCTTTGAGAATATGTTCAGACGGATTCTTCCACCACTGACAAAGTTAGAGCAGCCTTCTATACTCAAAGGGATTATCACAGAGACTTTTCACAAAGTCCTAGAAGAAAACATGCATACTGAGTTCAGAGGAATTAGAGACCAACTCATCAGAAACATACATTTTCTGGATGACCTGTGCCCCCTTATTGGAAGAACAGAGCTCGCCGTTACGAATATTATTGACTTTGCTGAAAGCTCTGTGAGTTTATCGCTCCTGTCGATTGGATTTGAGAGGGAATTCCACGAGTTGGGAGAGCATATACCCCTTGACATTCGCAATCCAATGAATACCGGCTTGGACAAGAACCATCAAAAACAAGAGTGGTTTGACAATCTTTTCAAGATCAAAGGAGAAAATATCCATTTCAGAGGGTATTCCCAATACAGACTGTACAGGGAATGGTTCACATCAGATAGGTTCACCTTACGTGAGAATCAGCTCTTGAAATTGATAGGGAAGATAGAGGAATTCTTTTCTCTGGCAGAAGAGACCAAATTCTTTGGAGGATTTCCAGATCTCTTTGTGGATGAACTTGAAAGTACTCATATTGAATTTCTAAAACTCTACCAGAACAATTCGAGATTAATTTCTGATGATTTGGTTTCAGATTTGTTTGGGATACTGATAATCACCGGAAAGCAAGTCCCTGAAGATATACTATTTCTACAAGAAATCGAATTTTCGGAATTTCTAGAGAAATTTAGGAGGATGGTTCATCTATCTGAGAGTACAGAGACCTTTAAACACAATCTTCTACGCCACTACGCACTCAACCTTTACAAAGCGCTCAGGGATAGAGTCCAACTCCGAAGCAAATTCAAGAGAGTAGCTACGATACTCCGATATCTACCCAGTCAATTCATAATTGAGAGGTTCGAGGAACTATTGGGGAAAAATTGGAACCTTGGTACAACTGATGATATAAAAATATGGTCGGAGGAGATCTCAGACTACCTCTTTGAGATCCATAATCAGTCCTTCCAAATGTTTGAGACGTACTCGGAGAAGTTCCTGAGCTTCTCAAAGAAAATCGACATCTCTGAAGACTCGCATTGGACTGTTCTCCGATTCTGGCACCTAATTACCTATGGGATCTTTGAGATGTCCAAGCATTATCAACCAGATATTTCTACAATCAGCAGGTTGTTTCTCTCAAAGATCTCAGTTAAAGAATCTCTCTTATACAAGTTTATCAATCTCTCTAAGCTGAAGGGCTTCTCGAGTATCTTTGAACAGTGGGGACTGGAGGAGATTGAGTTGAACCAAGAATTCTTGCAGGACTCACCGAAAGACTGGTTGTTTAGTACAGTTCTCACATATCCACCTTCGGGAGGGACTCTCTCGGAGTACCTTACTTCGCTGATGTATTCGGATATTACTGAACTAGAGTTCAAACAGGAGGATCAACAGATAATCATTCATGCTGAAGATACTAGCAAGATAGCCAAGCTTATGAGAGATGTATATGCACTCGGATGGTTACTCTCTACGGGAGATACCATCCATTCCCTATACGAAATTTACTCTGAAAATATTCATGACCTTGCATTGGAAGCATTCCGAGTGTTTGTTCAGAGTCCAGATCCAATTATGAGAAAGATCTCAGATTTCGTGATTAACACGGTGTACACATTAGTAAAGCACGAAATCAGCTCGGGACAGATCGATCGTCGGGAACTCCTGAGAGTAACAATCGGACAACTCGGTGCTGAGACGCTCCCATGGAGAATACACACACTCTTTCAAGAGGAGGGGGGATTGACAGACCTAATATCAGGTATAGGAAATTGGATAGAAGATGTTTTCACCAACGACAGGGTTGACCAGTTCATTTTAGGGTTCATGTTGTCCAACCTATTGCACCACCTGAACTCTAGAGAGGAACTGGAAGTTGAGATCTTCAATCAATTGAACGGGGAGAGAACGAGAAAACCCCTTCTACATAATTTATCAGTTATCTGGCTTAGGATTCTCCCCCATCTCACAGAGGAGTTAGTGAACGCCCTCCATGGGATCTGGTCAAAAATTAGAGTTGATTTCAACACCATGGTGTTCCTTTGCACAATGAATCAGTCACCAAGAGTAATGAAAGCGAGTATCGAAGTACTAAATAAGCTAGGAGAACCTGAGCTAGCTTCAGTCATTAATTTTAATTTGGAAATTACTACGTCAATGAAGGATGTAAGCAAAGTAATATCTGACAGATCTTATCCCCGAGGGATAGCACAAAGATACTTGAACATAGTCCTTGCAGTCATGTTCCTTCAAAAAAATGGAGTTTTCCTACTCCAGAAATCCCCTAAGCATATTATGGACTTCTGGCTTGATGAAATCGACCGTGTGGTCAATCCAAAGTACGGAACAGGAGTTCTTTCGGTTCCAATGGTTTATACTTTTCTAAGAAACTACCTTTCAGCGGTAGTGCGTGACGACGAACATTCTAAAACCAATGGTATTTCCCTCCTCTACTACGGGATCTCTAACTGGTTGCTCGAGATACCTTCACAGATTCTGAGAAACCGTGAGGATAAGATATATTCCTCAATACCATCCTTCAACTACATTGACCACCTCACTACAATGCGTCTTGAAGCTCAGGAGATTATCATGGAGTCATATACAGAGAAGAACTCTGAAAGATTGGTAGAGTTTCTCACTACCGTAGGAATTCATGTGATTGAAGTATTCGGCCCGATTGTCAATACCTTCTATCGAAAGTTTCCCAAGAACGAGATAATTAAACGTGCCCACAAGATCATCAAAATGCAGGAGATCAAGAGCTGATTTTCCACCCTGAACCATCCCGTTCTATCTCGACCAGTGGGTCTAAGCTAAATTTCTCGTAAAGCATGTTCAGAACCCTGTTGTCAGGTTTGATGTTCAGTAGCCGTTGGTATACCGACTTAGGAACTCCAATGTCAATTAGGTAGAATCTGCCAAGATCTATCGTCTCCCTAAGGTGCCCAATTTTGGGAAATGCAATTGTACAGGTAGCTACAGGCTTGAGATTGCTGAAATTTTTCCCCGTGGACGTGTTGACCCCCGAGGGGGAATCCAGGCAGATCAAATTTCTTGCCATCCTCATTATTGAAAATACTTCAACTGATATCTCATCAGGTGCTCTGGTAAACCCGTAGCCTATGTAGGCATCGACAACAACAGAGAATTTGTCCAGACGCATTTTCATAGTGGAAAGGTCCTCTATTACCTCTACCTCAGAAATGTTCTGTAATCGCTCCAACTGTCGGAGAGGCACTTCTCTCAATTTCTCCTTACCCTTCGGGAGAAAAACAGTTACTGCATATCCCCAACTCACAAGTCTTCGACCACAAGTAAGACCTCCACCTCCGTTATTCCCAGAACCTGCCACGATAAGAACCGACCCCGTTGAAACAGATCTGACTAATCTTGCAAGGTTCAGACCAGCATGCTCCATCATTAGTTCCACAGGAATCTGGAGGTCTTCCATCATGATTCGATCAACTTCAATCATCTGTTCAGTTGTGATTCCGCCAAGCACAGTAAATGGGATGTCCCAATAAATATAGGTGTATCTAAACTAGAAGTCCTCAAAGCTCAAGGAAGATTTTCTAATGAGTGAGATGTCGCTCGACCTATAGGTTTGCAGTTTCAACCCGAACTTTGTCAAGGTGACGTTCCAGTCATCCCCGTCCTGCTCAATGGACAGACAGAGCAAAGTTTGACCTTTAGGATTCCGTAGGGATTGAAACTTCTTATCCATCTCCTGAACAAAGGTAGAGAGGAACTCATCCCTTCTCATGACCGCATGTTGGAAGGACTCCATGATCTTACTAACTATCTCGCCCTTGGGGTACCTCCATGTCCTCTGCTTAGAACCACACTCAAGAGATATCACTCCTTGGCTCATGGGATTGTATTCTATAATTGAATATTTATTCTACTTAAATCAAGGAACATGGATTATCTCTTTCGATTGTACCGTAGATCCAGAGCAACCGCAGGGGCCACTGCATCAATACTTCCCAGATCTTCGCTCACCTCAATCTGGTAAGACTTGTCATTGGACTTGTTAATAGATATCTGGGAACTCCCGTTTTTACCGAGGAGGAGGAGTGAATTCTTAGAGTTCCCGAAAGTTCCCTCTAGGTGGTTGTGCCCGAACTTGACCTTAACTGTCCTTCCCAGCAGTGGGAAGTGGATAGTCTCCTTCAGGTTATGTTCCTTGTCATGAAAGATCCATGATCGAAACGACCCTTTAAGCTCTCCAGAGATTTGCCCATCTGGATTGATGAACAGAACTTTCTGTTCCATGGGTTCCTTTTTAACGCGGTAGAGCAGCTTCTCCTTGGAATTACGGATTTCGTATTCGGTGACTGTCGTGTGGTTTAAGCGTAGTAGCTTCATGGTTGAGTTGTTGCCATTGGGATTTATACGCTTTATTTTGGATGTATGTAAATGTGGAGCATTGAGCAGACGTTATTGTTCAGAATTCCATGGTACGTCAATAATGGAGTCAAAGTCTCTTAAGATACTCTGTGAGATGAATGGCAACAGCTGCTCCTTCACCCATTGCCGCCACTGCCTGCTTAGTAGATCCAGCGCGCACATCACCCGCAGCAAACACACCCTTGGTTTTTGTCATCATTGATGGACCTGTGATGATAAATCCCTGCTTGTCAAGTTCAACAAGGTCTTTGACCATCTCAGCGTTGGGTGTCAAACCAACAAACAGAAAGACCCCATTAGGATGAAGGATTTCTGTCTCTCCGGTGGAGGTGTTTTTGACCACAACTCCCTCAAGGGTCTTCTTGGATCCCACCTTGAATTCTTCGACTATTGTCGATAGTTTAACCTCAATATTAGGAGTTTCTGCCACCTTGTCCTGCAGTACCTTCGATGCCTTAGCTGTTGATCGGACAAGGATTGTAACTTTCTTCAGATGCTTGGCTAAGAAGAGAGACTCCTCGAACGCGGAATTTCCTCCACCTACAACTATGACCTCCTGTCCTTTATACCAGATAAAGTCACAAGTAGCGCAGAAATGGATCTTGTATCCGATAAGGTCCGATTCTCCAGGGACATTCAATGTCCTGTACTTGCTCCCAGTGGCTATGACCACTGTCTTTGATCCCAAGCATCTCCCATCTGAGGTGTTGACCTCTAAAATACCATCCTTTTCCTCTATGGAGGTGACGTCAGTGGCGGTTAGGATCTCATCTGCATAGTTTTTTACCTGTTGAATAATTCTCTCTGCAAGTTCCTCTCCGGATATTCCCTCAGGGAAACCGGGATAATTATCCAACCTCTGTGTAAATCCTACCTGTCCACCCAAGGCTCCCTTTTCAAGTATAGCCACATCCACATCGTCACGGGCGAGATACAGAGTTGCAGTTAGCCCAGTGGGACCACCACCCACTATCACAACATCGTGGAAGTCATGACTTAGATTCTGGACGAGATCAAGCTTCTGAGCAAGAGTAGCGTTATCTGGAACCACAAGAATAGATCCATCATCAAACACAAGGGTGGGAATACGTCTTTTCCCATCATTGATCTTCTCGACCTCAAGTGCGGCAGCCTCGTCAGCCTCAATATCAATCCACGCATCTTCGTAGGATATTCGGTGCTCACCCAGAAACTGCTTTGTTCTCTTGCAATCAGAGCACCACGGTGCACCATAGAATTTGTTGATCTTTGCCATGCATCTTCTGTCCATTTTCAATACTTAATACTAGTTGGAAGATTTTGAATAGAACATACTTTTATACAGATTCTTATTTTTCAGTCGTCTGAATATCAGCAAAGTGTCAAGTGTCATTTATTCATCCGCATCGTCCTCAACGAGAAATTCTTCTGGGCTGATGAGTTTCATTAGGATTTCGTTGACCTCGGGTGTCACCTTACTATTGGCATCTGCCTGGGAGCTGAGTCGTAGCTGGACGAGAAGTGCCTTGTATTGTGGTAGCATTTTCTGAAGCTTGAGGTGGTAATCTATGTACTCCTTCTTAAGATCAGTAAAGGTCTCCTTATAGCCTCGTTTCTTGCTAGCCACAAGATCCATCTGTTCCTCCACATGCCGAGTATATTTGGGAGTGACAATCTCCGGCCAGATAGGTTCCAATGAGGCGATCACTGCTCTTCCCCATGCTGTACTGACAAGACTCTGTCTGCTCTTCACAACATATTTTCGAGCAAGCAGTTTTTGAATGATATCTGGTCTGGAACTCTTCGTCCCTATCCTAAGGTTCTCCATCTCCAAGAGAATCTTGCTATCCGTCCAGCGGGGTGGGGGCTTGGTCTTGCTCTTACGCGAGTAGACCTTGAGGACCTCGAGTAACTCATTGTCAAGGATCAGGGGAAGAGTAGCCTCCTTGGGTTTGTACCAGTCATGGGCCTTCTGCCATCCAGTAGAGAGGATGACGTTACCCTTGGCCTCGAATGGCTCTCCACCAAGATCTAAGGTAACCGTCGTGAGCTCTGATACCACGTCTTCCATGAACAGTGAGAAGTAGTATCTGGTGAGGATGTCCCACGCTCTGAAAGTCTCCTTGTCAAGTTTCGTGAGACCGACGAGATTCCCTGTTGGGTGTATTGGATCGTGATCTTCTGCCTCCTTCTTCTTGCCATTGTTCCTAACTTGGGACAGATTCTTCATCTCTTTTCTGAAGATACTGTATGGCTCCATCATCGCAATCTTCCCAATAATTTCCTTATGGGGAAAGCCCTCTGTGAACATCGCATTTTCAGTCCTCGGATATGAGAGCAGCCCCTTGTTGTAGAGGTCGACCATGATGTCCAAAGCCTTCTTAGCGTTTACCTTGAGAAGACGAGATAGCAGTGAGACCGCAGCGGTTGTGTTCAGTGGGATTGGAGGTTTTCGGTTCTGTTTCTTCTTGACCAGCCGGGTGACCCTTGCAGAGCCTACGCTTTGAAGTTTAGGAAGAAGTTGTTTGACCTCCTCCTCTTTCTCGAATACACCCTTCTTATGAGTAGCTGTAAAACCTCCTCCCTCACCTCTAAGATCCGCGAGAATCCTCCACTGATCCTTGGGTTGGAATGTCTCGATTGCAAAGTCACGGTGAACTATTAACCGTAATGTAGGTAGTTGAACCCTACCGACAGATATCACCTTCACCCGAGCGACCTGTCTGGCAACAAAGGTTAACTCCCTCGTACCTGCGAAACCTAGCCATGCATCCGCTAATCTCCTCCCCTGCACGGCCAAAGCGAGCTCCTCCTCCCAAGCGCGTGGCGCTATAAACGCTCGGGTGATCTCTTTCTTGGTCAGTGAGGAATTCCAGACCCTACGCACGGGTATATTATTCTTCCTGACTTCGGAACTCACGATCTGGAGTGCCTCGTAGGCTATATTCTGTCCCTCACTGTCTGGATCAGTCGCCAGCCATAATTCATCCTTGCCCTTGAGGTTCTCCTTGATGATCTTCGAGTACGGGCGCTTGGTCACGAAGGTAAGAGCTCCGTCGTCCTTGACCAGATCAATCGGGGCACACTCTCCCCAGTCGTATCCCTTCTTGGTCTTAAGGTCGGTGATGTGCCCAGCTAGGGGTAGAAATGTGAAGATGATGATATGTCCGTTAGGATGACGCCACGATCCAGTGTAGGTATAGATATACTTTGCCTGCTTTGCAGAAGAGTACGATCCACACAACATCGTGGCGAAAGTCTTGACCTGACTGGTTTTCTCACCAATGACCAGCACTTTCATAAGGCTCTATCAGGCCGGGTCTTCAAGAAACTTTCCTCAAATTCTAGGTTCCTGTAAGTTTTCGTAATGCCGGTACAGCTCAATGATCTTGTCATTTGGAACACCATACCACCCAGACAAGGCCCTGATCTCCTTCATCATAACGTCGGTCACGTACCTCACAACCTCATAGTTGTCCTGCATCCCGTGGAACTTGTCAAACCACAGAGGTTCACCTACGTACATCCTCACAGGTCTTCCCAACCTCGGCATCTTGGCACCGTACGGCCAAAGACCATCTGTGCCGAGAAGACCCACAGGGACTATAGGAACGCCTGCCTGAAGAGCCATTCGAGCAGTGCCGGTCTTCCCGTTGAACGCTTTCCTCCGTCGAAGAATCGCACCCTCAGGATATATCCCGATGCACGCCCCTTCCTTCAGTGCCTGCACACTCACCCTTATCACTGCACTCTTGTCCTTTGCTTTCCTCTCGGGAACGGGAATTGTCCCGATAATATCATTGAGCTTACCGAAGACGGGATTTGACCATAGAGTTCTCTGCCTACCGACGAATCTCACACGGTGGCTGTCAACCTCCAACCCCATGACAAATGCATCGACAATTGATCCGTGATTGGCTGCAAGGATGAATCCCTGATTTGGTGGGAGTTGCTTAAGGTTCTCTTTCCCGTAAGACTTGACATCATAGGTGATACCGAGTATAGTTCTGAAAATCCCCTTGATGCTTAAGTACGTCCATTCCGGGGTGAGATAAGCCTTACCGAGACTCATAATTCTAGTCCATAATATCCAGATTATAAATCTTGTTTGCATAATCTCGATTCCAACGGATGTCTGTTGTGTACTCGAAGAGATTATAATCAGGTGATATACAAGGGATGTATGAGAACATTAAAAGGTATTCTCATACTATTGATCGCACTCGGAGCTCTGGTCTGGGACCTCTACTATCTCGTAGCAGAACCACTTATGATGGGCAGTAATTTCCAATTCGGAATCAACCAGTACTGGGCCATCGCGGTACCCGTAGGTATTGGGAGCTTTGTCTTCTTCGGCACAACCGCGTGGATAGGCTTCACCATGGCCAGGACAAAGGAGCCTTTGAGGGTCTCGTATGAGGAAGGATACCAGACCGCCCTGGAGGATGAAGAACAATCGCCTTAATCGAGATCCTGATCATCCTAATTCTTGTCATTTTCGGATTTCCACTATTATTCTCCGAACTTCTGTTCAGGATACCACGGAAGTTCCCATACGATGATCTGGAAGGCTATACAAGCCAGAGAGTAAGTACTGAGGATGGGCAGGATATCCAGCTCTGGTACAAGGAGAATACGGATCGTGTACTTCTTGTCGTCCACGGACATTTTGACAACTCTGGAAGAATGAAGGAGTGGTATTCCAAGTGCTTCGAAGAACTGGGCTACGATCTTGCATTCATGGATCTGAGGAACCACGGTAGGTCATCAGCAAACTACCGTGTAACAGTTGGGATTGAGGAATCACAGGACGTGAAAGCAGTTCTCAAGTGGATGGGGCAACGTGACTGGAAACACATCGTAGTCTTTGGAACATCAATGGGAGGGATCGCTTCTGTTCTGGCAGTTCCCGCAGTCAAACGAGAGGGAGTTGAGATTAGGGGACTCATCCTTGACTCAATCTTTCTGGACATCAGGGACACAGTAAACCGAGTCATGAAAAAACACTTCATTGTGCAACCGTACCTCTCTCTGATTGACCTCATTTTCTTCTCCATAAGATTCCGCTCACTCAATGACGTGAAACTGGAGAAACAGCTGAAGAAAATCCAAGGTATACAGAAACTTGTTCTGCTAGGATCCGAAGATGTGGAAACAGCGCCAGATGTGTGGGATCAAATAAGGGGTATGAGAATAAAGAATCTACAGACCTACATGGTTCAGGGTGGTGAACACAGTAGACTGTTCGTCCATCCTGAATTCTGTGAAGAGATTAAAGCCTTAATTAGCCGAATTTAACGGTACTGTGGTACCAGATCAGGGGTATTTTCATCGTACCCCTCATAGATCGACTCTTTGATCTTCTTAGTGTCCCTGCTGAAGATCATGCCTGCGAGCTCTGGTCTTGCTTTTAATGCTTCGACCATCTTGGGATAGTTGTCCTTAACATAGATGTTCAGGATGTTCTCACGTCTGAAAAGAATGGTATAAAGATTGTCAGTCGTTCTGATCATGATCTCTCGGTGATGATCATATGTGACTATACCTTGGATCTCCTTCCAAGGGATGAAGAATGAGTACTTGTATTTCTCGTTGATCTCGTCAAGGTTAACCTTTCTACTTGACCTCTTTATCATATCGGTGAGCTTACTCCACCAGAATCTCTGCTGAGTGGTTCTCCACATGAAGAATCCTGCAATCCCTTCCTCGTGGATTTCAATGTCAAAATAATGTAGGTTTGCCGATAGCTTTGGCATTCCAACAACGGTTTTTGTGTATCTTTCGAGCATCATTGTGCGGCCTCCTTGGATTCCTCGATCTTCTTCTTGATGAACTTGAGACGGCTGAAGGTCTCTCTCTCATCCTCTTCAAGGGTCAATTCTATAAATTTAGCAGTATTATTCAACCTTGGGATTGTAATGTGATTGAGTGCATTAACTCTTCTCTTTGTCGTGTTGATCTCGTATGCCAACTTCTGAAGGGTGGCAATTTTCTCTGCTAGATTGATCACAGAAGCAATAGATTTCCTGAAGTTCGTAATAGCTACATCAAAACTACTTGTTGTCGTCTCAGCATCATAAAATGGGACATCCACAACCTTCTCCGTGAGATCTAACTTCGGGACTTTCACACCCATGATGTTACTGGTGGAGGTCTTGAGCGTGAGAGTTTCGGGAGCATTGACTCCGAGGTTCCGCAGGGTCGTTTTACCCATGCTCATTGCAGCCAACCTCAGTGATTTATGTGCATTTGCCATAGCCTCAGCAGTCTCACTCTGCGCGTCCTTCACCAATTGTAGAATATCTGAGAATTCGATGATTAGGGCGTCCATTTTTTCCTTGAGCAAATCATGACCGTGCTGTGCAAGCTTACTCTTGGCTCTCAGCTCAAGGAGCTTCATTCGGGTTGCAGCAACACCCTCAATCTTATCCTGACTCACGAAATGTCAGGAGTTTTCCTCATTTATAAGAATAAATATTGAATCTCATCCTCATCTCTCACGAATTTGGAGAAGATCGCGTCTTACTCAAGAGCTCTGACCTTGTCTTCCATCTCACGGGGTTTATCCCTTCGATCGTCTATACGGATCTGTGTGACTACACGTTTCCCACCGATACGAAAGATCTCCTCATGGGCGAGCTTCGAGACCTCAAAGATCTGATCAATGGTATCCGCCTCGATAACAGTCCCCATCGGGTGGTGTAATACACGGATGCCATGATACTCGTCAATTTTCTTAACTGCAGCCTTTACATATTTGCTGACGCTTACACCGACTCCTACAGCGGAAATGATAATCTCGGCTATGATCTTTGTTCCTTCAACCATATTTATCACTAGGATTATCCGTTTATTAGGGAACTTACTCAACCATGTCAACCTGTCCTATTTCAACCACTGTGAGGATAATACGGAAACTTCAATCAATCCACTAGGTGAATTTGTTGATCGGACAGTTAGAACCTGCCCCCTAGGGCATGATTAAAATGGTTGATAAATCATAGCAAATTGTGCAGTACCATCTCATTATGACCCAGAGGTGTAATCTTTCCTGCAGTTACTGTGGTCAAGAGCCAGAGCCTAATGTCATGTCTGTAGACCTCGATTACACATTAGATCAGCTGAGAACATTCGTAGAGAGACATGATCAACCCCCAGTCCTTGCGTTCTACGGTGGTGAACCCCTCATACGCTGGGAGAGGATGAAGGAGATCATCGATGAGTTCTCTTCATCTAAGTTCATGCTCCAGACAAATGGCACACTTATCCATCGCATCACAAAGGATTACGTGAACAGATTCAGTACCATCCTCCTCTCGATTGATGGACGTCAGGAGACAACTGACAGATTCAGGGGAGTAGGCGTCTATGATATGGTGATCTCTGCAAAATCATATCTCAGGAGCTTGGGATATACGGGTGAGATTGTGGCTAGAATGACAGTCTCGGTCGGGTCGGAAATCTACGAAGAAGTCGTGCACCTGATCGATCAGGGGTTTGACACGGTTCACTGGCAGTTGAACGCTATGTGGGACATACCCGAGGGTAACGAGGTTGATGAGTTCGAGGAGTGGAGGGATAGGAAGTACAATCCAGGAATAACTAAGCTGGTGAACTGGTGGGTTCAAGAACTTCAAAGAGGACGATTTCACAACATCGCCCCGCTCAGCGGCATAGCACATACTGTTATCGCGGGAGAAAAGGTCGGTCTGAGGTGCGGAGCGGGGAAAGATTTCTTTGCGGTGACTACGGACGGGAGGGTTACTGCATGTCCGATTCCACCTTCCTTGGTCTTCCCGATACTAGGTAATATCTTTGAATCACAGCCTGACGAACTGCCAGACCAAATTGAGATTAATAATCCATGTAAGAGCTGCCAGTACCTTGATATCTGTGGAGGTCGATGCCTGTACACCAACCTCACGAAACACTGGGGGAACAAGGGATTTGACGCAGTATGTGTTGCCACTAAGCACCTGATAGATGAGATCAAGAGGGTTTCTGAAAGAATTCAGGACTTGATCGGCGATGGGTCGATGACCCTCGAATCTTTGAAATACCCTAAAATACCGAATGGGGTTGAAATTATTCCATAGACTACTGCTTTTTCTTGAGAACTACGGCAATACCTGCACCAGCTGCTGCCACCGTCACAATTGCTCCGACAACAGCCACGGTCGTATTGGTCTCCTTGTTAGCATCTGCGGTGTCAATGTTTTGACTACTTGAGGTAGCAGTTGGATTGATCACTGTGATTTGGAATACAAGGGGATCATCAAAATAGTTATCTGAGACCACTGTGACACTAAATGTGACATTTAGCGTGCTAACGCTTATGTCGAGCTTGGCCGCCCACGTAAACGTGATTTTCCCTGAAGAGTCCGTGACACCCCGTAGTACTAGTTCCCCATTAGAGAACTCCCCTGCATCAGCAGAGATCTCAACAGTAACGTTGGATGCTGATTCACCTGATTTATGGAGGACAGTCGCTCCAATCTCCAAAGTGTCATCTGGATTGAGGGGGGTTAAGGTGTCAACATCAAGATCCAGTTTGAGATCAGGTTTAGGCACACGTTCGACCGTCACATCTATAGTGGTAGAAGATGGGTTGTACTTTAGCTTAGATGCATTGGCAAATATAGACACTGTTTGTAATTGTACAACCAACTCTGCTTCCGTCAGGTTAAGAACTGCCTGTGCCTCTCCTCTCAAATCTGTCTCCACGAGTATCTCGTTAAGACCGCTCTCTTGGAAGAACCCGAATTCTGCGGTCGAGAAGATGACAACACCTCCTGTTGGGTTAAGGGTGTCTGTGTCGTAGACGAAGTAATCGATCACGATTTGTTCGTTCTGCTTGTACACTTGATCCTTGACGGTTATCTCTAGAGTAAGGTTTCCAATGACGGGTACAACAGTGATATTAATGTATTCGACAATGGTAAGGTTGACGTAGCGACCCTCTACTCGGAAGTTGACATCCAGAGGCTGGATATCAGGAAGTTGGGGGGCAGTCCAGTTAACATAGACAAAACCCAGATCATCAACGAATCCGAGCGTACTGGTGTTCAATCTATAGAAAAGACCGTCAGTCACTTGGAGCTGGATTTCTCCTCCTGTCGCAGGTGAGAGACCATCAACAAACAACCCAAATTTTAAGACGTTGTCGCTCTTCTCATTCACCTCGGAGATAGTGGGCATGACGACATTGATCGACGAGCTATTCGAGAGGACAACTTCGACTTCTTCTGTGAGGGTAATGTTCACAAGACTGGAGGCGCTGATAAATGCCCGTACCGAAAGCGTAAGGTTCGGGGTATCTATTGTGAGAAGAGGAGCCGTCCATAATATTTCGACTTTCCCACTCTGGTTGGAAACAGCACCTTGCGAGTTGACAGGTGATCCATCGCTGACATCAACAGACACGTCATAACCTTCACGTACGGTCCCAATGGCATCTTTGACGGTCACCAAGATGGAGAAGTTCTCTCCAGGAGAGACTCTCGAAGGGAGTGTGAGTTCTGAGTTCTGAATGTCCGTGAGCCCTGCCTTGACATCGAGAGTATTCTGCACCAATCCACTGAATGATGATGTGGAGATGTCGGCGGAGAATCCAACAGAGATCTCAGGAACTGTTGAGTTGACTTCTGGCGCTATCCATGAGACAGAGAGACTACCATTTGCAGGAGTGAAACCCGTCAGGCTTCGACTGTCTGCAGATATTTCATCAAATTGTCCCTTGGAACTGAACGAACCGCTTGAAACCGTAAGGCTGACGAGAGCGCCAGCAATCTGTGGACTGGTAGAGTTCGCCACTTGAACAGTCACCTTGACCACCGTACCAGAACCGACTACAGTGGTGTCAAAGCTGATCGCAGAGCCGTCAAGATCCGCAGAGCTGACGGGCATCACCGGGAGAAATCCCAAGAGTAAGAGGATTAGAAGGAATTTTCCCCTCATATTTTCAGCTCTTCCTCCTCACGAGTACTCCACCAGACGTCCCGTTGGAATCCTGCAAACCGGTAACAGGTCCAGGGATATTAGCAGTAAGACCAAGTTTTGTCTGGAACGCATCAGAGTAGTCGTTGCCGACACGGAGCTTGTAGGTTCCATTTAGGATATCAACAAGCGTAATGTAGCTCGTGCTATTGGTGTATGCGTATCTTCCTGTGTATGAACCAGATGATGTGTACAGCCTTACTAGTGTATTCGTACCGAAGTCATTACCACTACCGTCGGTGACCTTGATCGGTAAGTATCCGAATCCTGCAAAATCAACTGTGAGATGACTTCCGTCGAACGTGAAGGCATTAGAGTAGGTGTAAGCGGCCATGTAGTCCAGACGGATCATGTAGTCACCCGCTAAGATAGCACCCAAGGTCATGTTACCATTATTCGTGTAATCATAGCGGTATGTGGATCTGCCATTTGAGTTGTAGAGTCGGGCCAATACACCATCGTGTATCGGTTTACCACCTATGGTGATGGTGATATTGTAGAATCCACCTGCATAGTCCACAGTCTTGGCCGAGGAGTCCGCATGTGTGAACGCGATTGAGTAAGTGTACTTACCTAACCAGTCTAACCTCAGTCTGTAGTTGCCGCTTAGTATGGCACCGTACTCTGCGAAACCAGAGCCGTTTGTGTAATCGTACCGGTAGGTAGATCTATTGTTCTCATTGTACAACCTGACTAGAACTCCGCTTGGTATAGCATAACCACCAGTTGTTACCTTGACATTGAGGTATCCACCAGGGATGTTGACCGTGATTGGGGAACCATCCGTGTGAGTGAAGGCCACAGTGTAAGTGTACTTGCCTAACCAGTCAACTCTGAGTCGGTAGTCTCCCTCAAGAATGACACCGTACTCGCCCCAACCTGTGCCATTGGAGTAGTCGTACCTATAGGTACTGCGGTTGTTAGCATTGTAGAGTCGTAGTAGTACTCCACTTGGTAGTGGCGCTCCACCTACGAGGACCTTGACGTTGAGAGGTCCACCAGGTATTGTGACCGTCTTGGCGGTGTTGTTGAGATGGCTAAACGCTTGGGTGTAGGTGTACTTACCCAGCCAATCAACCCTCAGTCGGTAGTTTCCGCTAATTATTGTCCCAAATTCGGCATAACCCGTGGAATTGAGGTAGTCGTACCTGTATGTACTCCTATTATTCTCATTGTACAACCGTACCAACACACCTCCCGGAAGGGGCGCACCACCCGCGGTGACGAGAACATCAAGTCTACCACCCCCAATTCCTATGTACTGGGGTGAATTATCTGTATGTGTGAATGCCATGGTGTAGGTATACTTACCTAACCAGTCTACCCTGAGCCTGTAGTCACCTGCGAGGATCGTACCAAATTCTGCCCAACCTGTGGAATTGAGGTAGTCATAACGGTAGGTGCTTCGGTTGTTGGCGTTGTAAAGCCTGACAAGCACACCACCAGGAAGCGGGTCACCACCAGCCAGAACCTGAACGTTGAGCTTTCCTCCAGGGATGTCAAGGGTCTTTGGTGTAGGGTCAGAGTGGTTGAATGCCTTTGTGTATGTGTACTTTCCAAGCCAGTCAATGCGCAGTCTGTACTCACCTGGAGGTCTTCCACCGTACTCTGCCCAACCCGTAGAGTTGAGGTAGTCGTACGAATAAGTGCTCCGGTTAGAGGAATAGTATAATCTTGTAAGAACACCTCTAGGAAGTGGGTTACCACCTGCAGTAACCTCTATGTTCAGAGCACCGCCTCCGAAGTTGACCTCCACATATGGATCGCTCGTAGACACAACGGTACTCCAGAATCTTCCAGCCATGTAATCAAGCCTGAGCCTATAGAAGCCACTGGGTATACCAGAGAATTGGAATTCGGAAGTGGAGTTGGAGTAGTCATACCTGTTCATACTCACATTATTCTCAGTATACAATCTGATGAGCTTACCACTCCCAATTGGAGTATCAGCAAACAGCCCTATTCCTCCGAGATCAGAATTCCCAACTTTGATTGTCCGCAGGTTCGATGAGCCTAGCGCCAATGGTATCGAGATCTCAGATGAGAAATAGTCAGTGGACAGGTAATTCACCCTAAAGAAATAAGTTCCACGCCCAAGGGTGAAGGTTTTCATCCCTGAGCTGTTGGTGACCCCAGATGATCCAGTCTCCAACCGATTCTCATCGGTGATGTAGACGGTAATTCCAGAGATCGGAGCATTTGAACCGTCGAGAACCTTAATCGTTATGTCCCCCGTGTCAGAGTTGAAAGTGACAGAGCGATTCTCCGCGCTGTGGAAATACTTTGAGATCTGGTTATCTGCAGTTCGTATTTTGTAGTATGAAGGAAGTGGATTGACAGTGGCGACACCTTGGGCATTAGTTGATATACCTGAAAGACCTGAGGGTAGACCATCCTGTCTGAGGAAGGTTAACGCCATCCCAGGCACTCCTTTCCCACCACCAATCACATTGACTTTCAAGGGAGAAGGAGTAGTAAGCTCACCACCGATGTTCACCTTGGCATAGGCGATGTCACTAAGATCCTGCGCCAGTCCAATCGCGTACTCCCCCTCCGTTATTTGATCGGCCGAAGAGTTCGCATAAATTCGTATGGGAGTTGCTTCCCCACTTATTAGTTCTTTCCCATAGTCCGATGCCAAGTGCCACTTATACACCGTTGAACCACCAACAAGAACAACGTAGTTGACCTTGAAGGTACTGGCCTGGCTCTTTATCATTATTAACATCCCGTCAATACTACCATCATCGTTGTAGTCATAGACGGTCGTCACGTCCTCGACGATAATACTGGCATTGATGTCTGTGTATGTGTTGATAAGAACCCATACTACACCAACCGCACTCGCAGTAATGGCTATGATGAGCACTACTGCAATGACGGGTGAAACAGCGCGCTTTCTGAGTGCTCTCATCTCTTCTTCCTCCTGTAAAGTGGTAATAAAGCCAGAGTTCCCCAAAGCATGTTAAACGGAACAGCATCAGTTGAACTCAGATCAGGCAGCGATACAACAGAAATGTTACTTGGCTTTACTATGACCTCAAAGGTTGTCTCATTCGTATCGAAATCTGCAGAGATCACCTTGATCTTCAGATTGAACACTGTATTTGTGGTCAAGTCAGGAAGACCTTCTGAGCTCCACTCAACAACGAGGATTCCCGAGGCATTAGTAGCAGCCTTGTACAAGGAGTCACCGTTGGGGAAGAATCCTCCATCGGCCTCTGCTTGAACAGTGGCACCTTCCCAAGGTAGTCCGTTGATCTTGGTCTCGACAGTAATGAAAACTGATTCTCCCTGATCGATCTCAAGGGACGATGAAGAGATATCTACCGTTGCGATCTGAACTCTCGTAACCAGCACTTTTGTTTCCGTCTCAAGGGGGGCATATTTGTTCTTCCCAATGGTAGCAGATATTGCAACCTCTTGTGTCGAGGAAATAAGCACAGCCTGTGAGAGGTTTAGTGATGCTGTGGCGTCTCCATTGGAATCAGTCTTAACATTGACCAAGTCCTCACCATTTTCGAAGACACCAACTTCAGTGAGGAATGCCACATCCGCGTTAGCAACAGGAAGAAGTGTGACATTATCGACCACGTTGAGCTTGACTGGTACAAGTTCGTCCTGATTAACCTCCGCGGGCACATTCCATCCAGCTGAGAAACCGTATTCGACAAGATTCACGGTGATTGATAATGAGTCGTTCGCAACCAAACTCTCTGCTTCCACATTGACAGTAATATCTGCCATAACAACATCAACCAGATCACTTGGGGCGATCCATGTATACAGCAGATCCACTGTTCCATTGACAGAAACTATGTCAGTTGCTGATCCATTTTCAGATATCCCGAATTCTCCCGCAGTGGAAAGAAGTTCAATGCTTACATCAGTTAGGTTGTCTGTTGTTACGGTGACTGTTAAATTAGCCGAACTTCCCTCATCTACAGATGTGGGTCCAGAGATCGCTACAGTCAAGGTACTGACCTCGTATACCCCCTCTCCAGATACACTAGCTATCTGCATCAACAGAAGGAAGAATACAAGAATTCCTGCATTGCGCGCATTCACAGAGAGATAATTGACTTCGTACATTATAAACATTCTATATACTTCATCCCCTAGATTTCCAATTATGAAATTTCCTCGTTGACGCGCACAGTTACTTACACTTTTTAAGACCTGAATTGAAGATCGAATTACCTAAAGCAGATAATATCCGCGAAAAACGGAGTAGAGAACGTACTATGTCAAAAGAAATCAACGTTGTGGAAGCTTTCAAAGACATGCTCAAGAACCAGTATAACAGGGTTCAGGAGCACGTCAAGGAATTTGAGATCAGTCCACAGAAATTTACGAATCGGATCAGTCTTCTCCTGATCCTCACATTGTCTGTGGTCGTGAGGTTATATCCCATCCTCAAGGGTTGGGATCCCCTGATTAAGGCCTTCGATCCACAGTTTCAGCTTAGGAGTGCAGACTACATTCTGAACAACGGTCTGATTGCCTTCTTCAAGTGGAGAGACATGTTTTCATGGTATCCATACGGAAGGGAAGTCGGGAGCACGATGTACATTATGGTGCCTCTCATGGTCGATTTCAGTTACCTTGTCCTGAACGCACTCGGGTTCAAGGTCAGTCTGCAGTTTGCTGCATTCCTAGTTCCGGTCATATTTGGGACACTGGGAGTACTCTACATCTACAGGCTCGCAAGCGAACTAATATCTGAGAGAGCCGGTTTGTTTGCAGCCATCATTATGTCAATCACACCTGCATACCTCTCAAGATCTATTGCTGGATTTGTAGATAACGAGTCCATTGGAGTTCTGCTCACAGTGGCTTCATTCTTCTACTTCTCCCAGGCCCTCAATCATGATGATCTTAGGAGTGCGATCAAGGCAGGAGTCGCACTTGCCCTACTCGCCTCCTCATGGGGTGCATTCAGGTTTGGATACGATCTTGTCGCCCTCTACGCACTCGTACTTGTGATGACAGGAAACTACTCAGCGAGACTTCTGAAGCAGTATTCTATGACGGTCGGTGTCGCATCCTCCCTTATGATACTTCTCCCAAGGATCTCGGGTGGTTTCCTCCTTGATGCAGAAGGTCTAGGTCCCTTGGGTATCCTCCTCATCATGATGGTCTTCGGAATCATACAGAATGCATCAAGAGATCTGAACCCAGAACAATTCAGGAGACTTGTTATCTCGTCATTCGTTGTGATACTAGCTCTCGCCATTGCACTGGCTGCTCTCTTGGTCTCAATTGGTTTCCTTGGTAAGATCGGAGATAAGTTCATCTCCGTCCTTCTCCCTGGAGATAGGAACAAACTTCCATTGATTGACTCGGTTGCAGAGCACCAGCCACTTTCATGGGGTTCATTCTACTTCAATATGAACACAATGGTCTTCTTCATTCCAATTGGGATATATGAGGCAATTAGAAAGCCGACTGAGAAGAACCTCTTCATCCTGACGCTTGGACTGACTTCAATTTACTTCAGTGGGTCGATGATCAGGTTGATGCTTCTTCTTGCGCCTGCAGCTGTTCTACTCACCGCACTCGCTATTGATCAACTGCTTATCTCATACGGTCTGATCGCTCACAAGAGGATTAACAAGACAAGTGTGAGAGCCTCTAGGTTGAGAAGGACACAGAAGATCGGTGAGGTTGAGATCATCATCACCTACTTCATCATCCTGATCTTCGTCGGCTCGATTATCAGCAACGGACTTAACGCTGCAGACCAGAGGTTCTCCTCTCCCGAACTGACCCCAGGACAGTCACCCAAGGACTCCTTCGCTGATTGGCCTCAGGCTTTTGAGTGGATGAAGACACACACGTCTTACAAGCTGTGGGCACAGAACTCCTCTGAAGACAGACCAGGAAATCCACCAATCATGCTCTCATGGTGGGACTACGGATACTACATAACTTCGCTCGGTGAAACTGCGAGCTTAGTGGATAATGCTACGACAAACTCTACTCAAATCGGTACCGTAGGAACCATGCTCATGTGGAATACCTCAGCATCTATCAAACTGATGTACAAGTACAATGTCCAGTACATTCTCATCAACTCAGCAGGAGGTCTTCTGAATTTTGGTTCTGACATCGGAAAATCCATCTGGATGATTAGGATTTCAGAACAGTACACCCCAGAGTACGGAATTGTTGAGGAGGACTACTACACCAGAAACGAGGGTTATATGGGCAAGTATGCGGACAGTACACTCTTCCAGCTCATGGCCTACAAGTCACCTGGCATGGGAGACTCACCCTTCGTTGACCGGAATGGGTGGTCAAACACTGTCGCGGATAGCCTTAAGGATGTCAATGTCCTGGAGATACCCCCCTACTTCAAGGAAGTATTTAGGAGCGATGGATACCTAGCTAATCCTGGAACCAGCGTGCCCGGTGATTTCCCATTCATCAGAATCTACAAGGTCATCTACCCTGATGACATCGAATTGCAGGTCGCTGAATTTGATCAGACCATGGCCAAGATCAGGGCGAACATGGCTGAAGATAATAGTTCCTAAATCCCCTAAGACGTTCCTCTATTAGTTTTAGTTCTAAATATTCCCAATCATATTGTATATCTAACTAGTGATCTCGATTCATTCAATCACTCTCTTCCTTTGAAGGACATAATCATGGTGTAGATTCTTAAAGGACTTAAAAATTGGAAGAGTTTTCTGAACTGAGAAATAGACGTCCGTTATCCCTTTCCGGAGAGCCGAATGTTCTGCTTCCTCCTCATAGAGAATGATCAGGTTATCGAGACGAGGGATCGCCTCGTCAATAACCTCGATAAATGATAGGTAATTCTCACTGATATTCTCGTTCTCCTCTGTTGATACCAACTTCTCAAGATAGGGTCTAGCGGAGGACATTCTGTCCTTGATGAGATGCGGTATCAATCGAATATCAGGATGAATAGCATTGGGCTTTGGGCTAAGTAGGTAACCTTGCATCCACCTGGCGTATGCCTTCCACCCACTTACAGCAGAGATCCCACCTCTCCCCTCAACTTCTGTGGGCTCCTCTCCCCTCTCAAATGTCCAGCCCCAATACATCAGCGAGTTCCAAGGAGTGTCATGTCTAGCAACCGCATCCACAATCTCTATTGCAACTGGTCCCAGAGGGAGATCGAAGAGCTCATCCGCGTTATCGGGAAGGTAACTCACGAAAGTGCCCGCGGTCGTGGTCATCATCACCTTACCGATCGCACTGTTGATAGATTCTACAAACTCCTCAGGTCGGTCGAACAGGATCACATCAGAGGACATTGCCCTGTTTCCAAGAGCCTGAGTCTTACGAGCAGTGGTATCCCGAATTTTGGACTGGTAAATCTTCACTTGGATACCCATGTCCTCGAAACAATTGGTTACGAATCCATTAAAGTCCCATAATGTATCTCCTACAGGGTTTCCAAGATCTAACTGACGCTTAAGATTCATTGCCATAGAGATTCTGAGCCAATGCCCCGATCTGAAAGCTATATATGATCGATCGATGCCATAGCTTCCTACAAGGTGGGTGAGAGTATCGAGGAAGGAATCAGTTATTTGCATTCAGTGAATATTCTTGCTTGGAATTAAAAAAATGATTATCTGTCTCGGTGGTCTTTGGTGTTCTTCCACTTGTAGACTCGCATCTTTGCTGTCTTACCGAAGCCACAAGATACACACTGCTTACGTGACTTGTTGTAGGATCTGCTACCACATCTTCTGCAGACAATGTGGCTTGCTCTCTTGTTGTGTTTTCCTCTCGATGGTGTTCCTTTTGTCATAATGATTCACCGAACTTCTATATCTGAAGGCTCAATTCACTCTTAATAAACTGAGCTATTCATTCGCGCTAGCGAGATGTTCTAGAGCTAGGAAGAACGCGGCTATTGTGCCTGTATGTTTAATACCCCCATTTGCTATTAACTTCATCACTTCCTCCTTGTTGAACAATCTGGTCTCCACAAGCAAAGGCTCATCCCGCATGGAGTTGATTTTTGTAAGATCTGTACTCAGGTAATAATGGAGAGCACCCTCAAGATAGGATGGAGCAGAGTTGAACCTCCCTATGTAGGTAAGTTCTCCAGCTTGATATCCTGTTTCCTCCATGAGCTCTCTCCTAGCACATTGTTCAACATCCTCGCCCTCCTCCAATCCCCCAGCGGGCCAGTTCCACTGCTCTTCTCCAGCCCCAATTCGATACTCCCTTACCATGAGGAAACGTCCGTCATTGGTGACAGGGACTACACCTACACCTGAACCAATACTTACCACTATAAAGTCACCCATCCCGTCTTCTGTCCGAGCATGAAGTACATCCAGATATACTCTCCCTCGCTGGATCAGACGTTCCCTTGACTCAATGGAAAATTCCATAGGTGACGATGTGAGGTGTGCAGATAAGATTTCAGATAGTCACTCTATTCTTGGAGAAATAGTAACGAAATACCGTCCAAAGAATCACGACAGACATCGAGACACCATAATCTATGAAGAACTTGTGGACAAAATCTGACTTGTAATATCCTGCGTAATCGGGAAAGTTGGTGTTCAACCAGTACCCCATTATCACGTAGAAGATGACATAGAAGACAAGTGTCACCCAGATGGTTGATTTCATTCCGGCCTTGAAAAAGTCACGTGCACTATATTTCTTCTCCTGGTACCAGTATACGTCGTCCAGAAGAACCATCATCATGAAGAGAATCAGACTGGACAAAATCGGAACGACGAAGGTCATGGGGACATACGTCTCATTAACTAAGTCTTCGATATCCCTCATGTAGTAGTACATGGGAACCATTGCCAATAGGGAGTAGAAGAACTGGAAGAGGAGAACCCACAGAGAGCGGGGAGTGTTCCATTGTATCTCTGCTTGATTGCTAGCACTGCTCATATTCTAATTCTCAGGCAAGAACCTAAATTTAAAAGTATCTCGTTATAATATGGCACCCAGACTCAGGAGTATTCATATTTAATTCAATAATAACCTATAAAAAGAGTCCCCGGTAGTGCATTTTAGAAGCAAATCGAGAGAAATCGATTTATAGCCAAGATATGAGGAAATTTTATGTCAGAATCAGATGTCAGACCTATCAAGGCCAATAACATTAAGGTCGGAAACTACATCGTCCACGATGGTGAAGTGTACGTCGTCAAGAGCGCGAAGACCAGTAAGGCAGGAAAACACGGACACGCAAAGGTGAGGATGGATATAGAGAACCTTTTCACTGGAAGTAAGAAGAACATTATCGCACCAGGTGACGATAAGTACATGATCCCGATCATCGAGAAAAAGGTCGCTCAGGTACTCTCTCTAACACCTGACTCTGCCCAGCTCATGGACACCGAGACATATGAGACCTTCGAGGCAGCCCTACCCGAGGACATCACACTGGAGGAGGGAGGATATGTGGACATCTGGAAGGTACTTGGAAAGACCATTATCCGCGGAACACGAGCAGACGCTGGCAATCAGCATCAGTACTAATTCAAAACCATCCAAAAAGTAATTAATTGACACTACGAAATACAGACTGAATGACAGAAAGAAAAGGAGCAGTGAGAGATCCAATTCACGGTTACATTCTTCTCTCGGAGGAAGAAAACAAGCTGATAGACTCTCCCTTCGTCCAACGCCTGAGGTGGATTTCTCAACTCAGCGGAGTGAGGCTTGTCTTCCCTGGTGGTACTCACAACAGGTTGGCACATGTCATGGGAGTGATGCACCTCTCAGGCCTCTACGCAGAGCAGATCTACAAGGATCACCCGGATATGGAGCACAAGGTTCAGCTTGCAAGACTCGCAGGTCTCCTCCACGACATTGCCCACGGAGCATTCTCCCATGCGTATGACGATACGGTATATAGGAGATTATATCCTGGCAACCCACACGGACATGACACCCACCGGATGAAAATGATCAAGTCAGATCACCTCAGACCCCTCATCGAAGCATGTGGCGTCACACCCGAGGAGATCGAGAACCTGTGGGAGGGAAAGGATCGAGTCCTGCAGGCTGCAGTCCAAGGAGCGCTTGGAGCAGACAGAATGGACTTTATGCTCAGGGATTCCTATTATGCGGGTACAACTCACTTTGGTACGGTAGCCTCCACGAGGATCATCAGCAACACTCTCATTGCAGAGCATGACGGGGAGCAAGCACTACACTACAACCATAAGGTCATGGACGACATCTTTCAGGCACTTCTCGGCAGGTTCTACATGTACCGAGGAGTCTACTTCCACAAGGCGAGTGGTGCGTCAGACATCCTTATCCGGAAGATGCTTGACCATGCTGCAGAACCGATGATGCTACCGGAGAGAACCCAAGATCTCGAACTTTACAAGGATATCAACGAATACACCGTAATGGGAGAGATTATGGCATCAAAATCACCCGAGCTAGCACTCGCACGGCATTACTGTGAGAGGTTGATGAGGAGACAGCTACCCAAATTGGTCTGGGAATCTATTGTTCCCGAGAACGTTGTCAAGACGATTAGCTCTGATCTTGAGCGGGGTTCTGAACTCATAGCAAACGAGAAATTCATCAATGAAATCAAGAAAACTGCGACTGAATTGGGTAAGAAGGAACCGGTGCTCTATGTCACGAACACATATCCCATGTCCACGCTTGACCATGCAGAGTTCACTGCGGGTCACATCTATATCTATGACAAGCATGCCAGCCTTGTTCCAGGCAAGACCTCAATCTCCCTTGCGGAGGCAATTGAGTCAACGAGCTATTTCAAGACCTTCATCTCTGGGATTGGCAATAGGCAGAGATATGTGATGATAAGGGTATACTGTGACCCCGAGGACGTGGAGTGGATCAGGAACAAGGTCGGAAGGAAATATGCAGTGAGTGAACCAGATATTGCAGAGACATCTTATTAGTTTCACTACATCCCTGCCTTATTTCTAGTTCCTTAACCTTTAATTTTAAAAAGAAACCAATCATATTACTTTGTGGTAAAAATCGATGATTACAGACAGTTGAAAATCATCTTCGAACGACTAGGTTTGAATATAGACGCTGTAGTCAACAATTTCGATACTGATTTCTCCAAGGGAAAATTGATGAAGTTAAATATGGGACACTTCAATCTGGATCACTTTCCAGAAGAGATCTGCAATTTCTCCTCTATCCTTTACCTCTACCTCAATCACAACAGGATCAAGGAACTCCCTGACAAGTTCATCAGGTTAAGGAAACTGAGGAAGGTCTTCCTGAACCACAATGAGTTCGAGCACTTTCCGAAATCCCTGTCACAGATCACGAATATTAGACAGATCATCTTCGACGACAACAAGGTCTCTGAGATCGGAGGTATTGAGGAGATGCCCTTTTTACAGTCATTCTCAATGGCTAGAAATAACATCTCAAACTTCCCGGAGCCGTTTAATTTCCAGAAAAATCTGCTAAATTTGGATCTGTCCGAGAACCAAATCTCACGTTCAACCTCGTACCAAGGTTTTGATAAGTTAGAACACCTTAATCTATCTAAGAATAAGATCAAACGTATTTCAAACGACATATCTCACCTGAAAAATGCCACGAGGTTAAACTTCTCCGGTAATGAGATCAGCTCGGTTCATGGGAACCTTTTCACACTGAAAAATCTGAGATTCTTGGACCTCTCAAATAACAATATCACATCATTACCCAAAGGCATTTTCTACCTCACCAATCTTAGATATCTCTATCTGCACAACAACAATTTGGAGAAACTGCCAAGGGATATTGTAGAGCTAAAGTATCTAAAGCGGATAATCCTGTCAGGAAACCCTTCGCTCGAGCTAACCAAGGCCCAAGAGACGTGGCTGGAGAAACTCCGAAACTCAAATACCGAAGTCATTCTGGAGAACAAGATACCTGAATATCTGTTCTGAACTTTAGAAGTTCTCGGGGTGCGTAATTGAGTCAGCCACAAGTTGCAGGTTTATCGAATGTTTGCAACGATCAGTGAGACACCTGCGGACATTCACTTTTCCGAACTCTTTACCCCACTTACGGATCTCCATGAGGATGAAGATCATCGCCTTACCACTCTCTGTCAGACGGTATTTGACTTTCTTGGGTGAGACGTCATTGTCAATCCTCTCAATAATCCCATACTCAATGAGTTCTTGTAGTCTTGTAGAAAGCATCTTTGGAGAGATTTCCTCTATGGCAGAGTGTATTTCAGAATAGCTGAGCGCCGCCATTCCGCTGTCATTGTCATTTAATTTCATCAATTCAGTTATGATATTGAGTGACCATTTCTTCGATATGATCTCCGTTGGTAAGGTCATTCCACAGACCTCTTTTGTATCCTGTTCTCGCATTTCCATCACTATCAACCTATATAATTGATAGTACTTAGCATTCATTATATATAAAATTTCGAAAATATTCGATTAAAATTAGGTTAATAACTGAGATAAATTATGCAATTATCTATGACACATGTCGAATTATTATATGGTTGCACAAATTAATCCCGCATAGCAGATCATTCATTCACATCAAGATAGACCAAAGTTCGTTTCTCAGGGTGTTCTGATAAGAACTTCTGAATCTCGGTGGCATGACGACACTGATCGTTCAAACAACGATCATTAGGTTTGAGATTATTCACCGCCCAACGGCGGATCTGGATAATGATACTGACAAGATCCTTACCCGTGTCAGTCAGTTTGTACCTCACCTTCTTGGGAGTGTGAGGGTTCTCAAGAATCTTGATGACTAGACCGTTCTCAATCAGTGAGGAGAGCCTTATGGCTAGCATTCTTGGGTTGATACCCGGGATCAATTTCTGGATGTCACCGTAGCTGAGACTATCTTCACCAGCCGTCATGAGCTCCAGAATAATGTGAATTGTCCACTTCGGACTAATAGTCTCCATAGCCATCCAGATTGCACAATTTTCATGAACTACTTGCTCCATTTTCATGCCTCTTTTATTACTATAATTTGAGAGTGTAATTATAATATAAAAATTATATCATCAGACGCTCACTCCTGATAACTAATATAGTAATTGCTGATCGATTATGATAGTAGATGCTAACCTAGGTCAGTTTTTCGGGATGGCGCTTGTACCACTCGCTATAGCTTCCAGGATATAGTGTCTGAATCCCAAAACCAAGTTCGTTTGCAAGGAGTATATTGAAACATGCACTCACTCCAGACCCACAATAGAAGACAATCTGTTTTCCTCTGAGGTGACTGAATCGTTCGTGAAGTTCAGTCTTCCCAAGAGGCAAACCATCGTCTCCGACATTCTCGCCCCAAGGAAGATTCAGAGCGTTGGGAATCCGTCCGTTTACAGGGTCAGGACCCGATTCTTGCAGAAGGTACCTTTCTCTGTTCCTCGAGTCGACGAGAACGAAATCTCCATTTAGGATGTCCTCATCATTAACTATGGGAAATTCACCTCGATCCCAGCTTTCGGGGAAGGAAGACCTATCTAATTTTATAGGGGCGGGAATCTGAATATCAGTTGTGGTCTCGTACATTTCTTTCCACCTGTCAATACCACCCGCCATTACGAATACATGTGGAAAACCTATTGTCTTAAGCATCCACCAGACTCTGGCAGCAGCTCCACCATTGAAGTTATCGTAGACCACGATTTTACGATCAGGGGAGATTCCCTTTCTCTCAAGGGTCGAGATGAACTGCTCCAGTTGTGGAAGCGGATGTCTTCCCGTCCTCTCGGTGATCTCCCCCGAGACCTCATTCTCAAGGTTGAGGTGGATTGCACCTCTGATATGCCCCTTCGTGTAACAACGTTCAGAGCCCTCTATGTCCCCTAGAACAAACTGCACATCTATGAGGAGAAAGTCATCCAGGTGGTCATGAAGCTCTTCAATAGTTATGAAGTTAGAGTAGTCCATAGCTCCACATCCTCATTCCATACTTAACCCTAGTCTTGGAAGTAATATCGGTTAGGTCTACCTTCTAGAAGGTGTATGTTCTTATCCTCTAGATATAGTTCCCTGCACACCTGCCTTGTGGTTCCTCTTGCCATCCCGAGGATTTCGGAGATCTCGACCGTACTGTAGTCAATTAGGGGGTTGCTCACTAGGAATTGCCTGACTCTCTCACGAGCAGTCAATTTCTCACCAGTAGAAGCCTGAATAAGTACATCCAGCTTCCGCTCTATATTCGCTAATCTATTCTCGATGTCAGGTTTGTTGACATCTTGGGTCTCGCCCTCAAGGAATGAGACCTTCCTCTTTTCAAGGAAATCTTTGATCTCGTCAAATATCTCCACTGGCACACGCAGATTCTTGTACCCTGACCATACTTTCTTCGGACCTTGGCGGGCAGGACTGCGTGTCATACATTGCACACATTGTATTCAATCTATAATAATATTGGTCTTACAGTATCAGGAGGAGTGAGATTTTTACGGAATATCAGTTGTAATATCAGTGTTTGCAGTTAAAAACTTATATTCTTGATCTGGGAATAGGCAATGAGAATACATGTCCGCCGTACAAGACATTCTAAAGAACTATTCGCACCTTAATCCGGGTGTTAGGAGAAATCTCTACACTATGATGAACACAGGGAAACTCGCGGGAACTGGTAAGATGGTCATTTATCCTGTCGACCAGGGGTTCGAGCATGGACCGGGAAGGTCATTCGCCCCAAATCCTAAGGGATATGATCCCCTGTACCATGCCGAATTCGCCATCGAATCAGGCGTGAACGCCTACGCAGCACCACTTGGATTCATACAGATGGCAGCCAGTGAGTACCCGGGGCAGATCCCACTTATTCTCAAAGTGAACAACAACGATTCACTCGTAAAGACGCCAAATCCACAGTCTGCTATTACATCCACGGTTCAGGACGCATTGGAGCTGGGGTGTGCAGCAATCGGCTTCACCATTTATCCGGGTACATCTATGAAGAACGTGCTTTTCGAGCAGCTTCAGCAGTATATTCAGGAAGCTCACTCTGTCGGTCTTGCTGCTGTTGTATGGTCCTACCCAAGGGGAGAACTCCTCTCCAAACAGGGCGAGACCAAGGTTGACATCGTCGCCTACGCAGCTCAGATTGCTGCCCAGATGGGTGCAGACGTGATTAAGGTCAAGCCACCAGCTAACCCGGGTGTAGAGCTTGAAGCCGCGAAGAAGTCCTACGAGAACATCAAGATTGACACCCTCTCGGACAGGGTGGCACATGTTATCCAGTCCGCATTTGATGGAAGGAGGATTGTCATCTTCTCAGGTGGCCCAGCCAAGGGCAAGGAGGAGGTCCTGAATGAGATCAAGGAGGTAAAAGCAGGTGGAGGTTTCGGTGCCATCGTCGGGAGGAACATCTTCCAGAGACCTAAGGAGGATGCAATGAGCCTCCTTAACGACATCATTAGCATCTACAAGTCATAACTACTAATGGGAGAACCTCTCCCTCAACACAGTGATGACTTTCTCGGTACGTATAAGCTCTAGCTCAAAATTAGTTCTGAGATATTCTAACTGCGAATCCTCCCACCCGGGTTGAATGTAAGCGTAGATTTTCTTCACTCCTTTCTCCTTGAGAATACTGAGATGCCGGTCAATGCGATCGGGGAGTTCCTCCAAGACAATATCGGACCAGAACTGTGAGAGGGGGTACGTCTCGTTCATACCAAGGGGGATGAGCCCGAAAAATGGAGATGCGATGAAGATGTCTCGAACCTTCTCGTCAAGGAAGGACAGATGTTCATCGGGAACCTTCTTGTACAGTGACCTCTTCCAGTTCAGGAAGATAATATGTATCTCCGAGGAGGGAGTACTTCTGATGATGTTGCTAAGCTTCTCGTACATCATTACAATCTCAGGACGGTCAAGATCGTACATGCTACTTATCCGCATTGCAACTGGTTTGGAAACGGGAATTCCTGATCGGAGAGCCTCGGTGCCCTCAACCTTTGCGAGGGCAAACTTTGTAGCTTCCGCCAGACCTGGAACAGAAGTCATCCTGTCTATGACAAGATCACGGAGTTGCCCCCGTGAGATGGCGAGGTGGATTTGCTTAATCTCCTGTGCAGATACCCAGAGATTGTGCTCGGCCAACAGTCGCCTCCGCTCGTCCTTATTCGTCTTTTGAAGTGTACTAGCATCGATTCTGGAACAAACTGGGCAGACACAGGGGAGTTCAGATAGCTCATCAATTTGGTATGTCCCATGGGTTGTCATATATCTACCGTCTTTTGCCATCAGACTGTATGCAGCAGAGTCAAAGGTGTCACAGCCAAGGTAGGTTGCAAGGGCGAACATAGAGGGGTGTCCCGCACCGAACAGGTGAAGCGGGTACTTTACAGGAAGTCTCCTCCGTGCGGTGATGATCATATCGGCCATTGTGATGTAGTCTTGGCGGATCATGACCTGAACCACACTTCCAAGGGCGAAAAATTTGTACGTAGAGAGCACTTCATCGCTCAGGATATCATCAAGGTACTGGTCAATTAAATCCACGTACCTCCCACCCTGAATCGGAAGAGTCCATGTCACAGGATCGTCCCCCATATATTCTAGGGACTCATGGACACGCTCAATTGTTGTCCGCACACGTTTCAAGGCTTCGGATTTGGGGACGTCGTATCCAATGGGATGATCCATTATGACTCCGATGTCAGTCCCCACCTTCCGCTGTATCTCCATGGTTGTTCTCTTGTCCAGTTCGACATCTCCGTAGACCATCAGTTGATACGCCCCAGAGTCCATCATGATGATCCCGTCGAATCCGAGAAATTCGTGGATCTGTGGGAGTTCATTGGAGGGGAACTTCTTGCTCAGAAGGTAGGTGGAAGTGATGAATTGGTCGAAGCCAAATTCCGATCTCAAACGGCTGGGCTCAATCTCCTGTCTAGTAGGATGGACGACGGGAAAGAGAGCAGGAGTCCTCATGCTCTTGCCGTTGACAGTGTACTTTCCACGCTTTGCCAGACCGTCCCATTCGGATATCTCAAAGCTCACAACCCAGATATTCGGTATTATCAATAAAAGTTGTTGGAAGATACATTCTCTCCAAAATCTATGCGAATTTATAAATTGACAGGGTGTATTTTTTGGTGTGAGCGTTTCAAACAGAGGATTTAAAGTTGAAATAAACAGTTTCATTGGAAAAAAGACAATTGTGCAAACCAAGGACGGAGAGACCTTCACAGGCATCTTGAAGGGATTTGACGATAACCTAAATATCGTTCTCAGCAATGCACAGACCGACACCAAGTCATTCTACAGGATCATTATTGCTAGCTCGGAGGTCAAGTACGTCTCTCTTGGAGATGTACCATTCGACCTACCCGGTCTCGCTCAGGAACTGAGCAAGGTCTTCAAACCAGAGAACGTCAGACTTCACGAGGATCAGGGAGTTATTGTCGTTATGGACAGGTTCAAGGTCAGCGAGGATGAGACGACTGGGAGCGGAGCCGTTGCAGATCGAATCCGTGCAATTTGGAGTGACTTCAAAAGCCGACAGGGCTAGACGTGAAGAGCCTAAATAATTATAATAAATTCGGTTAATTCACAATTGTAAATGGCCAAGAAAGCATCGTCCAGATCAAAAACGAAGGGCAAGTCTTCAAGTAAAGTTAGCACAGCTATGCTGTCGAACTACTCGAAGGGTGTCCGCGACTTCCTCAAGAAGAACTCGATCGCAGTCGGGGACTTCATCGAGCTCACCGACGGGATCAAGACCATTGCTGGTAACCTATTACCACAGACAGAGCTCGGCGACTCTGACGTGATAGTTCTCAAGCAGAAGAATGGATACAATGTCGGGATCAAGCTGACTCCGACGATGAAGGTGATGAAAGAGGGGGAGAGTGTCAAGATAGAGAACTTCCCCAAGATTAAGCAGAAGCAGAAAAAGGGGCTACCACCCATCTCCATGATAGCGACTGGTGGTACAATCGCATCAAGGATAGATTACCTCACAGGTGGCGTGGTCATGGCAAGCTCGCCAGAGGAGATCTTCGTGAATCTCCCTGAGCTCTTCGATGAAGTCAGCTTCAAGAAGATCCATCAGCTATACCAGCTAGGCAGTGAGGACATAGGGTACAAGCAATGGCAGAATGTGGCTAAGACCGTGGTTAAGGACCTAAACTCAGGGCTAAGGGGAACCGTCATTATGCACGGAACAGACATGATGGGGTACACATCTGCGGCACTCTCATTTATGCTCGAAGACCTCAGCAAACCAGTCGTGATGACTGGCGGACAAAGATCCTCAGACAGGGGATCATTCGACGGGGCGCTCAATCTCATCTCTGCAGCAAGAGTAGCAGGTAAGAGTGACTTCGCCCATGTTATGGTGAGCATGCACGAGACGACAGACGACAACACCTGCTTGCTCTCACCCGGAACGAACGTCAGGAAGATGCACACCTCCCGGAGAGATGCCTTCAAGACGATTAACGCACATCCCATAGCGAGGATTGACTACGAGGGAAAGATCACAGAGATTTCACCCAGCATCAAACGGAGATCCGATGCGGAGGTCATTGCCAACGTTAAATACGACCCGAAAGTAGCTCTGACGAAGATCTACCCCGGGGCAGATCCTGAAATCCTCCAGTGGTATGCGGACAGGGGAATAAAGGGCGTGATCATTGAGGGAACTGGGCTTGGTCATGTTCCGACATTTCCCCCCGAGGATGAGAAAGAGCGATCGTGGATACCTGCGATTGAACGTGCACTAGAAGAGGGGATGTTCGTGGGAATGACAAGCCAGTGCCTCTACGGAAGAACGAATAGGTATGTGTATCGTGCCTTGAGAACCACGTTCCAGAAGGGTGTAACCTATCTCGAGGACATGCTTCCCGAGACAGCCCTGGTCAAGCTCGGATGGGTGCTTGGACAGGAAGTATCCCCCGAGGAGACTGTGGAGATGATGACTACGAATCTCAGAGGAGAGATCAACGCTAAGACATATTACTACAAGGAGTGAGATATATGTACGATAAAAATGCACCTACAGAAATTGATTACGAGAAAGAGGGACTGATCGTCGGTCTCGAGTTCCACCAGCAGTTACTCGCTCCGTACTTCGGTGCTGAGAGCCCCCGGGAGCTTAAGAAACATGGTTCCAAACTATTCTGTCCTTGTGCAGCAGTCATTCGTGAGGACGACCCAGATTTCACAGTCGAAAGGCAACTCAGGGCAGTGTCTGGAGAGACAGGAAAGGTCGATATCGCAGCATCATTCGAGAAGCTCAAGAAAGCAAGGACAATCTACGAGGGATACAACGACACCACCTGTCTTGTTGAACTGGATGAGGAACCCATCCTCCCAATCAACAGAGAGGCACTGTTCAGAGCAACAGCCATCGCAACAAAGCTCTTCAACCTCAGCGTCTTTGACGAGATCCTTGTCTGTCGCAAAACTATTGTCGACGGAAGCAACACAAGCGGATTCCAAAGAACAGCACAGATCGCTTTTGGAACAGAGGAATCGTGGATTGATGTCGACGGAAAGAAGGTCACGGTCTACCAAGCTAACCTCGAGGAAGATTCGTGCAAGAATACGGGGAGGAAAGGACTCACTCGTTCCTTCAGGATGGACCGACTGGGTATTCCACTTATTGAGATCGCCACAGGCCCCGATATGCACTCGCCAGAAGAGGTCAAGAAGACGGCCTTGAGAATAGGCACCTTGCTCAGAACTACTGGGTTCGTCAAGAGGGGACTAGGGACTATCAGACAGGACATCAACGTCTCGATCAGGGACGGAACCCGAATCGAGATCAAGGGCGTCCAAGAACTTGATCTGCTGCCTGAGTACGTCAAGAACGAAGCTATTCGACAGCGAAGAATGCTCCAGTTCCTCGAGATGTGGAAAAGACGAGGTATCACCTCGGACTTGGTCGACACGATTTCCTACAAGGACGTGAGCAAGATCCTTAAGAAAACAGAGGCTAAATTCGTTGCGAAGGCACTGAAATCTGGTGGAAGCGTCATAGGTGCCAGATTACCCCTGATGTCAGGGTTACTCGGATTTGAGCTAGAGCCGAATTACCGCGTGGGAACAGAGCTCTCAGAGGTCTGCAAGGTGACTTCGGGCGCAGGAGGAATTCTGCACAGCGACGAGCTCCCCAAATTCGGGATCTCTCAGGAGGAAGTCGACAAGGTCAGGAAAATGCTCAAGTGTGAAGAAGATGATGGATTCTTCCTAATTGTCGGTCCAAAACACATCGGTGAACTCTCTGTTGAGAACACCAAGAGAATATTCAAAATATGGCTTGAGTCAGATCCGCTCCCACCTGAGGTTAGAGCGCCACGTCCAGACGGAACTTCTGGATTTCTCAGACCACTTCCTGGCAAGGCACGTATGTACCCAGAGACGGATTCCCCGCCATTAGTACTCGACGAGGATATTCTCCACAGGTTGGAGACACTTGAAATCGAGCTGCCTGAGGACAGACTGGAGAAGTACGTCAAGAAATACAAGCTTCCAAAGGATCTCGCTGAGCAACTGAAGAATCACCCATCTAACCTCCTGTTCGAGGAGATCGTTGAGACCCACAAGGTCCCTGCCACCCTCGTCGCTACGACGATCCTCAGCACAATTGTAGACATCAGGAGAAAGGGAGGGAATACCGATTTCATAACGGACGAGCTCCTCAATCTAGCTTTCGAGAAGATCGGTAGAGGTGAACTTCCTACGAGTGCAATCGAAGGTATTCTCAGTGGAGTAGCCAACGCGAAGAAGGCAATGGACGAGCATGAGGCCCTTGACAGGTTCTCTACAAAGATGATGTCCGAGGATGAGGTCATGGCAGTGGTCGAGAAGATTGGAGAACAATTCGCTGATGTCATCACCCAAAAGCAGATGGGAGCGATGGGGACAATCATGGGCAAAGTGATGGCGGAGATCCAAGGAGCTGCAGAGGGCAAAGTTGTTAGCTCCATGGTGAGAAAGTACATCCAGTCCAAACTCTAAATCACTTTAATTAGATTAAACCACCTAAGGAATTATTATTAGATACGAATCTAAACTCCCGTAAATGAAGGATATTTTGCTTATTCAGAAGATAGTTGGGAATAAGCTCACGGTGGTTTCGAGGGATAATAAAGTTTTCGAGATAGCGATTCAGGAGGAGTGTATATGGGATCAGTTCTTGGCTTTGCTACAAGAATTTGACCAGATCTACCTAGACAGTAAGTCTATCGAGATAGGCGAGGTCACAGATGGGTCTGTTCTAGTCATTGACCCCCATTATTTGGTGCCAGTTACAAGTGTTGTCGACTCTTACTCTTGCCCAAGGAAGGTCTACGTCAAGCACATGGGAGCGGATGAATTCGGGAAGAGGGAGAGGATGGTTCAAGGAAACCTCCTCCACGATGTGTTTTCGCAGAAGGTCTCCCTACAGACTCCAGTGTCAGAGGCAATTGAAAATGCCATTGTTGCGAACGAGGTTGACATCATCACCAACGGTCTGGACAAGAACAAGATCAAGGAATATCTCGATCAGAACGCCAAGGTGTTCAACACCATCAGTGCCAAGGGTGAGTCAGAGGTCGATTTCGAGAACTGGCGCTACGGAATGCACGGGAAGTTGGATGCTAAGGTTAATAACATGGTCATCGAGCTCAAGTCCAGTAAGATTCCAGACGAGAGACCGTACTTTTCCCATAACCTACAGATGAATTACTACCTCTACCTCCTTAGTGAGAAGCAGGAGCACGTGGGTAAGATCTTCTACGTGAGCAATGGTTTGATGAAGATGATGGATCCTACCAACCTAAAGTTCAGGGAGATGATCATCGCAAGGAACTATACCTACCTCACCATCTCAGGAAGGTACATCCCCCCAGTTCTCCGTGGACAAGCAATGAAAGCATGTAGATACTGTTTCCAGAGAGACGGATGCAGAAAGCTCTGCGCAGGTACAGAGTTCATGAGGGATTGTAATGTATGTGACCTGAGCAACGAATGCAACAAGCTCAGCTGGTCGAAGCACGAGATCGATTACATGGACTCGATGGTGGAGTCACTCAACGCGGAACAGAATATCGACACCAGAGCAAAGTACAATTACAGCAGGGCTGGTTCTTTCGAGAAGATGGACATTGAAAGAATGATAGAGAGCGGACATGCCATCCTCACGAAGAAGAAGTTCTCTGAGGAATTGACTATAGGAGGGGTCATCACCACATATGTGTACAAGGCAACGAAGACAATCTATCGCCGGGGAGACTACGTCAATGGGTATCCACGCAACGACTTACACAACGTAGTCACTAACTACCACAGCCTGACCATCCTTGACATCACCGAGGACAGAATAATGGTGAGATCCTCAAACTATCTCCCTGATGAGATCTGTATCGTACCGTCCAACAACCCGGGTATGCATCGAAGGAGCAGAGGAGCGGTCTACAGGGCCACACAGATTGATGACAAGCTGATGCAACTCGTGAAGCTGAGCCTGAGTTCCAAAATTGATCAGGACTCCATCGAGTGGCAACAGGTTAAACTGAGTAATCCCCTAAAGGACTATAATCCTTACCAGAACAGGGCCATCAGGTCAGCACTCGCAACCAAGGATATTCTCCTGATTCAAGGTCCTGCAGGGACTGGAAAAACATCGGTGATTGTGGAGATCATCAACCAGCTTCATCAGCAGGGGAAATCGGTCTTGGCAAGTGCATTCACCAATATGGCTGTGGACAACATAGGGATTAAGCTCAAGGAGAGTGGAATACCCTTCACCAGAATTGGGAGGGAACAGTCCGTCTCCAAGGAGCTGGTCGAGTACCTCCCGAACGATCCCGCGACCTTCAGCGGAATATTCATGCAACTAGAACCGACGGTTATTCTCGCAACAACAACAACAGTTGCAGGGGATCAGTACCGAGACCTTGTCTTCGACTATGCGGTCATCGACGAGGCAGCACAGATGACCGAACCGGACACGTTGAAACCCATGTTACTCGCCCGCAAAGTGGTATTGGTCGGGGATCACAAACAACTTCCACCGGTCATTCGATCCGACATAGCCAAGGACAACCGTTTCGATCAGTCAATGTTCGAACGACTAACTGACAAAGTCTCACCAGACCACTTCGTGAGGCTCCTTAATCAATACAGAATGAATGATGAGATCCTGTACTTCCCCAACGTCATGTTCTACAATGGGGATCTGAAGACGGGCGCAGAAGAGATCAGAAAACAAAAAATCGAGATGGCGAAAAACGCTATCCTCTCGAATAGTCCATACACGGTCTACACGTTGGACAGTCCCTATCTCAAGGACGACAATATGACAAATCCGCAGGAGGCATGGCTGACAGCCCTTATAGTTGTCGACCTGCTAAGGAATTCCTCCACGAAGCGAGAGGACATAGGGATCATCACACCATTCAGAGCACAGGTAGCTCTTCTAAGGAAGATTCTTCCGGGTATCTCCATAGATACAGTGGATAGGTACCAAGGTTCGGAGAGAGACGTCATCATCTTCTCTACTATCACCTCAAGGATGGTACCCATCGTTACAGACCCTCGGAGGATGAATGTGGCACTCACACGTGCCAAGAAGAAACTGGTCGTTCTCGTCACCAACCCCAGCAAGAGAAACCTTTCAATATGTGATAATCTCGCAATAGATGCCCAGGAAAGGGGACTGGATTTTCCAGTAGACGGTAAGAGGACGGACATCCAGAGCTTCATCAATCAATTCGAATCGTTTTCTACGTTCAGCACTGACCTGAAGGAGTACTTTGGACCAATCGATCTGCTATCGATCGAGACGGATGAGTTCGAGGAGGTCGAGGTGAGTATCCGCCATGAAGTCACCATATATCTCGGTGCAATCCCCCTTCCGAGGGGTAAGTTCGGTGAGATCTCAGATGAGGAAGAGAGATCAGGATGTACTGTCTGTTATTCACCGATCGGATTGGATGAAGAAGCGGTACAGTGTCTTGGCTGCGCCTACTTTTACCACTTCGAGCACCTCACCGGTGCGCTTAGGAGCATCCCCCACTGTCCAGTGTGTAAATCAGGTCTCAACCTTGTAGAGAACCTATAGTATACACATACGTCCCGTAGGTACCCAAGAGCTTCTGGAGAATTCTCAATCTTTTCGCGACCCTAAAGTGCACCGTGGAAAAAGGTAAGATCAGGAGGATCAATGAAGTTGAACCCCTGTGGGTACTGAGTGAACATCTGGTATAGTGGACGTTTCTTGAGGAACTTGAACTGATCAAGTCCTGGCTGAAAGCGTGGTATTGGCAGCTCAGAGTAATTCTCATTCGGTCTCAAACTCCCGTCGTCGGTCATAATGTACCCCATTCCACCCAGTTCTTCAATCTGGCCAATATCACGTACCTCCTCCTTGGCCTTGAGCTCGAAGAAGCGAGCTGCTTTAGTACCGAAGTTCACAATCTCCACCTCGTATCCGGGAGGAATGACAGCTAGTTGCATGTGCGACATGGTGAGGATCACGAAGTCATCGATGTATCCATACCTCGGTACACCGCGTCGGGACATTCGTTGAAGGATAATTCTGGAGGTGGAATCCATTGCTTGAATGATCCTTCCAAAACCGATATGCGTCCTTGGATCTTCCTTCGACTTACCTAACCATAACCTAGTAATCTCCTCTCCACGAGGTGGAAGGACAATCATGTTGAACCTGCACTCTGGCATGAGGGCCCTGTGCTCTGTGAGGATGAGGTTCTGGTAGAGCACCGGAGAGTTTACACCGGGTAGAGGAATCGGAGGTCGGATGATGTCGTTCCTCTCGAAGACAGGCGTCCCATCCTCATGAAACCTGATCGGTAGACCTGCAGCGATAGAGAAGGTCTCCTGAGCAGATGCCTCTTCCTGTTTGACATGGGAACGAAGTTCATTGTCGAATATCTCAGAGATATCTCTCTCCTCGCTCACAGCATACTATAAACTTCTTTACATTTGAAGTCTTCCCATCGGTTGAACATATTTGGAACTTATCACTAATTAGATTCAATTCCCTCCCTTTGAACCGTAGAGTTACAAAGTTCTTAAGAATTAATCAATACCACAGAATTTGTGAACAATTCATCATCCAGCAAATCAGATGAGGACAAAACCGCATATAAACCCATAGAGAGATTAAGGAAGAAGCTCCAAACGGACATCCTGTTCATCTGGATTCTCGTCCTTCTGAAGGAGGATAAGAAGTATGGATATGAGTTGAGAAGTGAGATTAAGGAGCGATTCGGATTTGCACCTGCGACAGTCACAAGTTACCACGTCCTCTACAAGCTCGAACGTGAGGGATTTATCCAGCCCACCGAGCAGATGATGAACCCCAACAGGAAGTACTACGAGATCACCGAGAAGGGTATGGAGCTGATAGAGGAGACCAAGGAGTTCTTCCAGCAAACCATGAAGCATTTATTCGAGTGAGCTCGAAGAGAAATTCTTAATTAAGATACAGCTGACATACTTTTGTAGATGAGAATTCTCAGGCGAAAGGCAGTCTCGAATATAATCGCGACCATACTAATCTTCGCGATGATGGTCGTGGGTATGGGAATACTGTACTCGAGAATCGGCCCTGTCGCGATCGGCTTCGAGGCAGAGTCCTCGGTGACCAATCAGGAGTTCATCTTCCTCAATATCAAAAATGAGCTGGATAGTTTGGTAGGTTCTGCCCAAGGTTCGAGATCAAATGTGCGTATCACTTCTGAATACGCTACATACGACCTCAACATCACCGCTCCACGTCTCCGTCTGGATCTGACTCTAGGGGGTACAACGAACACATTAGTGAACGACATGGGGCTTTTTGAGGCGAAGATAGACCGCCCCTTCAGGGATGTGTCAACCTCCCGTTTTCTCGGAAACAACGTAGGAGAGACCACCATGATCAACACCGAGATGACTGACCACATTGCCACTGGATTGATCTATATGGACATCCGTACAACACAATCAACAGTGTCGCTCTACTACAGGGCATCTGCGGATCTCGTCCAGTTCGATGCCACGACCTACATTCTGAACATCTTCACCTACAACCTCACGATCAATCCTGCATCACCCATATCCGACTTCCCTATTACACAGGACGAATGGACACTCGCGATGGTCAGGGGACCAACAACTGTCTCTAATCCCTTCAACCTGACGAGTACGACCGAGACCTCGTTCTCACTCACCCAGTCGGTGTCGAGATACACCCTTCGAGCTCAAGGCCAAGTTCTAGACAGTTATACCTTCCAGATCGCTGCTGGTTCAACCGTCATCGTGAACAACATCAATGTCCCGATCTACTTCGGCATCTAAGAGAAGTGCTGCCAGCCCTTGTTGGGGACCTCAAGCTCATTTAGAGACACGGGGATGTGGGACTTCACGACCTCTCCAAGCCTGACAAATCCCCTGTCCGAGAGATCCAGTCCCCTAGTGATCACTATTACACTAAGCTCCTCTCCACCAAAGAGGACAAAGTCACCAACCATAACACTGTCCACAGCTATCTCCTCTATCCACGGCTCGACATCTAAAATAGCCGGGTCAAGTTTGATTCCCAGTGGTGAATCTCTCACGAGAGAGTGAAGTGATCTCGCGAGACCGTCCGAGCAATCCATGGAACTGATGATCTGCTCCCTGTGTTCTTCCGCTACACTTACGAAGTCGTAGGAGAGAGCTGGTCTGAGGAAATACCGCATCACTTTGATCTCGTACTTGCTGTAATCCATATTCTCAAGGAGCAGGTACAGGATGGCACCCGTAGATCCCAGTGGCGCACCTAACCACCACACCTCGTCACCCTCTTGGAGCTCACCGTGTCTGGGGATCGGACGGACGTTGGTCTCACCTAGGCAGGTGATTGTGATGGAAATGTCTGCACTCTGCTGGTTGACGTCACCGCCCCTATAAGTCAACCCCATGTCAGAACAGGCCTCGCTCATTCCCCGGACGATCATCTCCGCGTCAGTGACCTCGGTGAAACTGGGGAGATTGATGGAGACAAGTATGTGACGAGGTTCAGCCCCTTTTGCGATCACATCACTCACAGCGTTGGACACCGCCTTGTAGCCACAGCTGACCAAGTCCATAGTGAGAGGTCTGTCCGTTGACTCCACCCATGTATCGACATTGACGACCGTGTACCTCCTCTCGAGTCTGAAGTCCACAGCGTCGTCGTCAAGGCTCAACTCCTCGGGTGGTGTCACATACCTCTGTATAATGGCAACCCACTCTGATTCCCCAATGTCAGAAATTTTCACAAGAGTGTTTCCAAGAGCAGAATAATAAGAATTGGGAAATGGAATATCGTTATTTCTTAGTATTCTTGTATTATCCAAAATCTAAGAAGAGCCTACATATGATTTTGAAAAGGTAATGAATAGAACTCGGAGTTTATTTTAAGAGACGCTCACATCGCTATGGGATTTGCATAGATTTTTTATTTTGGTACATTATATGGAACTATACTCATGAGTGAAATCAATTCATTAGCAAAGAAGAAGACTACAGCAGAAAGACTATCTGAGCTACACAATCAACTACCAAGTAAGGATCATTGGATTTCACTTTTTGACTTACTAAAACAAGTTATATCGACAAGTATTATGACAATTAATACAACCTCTCAATCTATATCAATTGGATTCAGAAATAATAAAAGTAAAATATTAGAACGCAAGATGGAGGAATTCGGTTATAGCAAGATAACCGATCTTCTTGATGTTCTTTCGGGTTTGGTTATGTGGAAACATTTTCATGATAACCATTTACAAGGTGAGGAGGATGAAATAAATTTACCAGAAGACTTTATCAAGCAATTCAGAAGCCACTCTGTCTACAGTGTAATAGAATATGAATCAAATAGACTTCTCCCAAAAATAGAAGAGGTTAGGTATAGAGAGTTAGGTACGAAAAATTCAGATCTAAGAGTTTTTCAGATTCAAATTGTTGGGTTTGATGGTGTAGAAATGTCAATCCATAACTTCGAATTACATTACGATGAAATTATCCATCTAATTAATACATTACAAGATGTTGTGGAGGGCCAGGAAAATGAGTAATGTGTATCATCGGAAGAAACCTATCAAAAGCTACAAGATAGATTTCTCTCAAAATTGGGACGATATCAATACTCCTCAGAATAAATCGATGAATAGTTTTCGAGTTGTAAGGAACTCAATGTCTGCAAAACATAATGTCAAACCTTACATAAATAAGGTATATAGAAATTGGATAATTGACCACTTAGACAACTATGAAATAATCATTCAAAGTGATGAGTATGTCTGTGGTCATGATGAATATTGGTCTGAAGATCTAGAGAGCCAGTACCAAAGTATTCGTATGATTCTTTCGGAATATCTATCTGAAGACAAGATCTCACAGGAAGTTATCCATTTCCTGCACAATGATCCAGAGTGGATACGTAAGCTCAAACAATATATCCCTGTACTCAAAGATCTTGCTGAAACACATAATGCAATAGACTATAGTCTCGAAATATGGAATTCATATGATGGGGAGCAAGAGGAGATATACTTCAGGATAACAGTTTCAGACAATGTTGAACCAATTGGAATAGAAGAGGGAATAGTCAACAAATTCATAGAAATATTCCCTAACGAAAATTTTGATTATTTCTCAATTGGAGTTTGGAGGGAACAAAAATAGGTTTCGATCCATTTGAATTCTATGAATTTTGTGACCATGCTTACAGGGAGAACAACTATGATTGGAAAAAAGAAACTGAACATGCATTTAGGAGAACAATTATTAGTAGAATCTATTATTCTGCATTTCTAAGGATCAGAGAGTCTTTACAGATCAACACAGAGGACAAATATGACTCTCATAATTTAGTAATTAATTCGATACCAAATAAAAATGTGAAGAATCTGTTTAAGAACTTGAAAAGGCTACGAGCGAAGGCAGATTATAATTTATCGATCATCATAACCCATGATGATGTAGACAACGCATTTAAAAGATACAAACGTATATTTGATCAATTAGGAATATGAGAAATTACTAATAGCAAATTACACTATTAATGTTTCAAGTAGTGAATTTAATTTCTACAATGAATTTGACTTAATGTAAAACTGTCTTAGATGCCCTTAGCTTCCTATAAACATTTGATGCAAATGCAGGAGATATCAGGGTAGAAATACTTCATTATTCTTCGGTACAAAGCCTCCTTAGACAACTTTAGGAACTCAAGAATTATCTCCTATCAGATAACATCCCTTGAAATTCAGGTATCTTCCATACCACTTCACCCTCAAGGGTTAGAGTTAAGGTAATGTATAATCAATTTCAGGATATACTTCAAATTTCATATAGCATGACTGTTCCTTCTTGAATCCTTTAGTACCATGATATACTGATTTCCCCTTACGGAATCCTCTGAAGCACTTGTTACAGTCGTGACGGTCGTTAAATTTCCTCTGCCAATGTTTTCTCTTGGTCAATGCTTTGACTTTCATGTCTTTTCATCCAAGCGGCTACCAACCGCAGTCGCTTTGACTGAAATACCATACTGTCATCTTTTCACGCCATATTAATAATTTTGCTCCTATAGGGACTTGATTCTGTCTACCGCTATGAATTATACTGATTCACTTCCCCTATTTATATTCAAAAACTGTACAGAGGAGCCACAAGTTAAGTGTTGAAAATCCCTCACCTTTGATCAGGTCTCGCCATGGTTTTCTTTATTACCACTCTGTAAAATATGCAAACATGCAAGTGACTGCAGGGAGCCACGAATTCGAGATTAATGGCAGCATAATTGGGACATGTAAGACCTGAAACCTTCCGATAATTGACGAGGAGAGTAACGTGACAGGATCAACTTAATTAGTCAATTCAAAATTAAAAATTTATCTTCTTGATGATATGGAAGGTATTCATGAGATATGCATCTCCTTCCCTACATTCTTTTCTTCAAGAACCTTCCTAGAACCTGAGGTTGTAGAGATGCTACAATCAGTGTAGGGGATAATCTAATCTAAATCACTCGATTCATCTCTCGTCGAACTGTTTGGTGCTAACAAATAGTTGTTACGTATGAAATCACAAGAAAATATGAGAATTCTCCATTGTTGATACTACCTAGAAAGTTTCAACACTTACTGGTTTCATATCTTACTGTAAGAGAGCTTCTATCCTCCATCAGTATCACCTTTCATGAATAATTATTACACCATATCGAATTTGCGCATAGGCACGGTTATCCGCAATTTATGTAAAGAGGTTCTAATAAATCATCTCAAAGAGCCTTTAAACAACGATGGAAACTGTTCTAAAAATATAATAATAGTCAACCTACGAGTCGAGTATTTCTTTGGCTTTAGTTCTTAGTTTATCCATCTCCTCCTCCAACTTCAATATTTCTAGAACCTTGTCTTCTGTAACCATCTGAGTTATATCCTTCAAAATTTCCACTAAGGGGGGAGAGATGAGCATCATGAGTTCATCTTCTTCTGATCGACTGATCAGATCACTATCCTTTCCCGTGATCTGCTTCCATTTCTCTTGGAAATCCTCAGGTAGCAAAGGTTCATCAAATAGAGTTCCGAAGCTCTCATGACCAACCCTTAGACTAACATCCAGACCATAAATTGCATAGGCAAAATAGACATCATCCCATTCAACCTCCGGCCATGAAATTGAGTAAATCTCAACAAATAGTTTTCCTATTTTGCAAATAGTTGTGCCGAAGGGTCCATCCAAAGTTTCGCCTTCATGATCAAATTCAAAGGAGAAAAAATCATTAAAAATTTTCTCCAGTGCACCCTTTGATATGAATTCTTGTATAGTTTCAGAGCCATTCCTTTCCCACCTGTTAGCATTCTCAAAGAACGGGTAGGTTACGGAAATCCCCACATTCTGTCCAATTTTCATGAAGTACTCAGTTAAGCCCTCCAAGGCATTTGCCAATTCCATTACTTTCCACTTACGCCCTCCTTGATTATAAATTTAGTCGATACAAAACAGTAGATTGCCCACCGTGAGCATAGTCTATTCAGTGAGAACATCTTATAGATCATTTGATTTTCTATGGCTTGGAACGAAGAGCTTTCCCCCTCTCTCCTCAACGCGTCTCTCAACACTAATCTTATAAAAACGAGAACTCAGTTGAATTCTGTAGATTACCATGTCAGCAAAGAAGAGGACACACTACAGAGGAAAAACACTCAAGGAGCTTCAGGAGATGACCCTTGATGAGGTCGTCGAGCTTCTCCCAGCAAGGCAGAGAAGAAGCCTTACTACCCCAGAGTACTGGAACCACAAGAGGAAGAAACTCCTCGCGGATCTCCGAGAGGCAAAGAAGGCTCAGAACAAGGGAAACCAGATCGTCGTGAAGACCCACGTGAGAGACTTCGTCATCCTCCCCGAGTTCGTCGGACTCACCATCGAGGTGTACAACGGCAAGGAGTTCATCCCCGTCGAGATCAACCTCGACAAGGTAGGGGACTACCTCGCGGAATACGCACACCCCCGCAGGATCGTCAAGCACTCAGCACCCGGTATCGGTGCGACAAAATCCTCACTCTACGTCCCGCTGAAATAGGCCTCGTAAAATATCTTAATCCTTTTAATAAGCTCGGAGGGAATCGCATTAGGTTAGAAGAATTATGCCTAGATTCGGTTATTCAGTAACAGGGTTAGATCCCGATAAGACGGCAATCGCCAGTGGCAGGGAGCTCGACATCTCCCACAAACACGCCCGAGAGATCTGCAGAGAGATCAAGGGTATGAAACTTGAGAAGGCCAAGGAATACCTTGAAGACGTCACCAAGCTCAAGAGGAGTGTTCCCTTCAGGAGGCACCACAAGAAGGTCGGTCACAGATCGGATCTTGTCGGCTGGCACACAGGTAGGTACCCCGAGAAGGCAGCCAGTAAGATCCTCGAGATCCTGGAGAGTGTAGAAAAGAACGCAGAGTTCAAGGGACTTCAGGTCGACAAGCTGAAGATTATCCACGCCTCTGGCTACCCTGGTAGGAAGCTGAAGAGAATATTCTACAGAGCCTTCAGGACATCCTCCCCTAAGATTAATACCCTCACACACGTCGAGATTGCAGTAGAAGAGTTCAACTAAACCCAACACGAATCGAAGCTCTCGGGGCCACCCTTTTTTCCTCTAGGAGATCGCATCTTTAACGGAATCTGACTGTCTACTCCGCGTAAGCTTTCGCTTCATTTTTAAAAATGTAAATCTCGATAGAGTTTGTAAACCACGTTACAGGAGAATGATTTCAGATAAATATAGTTAAGTCGTTTACTGAGAAAAGATTGCAGCATGTCTTCCTAGAGGAGTACTTCAGGGAAGAGCTTGCGAAGGCAGAGTTTGGAGAGATGGAATACACCTCCAACAGCCAAGGCACTAAGATTGTCTTGAAAGTTGGCAGGGTGGGATACGCCATCGGTAAGAAGGGTAAGACCATTAAGAAGCTTTCTGAGGATGTGAAGAAGATGCTCGGGACCGAGAAGGTGGCCATTGAGGTCGACAGTCTCAAGGACGCAGAGCTCAACCCATGGGTCATGGCTGCCAAGTTGGCATCCGCGCTCCAGAGAGGTAGGCACTTCAGAAGAACGGCTTACGGAACGATTCGCAGGATCATCGGCAAGGGATCCGTTGGTGTGGAGATTACCGTTGCAGGTAAGATCACCTCACAGAGGGCCCGTGTTGAGAAGTTCAGAGAGGGCTTTATTGCTAAGACCGGTGACGCGAAGAGGAAATTCCTCAGAGTTGGTCACGCCATCGCTAAGATCAAGAGAGGTACACTTGGTATCACTGTTGCCATTATGGATCCAGAGACTGTCCTCCCTGATCAGATGGAGATCATTGTTGAACCTACCCATACCTCCAAGGAAATTAGTATTGCCTCAGAAGATGATCTGTTCCCAGAAGACGACGAAATCGGAGAACTCGATGAGACAGAAGTGACTGTCGAGGATGAGGGTGAAGCATTCCCCGACCTCGTGGACATCGAGGAGGATGACGCCATCCCGGATGAAGCACTGGAGCTCGTTGACGAGACCGAGGAGCTGGATCTGGCTGACGAGATCGACCTTGGTGAAGACCTAGAAGAAGAGGAGGAAGAGAAATGAAACTCAGAGATCTTAGAAAGCAGAACAGAGAAGGACTGGAGAACAGGCTCAACGGCGCCCGCAAGGAGCTCATGAACCTGAAGTCACAGCTCTCCTCGGGTGGATCTATTGACAACCCCGGAGAGATTAAGCACTTGAAGAAAGAGATCGCAAGGATTCACACAATCCTTGGCGAGATGGACAGAGCAGAGTAAAATCTATGTCTGATGCCAAGAGCCGGAAAAAACTTCTGAAATCATTTAAGAGATTCTTGGCATCGGATCTTCGTAATACAATTCTAATAGTACACTCCCACCCCACAGGATTCAGTGGGAAAGTGACCGTCTACGCTGAGACGAAAAACATGCTGATCTACAAGCAGACAAAGGAAGGGATTGTGACCTACAAGATGCTCTCCAAGGACGGGATGATGGAGGTTGTCCTTGGAGGACAGAGGCTGAGATTCAGCGCCGTGTACCTCAGGGGTCTACCCCGAAGTAGGAGGAAGCGGAGGCTGAAGCTTTGGTAGGGCGTTATCTTTCACCTTCCTTTTAAAGATATGAATCCGAAATTGTTCTGACATGGCCGTGTGCTATGCCTTTTCCTGACAGTGATATGTGGCTTTCAGATAGGTCAGGGTTCTGTAATTGTTCACCTCGGCAATTAAATGGCTACATATTGAAGCAAAGTGAATTAGGTATCGCATGGCAACATACCCGAGGTATGAAAAATGGCTAGAAAAAGTAGAACAATTGGTGTAGATGCCAACCCACCAGAGAAAGTCTGTGAGGACCCGAAATGTCCATGGGATGGATCTCTGAAAGTACGTGGTCGTGTATTCGAAGGCCGCGTCGTCAGTACCAAAATGAATCACACTGTTGTCGTCCGACGTGACTACAACCACTTGGTAAGAAAATACAACAGGTACGAGTCGAGGAAAGGAGTGGTGAGCGCTCACCAGCCTCCATGCATCGACCTTAAACCTGGAGACAAAGTGAGAGCGATGGAGTGCAGACCACTCTCGAAGAGTAAGTCCTTCGTCGTGATCGAGAGAGTAGGGAGTGACTGAAGATGGCAAAACGTAAATCAGCAGGAACACCAAGAGTAAGGTCTGCCAACGGCATTCAGGTTGGGACCAAGATCAAGGTCGCCGACAACTCCGGTGCCAAGATCGTGCAGGTCATTGCAGTGCATGGATACAAGGGTAGACTGAACAGATACCCACGAGCAACAGTCGGCGACATGGTCATCGCTTCCGTCAAGAAGGGAAGCACCACCATGAGGAGGACAATCGTCCCCTGCATCGTCGTCAGGCAGAGGAGGCCCTACACTAGAGAGAATGGAGAGGTCATCAGGTTCGAGGACAATGCAGTTGTCGTTGTCAACCCACAGGGTGACCCACGAAGCTCAGAGGCAAAGGGACCGATCGCAAGAGAGGCCGTGAACAGATGGCCCCGTGTTGGCAGCATTGCCAGCATCGTAGTCTGAGGTGAGATTGTGAGAACAAAGAGTAAGAAACCATCAAAGCAGAGGAAGTACGAGAAGAACGTACCCTTCCACGAAGCGCACAAGCTCATGTCGGTCAACCTGTCCCGTGAGTTAAGAGAACAGAAGGGCTTCAGGTCCATCCCTGTCCGACCCAAGGACGAGGTGCTCATCACCAGAGGCAAGCACAAGAATAAAAAGGGGAAGGTCACCCACGTCTTTCCTCAGAAGCAGTACGTCTTTGTCGAGAAGGTCACGAATAAGAAGACCAACAGCGAAGAGGTCCCCGCAAAGATTCATCCCTCTAACCTCCAGCTCATCAAATTTGGTAAGCACAAGGATAAGAAGAGGTTGGCTCTTATCAACAGAAGAGTCAAGGACACCGATGAGCTCTATACAGAGGAGGACTTCATCGATGAGGACGAGGATGTCATCAACATGGATGATGAGGAGTTCGAGGAGACCGAGATGTCCGACGATGAGTTTGAGCTTGAGGACGATGAGGCCGGAGACGAATCCACCGATGCCGAAGGATCTGAGGAGGAATCCGAGGATGAGCAAGAGGAGGCTGACGACGAATGACAAAGAGTGGCGGATCACGACACACAAAGAGGATCGCCAGTCCTAAGACTTGGCCGATTGCCAGAAAGGGAAACACTTTCGTCCCCAGAATAAGCCCTGGACCCCACAAGAAAGAGGCATCTATGCCACTGATTATCCTTCTGAGAGATGTCCTCAAGTTGGGAACTACCCGAAAGGAGATCAAGTATATGCTCACCAAGAAGAGAGTGGAAGTCGATGGCAGACCAAGAACTGACGAGAGGTTCCCCGTAGGTCACATGGACATCATCAGGCTGGTACCAACCAACACCTACTACAGGGTGCAGTACCACAAGTCTGGCAAGGTCCTTCCCTTCGAGATCAGCGAGGAGGAAGCAAGCACCAAGCTCGTCAAGGTCACTGGCAAGAGGAGCATCCGCGGAGGTAAGACCCAGATCTCCTTCCACGATGGAAGGAACATCGTCCTCCCCAATGATGACAAGAGGCTCTCCGAGATCAAGGTAAATGGCACTCTCAAGATTACCGTGCCCGATCAGGAGATCCAAGAGATCTTCCACTTGTCCGAGGACAGCTTCGCCATGGTGACAGAGGGTCACCACCAAGGCAAGATCGGTAGGATCACCGAGATCATCAAGAGGTATGGACCACGGGCCTCGCAGGTATCCTTCCTCGAGGAGAACAACGATGAGAACCCCGAGTTCTCGACTGCACTGGAGTACGTCTTCGTCATCGGAGACAAGAAACCGGCAGTCACAATCCACTGAGGTGAATAGTTATGGCAAAAGAAGATTTCAAGGACATCCTTGAAGCAAAGAAGAAAGAGTGGGCAGAACAACCTATGCTCAGACCGAGAATCGGTGCGATCAAGATTAACATGAGCCTCGGTGTAGCAGGTGACCCACTGAACAGAGGGAAGAAAATCCTCGAAGACATCACTGGTCAGAAACCTGTAGAGACCTACGCTAAGAATACTTGGAGAAAGTGGGGGATCAGAAGAGGTCAGGCAGTTGGCGCTAAGGTAACCGTAAGGGGACCAAAAGCCTACGAGCTCCTGATGAAGCTGTTCCACGCTAAGGGATACAAGCTCCCGAGCACCGCTTTCGACAAGCAGGGTAACTTCGGTTTTGGGATTGAAGAACACATCGATATCCCAGGACAGAAATATACCCCAGGTATGGGGATCATAGGTTTCAACGTCGGAGTACAGATGGAGAGGGCAGGTTACAGGGTTAAACAGCGGAAGTATCTGAGAAACAAGATACCCTCACATCACCATGTCTCCCGCGAGGACTCAATCGCTTTCCTGATCGAGAACTACGACATCGATATCGAGTAATAATTTAACTTTCAGATATTACACTATATGAAGGAAAACTACAGCACAGATTTCTGAGTGAATGGATATTCTAGAAATACCTAATAGAATAAAAATCTATTTTAAATTATGGAGAGTGTTTATCTTACTCGACGTGCGAAGAACACCCGTACTAATTTGCTCAGAGCTGTGATAAATAGCAGTAAATGGGAAGCAGGAAGTATGGTCAAGATTCTTGTACTAGGTATTTCTGGAGCAGGAAAGACGACTGTCATAGACTTCCTGAAATCAGGAGAAAGGACACCAACTAACAGGGTGCCAACTCTGGCGTTCACACCTTACAAGTTTGACTTCGGTAGGGTCAGCTTGGTATTCGTTGACGTACCGGGACAGGAGGCATACTGGGATCAGTGGAAGAGGTACATCAGAGAGGCCGACGGCATTCTTTTTGTTGTTGACTCCACTAATCCCAGTCTGCTTCACCCCATTAACAGACTGCTCAGAAGGATCGTGATGGCTGATGAGTCTGGAGTACCCATCGCCTTCATAGCCAACAAGCAGGATCTACCGAACTCATTGTCCTCTGAGTCGATCGCCACCCTCCTCGGATTCAGAAACATTCCTGGAAGAAAGATCAATGCCTTTGACACTTCTGCCCTGACAGGGAAGGGAATAGTCGACACCATACAGTGGATAATATCAGAGTCCTACAAGAATTAGAAAGTATGGGAAAGATGAAATACGCAAGTATCTTTCTATTATTCAGGTGTTAATAGGAGCTGCAGCACTTAAAGAGATTACAAAGCCTATGAATCGTGTCCTCCACGGAATAGAGCGAGGGATGATTCACAGTCAATACGTAGACATCAAGATCATCCAGAAGTACTCCGGTCTCAATGAGCAGAAGACAGAATACTGGCTACAAAAAGCCCACAAACTCGATCTTATCCGGAGGTGGACCGGTCACTTTGTCGGATATGAACTGACAATTAACGGATATGATGCGCTCGCCCTCAACGCCCTTTACGAGAAGGGGAAGATCAGGAGCATAGGAATGGAAAAGGGTACGGGTAAGGAGTCTGTAGTCTACTATGTCCTTGATGCACAAGATAGAGAGAACCTGCTCAAATTCCATAGAGTAGGTTACACAAGTTTCCAACATGTGAGAAAGAAGAGGAGGTACACCTCAACCAAGAACCACATGTCTCCCCTGTACGCATCAAGGTTGTCCGCTGAGGCAGAGTACAAATGGTTGAAGAAAGCAGCAGAGCATAATCTCCCAGTTCCCAAAACCTTCGCACAGAACAGGCACATAATCATGATGGAGGATATTAAAGGCTACGATCTCAACCTTGTCAATACCATTGACGACCCTGAGTTCGTCTACGAGCAGGTACTAGATTTCATCAAGCAATCATGGGATGCTGGCTTCATACACGGTGACCTCTCCGAATTCAATATCATCATCAATGACGACGCGGAGATCACTGTCATTGATTTCCCACAAGCAGAGAAGACAAATCACCCAAATGCAGATGAACTGCTTGAGAGGGATATTCTCAATACGACGAACTACTTCAAACGAAAGTTCAAGATACACTCAGATGTCACAGCTATAAAAAAGAGAATAATGGGTGGGAAAGAGATGGATTATTAATGTTCAATTTATTGTTATATTAGACATTGACAGAGATCCTAGCTGCCTTCGACATCCTCCCCATGTCCAACAAGTCAGGAGACACCCAAGTCAGAGTAGCTCTGGCGGTCAGGACGAAGAGTGGAAAGCTCAAGACATGGGAGGGGATCGACCGCAGGAAGTTCTTCAACCTGATGCACAACTTCAAACCAAGGTATATTGGTACGGACAATCCCTACGAGATCCTTGACTCTGGCGAAGACTTCTCGTCATTTTATAACAGGCTACCTCCAATCTCAAGCTTCGTACACGTGAACTCTGATCACAGAGGCCAGATGGTAAGTCTCGCCTCTCTCATCCGGAAACATCACATAAAGGGGTGGGAGAAGAGATCTCCACTCAAGACTGCAATAGCGATGATCGAGCTTCTGGAGATTGGAGAGGGAGTAGTCATAGAGCCCTTTGAGTCCGAGACGATTATCAAGATTGGACAGCCCAGAAGGCATAAGAAGGGCGGATGGAGCCAAGCGAGATACTCACGTCAGAATGAGGAAGTGGTGGCAGCAACAACAACAAGGGTCAAGGAGATACTTGACGAGCAGGGTATAGAATATGATCTGGTCATGACCTCCACAAAATACGGGGCAAAATCCAGTAGGTTCCACACCTTCGTGGACCGTAAGGACATCGCTGCTATGTTCAGCAATGTGAGGTTGAGACCTGCACAGGTAAAATTCATCAGCCCGTCAAGACCAACTGTCTCAAAACGTTACATCAGAAAGGAGAATAACCCTAAGGTGATGACTGTACGTTCCTACCAGCAGCGGATACTCGTGGGAATTGACCCGGGAACCACCGTCGGAATTGCAATTCTTGACCTGAACGGGAGAGCACTAGAGGTACTATCCCAGCGTCAGATATCAAAGGGGGAGATCCTGCAGGCTATCACAGATCACGGTATTCCTGTTGTTTTCTGTTCTGATGTGAGCCCGACACCGCAACTTGTACACAAGCTCGCAGCGACCTTCGAGGCCGAGGTCATGACACCCAATACGTTGCTCTCGAAGCTGGATAAGAGAGAACTCGCAAAGGAGGCTCAGATCTCAGTGAGCAACAATCACGAGTCGGATGCCCTTGCCGCTGCCATCAATGGATACAAGATGATCGCGGGAAGGTTCAAGAATCTCGATACAGAGGGACTTAGCCGTACAGAGATCGATCTAAGCAAAGCCCTCATTCTCAAGGGTCTGAACTCAACAGATGCGCGGAAAGCAGTATTGAACATGAGAAGAAAACACGAGGTCAAGGTACTAGAAAGAGAACCTGAGAGCCCGAGTCAACAACTGCTCAACAGGGTGGACAATCTCCTGAAGTATATGGCTGAGAGTGAATACACTGTCGCTCTGCTCAGATCAAGATTAAGCAAACTTGAAGCTGATATCGAGAGGGAACGTAATCAGAAAGACCGGTTGATGAGGGAACTACGCAGATCTCGGGAGAAGAACACCAGGGAGGCCTTGGCTAGGGAGATGGTCGCCAACAAGTCCCGAGAACTCAGCAATACACGGAATGAACTCATGAAGTCGAGAGCGAGAGAGAAGAAGCTTGAGCGGAAGGTCAAGTCCCTTCAAGAGGCGTTATGGATCGGTCTGCAGCAAGGTGCGTATCCACTCAAGGTTCTAAAAGTCTTCTCGGGATCAGGTATTGACGAGATATACGCCCAGCGTGTAAGCGAGGGGGATCTCATACTGGTTCTTGATGGGAGTGGCGGAGGTCCGAAGACTGCGATAAAACTTGTCGAACGGAGACCAAGGATCATCTTTGTCCGAGACAAGATGTTTGCACCCGAGGCACTTGAGGTCTTTGCAGATTTCCAGATACCAGTGATGGACGCAGAGAGCTACAATATCAGAGTTCTGGAGAGTGTTGCAATAATCAACCCGATCGATTTCGAGAGGGCGATACACGACTACGAGGTCATATTGAGGAACCAGACCCGCATTAAGAATATCAACGGTATAATGGGTATCCTCGAGAACTACAAGTTCGAGCGACGCAAGATCATGGAGACCCCCAACTATGATGATTTTGAATTTGAAGAGGAAGACGAGGACTACTGAGTGAATCTTACAGCAACATCCTCTTGGCTTAAATCCACTATCTCGTAGTCTACAGAAAACATATCGATCATCCCCACTAGTCGATCTTGGCTGATAATCTTTGAGAGACCAGTGACTATTCCATCATGAGAGGAGCATCTGATGATCTCACTGATTCCCTTTTCAGGATTCGGAAGATTCTGTATCATGCTGAATGACACGACAAGATCAGAGGATCCACACCTTAACGGAAGCCTCTCTGCATCCGCTGCTATCAGGTGGACATTCGGGTACTTGGACGATGCCACCTTGAGCATCCCAACTGAAAGATCTATTACGACGATCTCTCTGTTGAGATACCGAGCTAAGAGACCCGTACCACCTCCGGAATCCACAATTAACGGGGCTTTATTGGTGAGGAAGTCCTTCTCGAAAGCAGAATACTTGTGGATCTGAATTTCCCAGTACCGGTCGTCGTAGTGAGCAGAGGTCTGGTCGTAAAGTGATCGCATTCTCTCCTTCTTGTCCACAGGTACGGGAGAATAAATGAGGATTAAAACTCTGGTTTGAATGCACCGATTTTCTTAAATCTATTGAAATTGAAGATAGGTCATACAGAGGTGAGAAGATGTCGACAACTGCTGAGAAGATTAAGGAGATAGAGGACGAACTCAAGATCACCAAGCACAACAAGGCGACGAATTCTCACATCGGAAGGTTGAAGGCGAAACTCGCCAAGCTCAAGAGGGAGCAACAAGAACGTATCATGAGTGGGGGCAAAGGTGGGGGAGATGGATACGACGTCAAGAAGAGCGGGGACAGTACCGCTGCCCTAATCGGCCTTCCCTCGGTGGGTAAGTCAACACTCCTCAATCGGTTAACTAATCGTGAGTCTGAAGTTGGCCATTACGCCTTCACTACCCTTGAGGCCATTCCGGGAATTCTTGATCATAACGGAGCTCAGATCCAAGTCATTGATCTTCCGGGTATTATCTCAGGTGCTTCGAAAGGAAAGGGGAGGGGAAAACAAGTTCTCGGGGTGGCGCGTAGTGCAGATCTCATTCTTATCGTCCTTGATGTCTTCGATGCGTTAAACCAATATGAGATGATCCTTCATGAACTCTACCATTTCGGAATCCGTCTGGATCAGGAAAAGCCAGATGTCATCCTCAAGAAGACCAACAGAGGAGGTATCGCAGTCTCATCTCTCTACAACCTCACGAAGATCGATGAGAAGACCATCAAAGCCATACTTACCGAGTACAGAATCATCAATGCAGATGTCACAATTCGCTCAGACATCGACACAGATCAACTCATCGATGTCGTTGAGGGGAATAGGGTGTATCTCAAATCCTTAGTTGTAGTCAACAAAGTCGACCTCGCACCCCCAGGACTTCGGGAAAAGGTCAAGGAAGAGATCCCAGAAATCGAGCTGGAGATCTCTGCAGGTACGGGATACAATATGGAAGAGCTCAAGGATCTGATCATGGAGAAATTGGACCTTATCCGGATCTACCTCAAGCCCCACGGTGGGGAAACTGACTGGGATGAACCGCTGATTGTGAGGAACGGTGTTAGTATCGGTGATGTCTGTGACAAGCTACACGGATCGTTCCGTAAGGAGTTCAAATACGCTAGGGTCTGGGGTAAGAGCATCAAACATGATGGACAAAAGGTACACATTAACCACAAGTTGGCAGATGAAGACGTGCTTACCATTGTGAGAAGCACCCGTTAAACTTGTAAGAAAAAAGCCAATAGAATATTTTATAAGCAGGTTGACATGAATTTAACTTGGACACAATGGTCGATGATAATTTTTTTCAGGCACTAAAGGACTCAATTGAGGAGGCGAAATCAGATCAGATCGAGATGGGAGAGCACAGAAGGTTAATCAAAAGGATCTGTGTGATCACGGACGACTTCGATGACTACGAGAACCGGTTCAAGTTTGGGGAAGAGATGGCAGAGCGATATGGGTCGGATATTCTAAAGATATTCCTGTACAACATAGAGACTCTTCTCAAGAAACAGTACTCCATTGATGAGTTTAAGGAGTCACCCCAAGAACTTGTCAACGCTATCCGTGCCCACTCGGCCCACATCAAGGAGCTTAAGGAATCGGACGTGACGATAGTACTGGATAGCACTGTGAAGGAATTGCTCTACGCCCTCAGGGATTTGAGACAGATCTCAACCCCAGAGAGTGAACTTACCAGCTCAGATGCAACTGCCCTAACGGACTACCTCCTAGCAGATGTCGACCGGGAGAGAAATATATCCAACACAGTCGCTGAAATCCTAAAAGACTACAAACCGCAAATAATCTACTTCAAACCTCCACTCCTGAGGAGCCGTGACTCCATTTCAGAGGAAGGATTCAACTACGTGACCTTACAGATCCTGAGGAAGAAGCCAAATGGCTCGTGGGTACTAATGCGCGGGAAGAAGGGGATCTCACAAGTCAAAAAAGCAGTCTTCTTCCTCCTCGGAGGGCAAGATCTTCCCACGGTAATGAGAGGAGGACATGCGGCAGTTTCAGTCCTCCCTAACATCGAGAATGTCAACATCGAGTATGTCATATTAATGGATCAGAAAAAGGTAAATATGGCCTCGCTCGTCTCTGAGACAAACTCGAACGAGGATCTTAGACACCTGCTCGTCAAACGTATGAAGGAAGTCGTGGGAAATGTCAAAATAGGTGGAAAACGACCTGAAGTTATTGTCAAATTTGGAGAGATCGAAAGTGATCTTCCGAGTATTTTCGATGAAATGGACACAGATCTGGTGTTCATCTCACCAAAGGTCACAAGCGACAACCAGTTTGATCAAGAGATGTTGGATGTGGTACTCGTGGCAGTCCAGTCAAATATCACCGTGTTCATTACGTACTAAGGAGGGAGAAAAGTGTCTGAAATTAATTACCTTCACCTCTTTACAATGCTCGCAATCTTCGTTGTCACCTATGTCCTTATTGTGAAAAAGAGCTTCGACAAGAATATGGCTGGAGCACTGGGGGCCCTTGCTACAATGGTTGCAGGAGCGCAGCTCGGCGTATTCGATCAACAGGAGTTTATCACAGAAGAACTAGCGGGGGACTACCTAATCCTTGCGGTCCTGTTTGGAAATCTCCTAATCGTGGCAGTCGCTTCCGAGGTCGGTATATTCCAGTTCATATCGGTCTTTCTCCTGAAGTTCACACAGGGAGATCCGAAAAAGCTCTACTATGTTCTAGGGATCTTGACCTTCCTCCTGAGTGCAATCGTCAACACCATCCCTGCGATACTTGTTGTGGGTGCATTGACCATCGTTGCAACACAGGAGTTGGGCTATAATCCTAAGCCGTACATCCTCATGGAGATTGTTGTCACCAACACGGGCGGTTTGACGACAGTCATATCAGCGATCACCAACCTAATTATTGCCACACCATTTAAAATAGGATTTGTGATGTTCATTGCCATCGCCGGACCCCTCGCCCTCATCCTCCTCGCGGTCAGTCTGATCATGATGATCAGGATGGTTCCTATCCCTGAAGTCAGTGAGGAAGAGTTAGAGGAGAAGAGAATACAGATCGCGGGATACAACGAGTGGAATGTCGTGAAAGACAAGGACAAATTCAAGCTCACAGGATTGGTCTTCGCGGTCACCATGCTGTTCCTTCTGCTCTCCGACACGGTTGGAATGGACATAAGCGTCATCGCTGTTGGTGGAGGTATTCTCATGGTATATACCTCTGGATACAACTTCGAGAAAATCCTGCCCAAGGTGGACTGGACCCTTCTTGCTTTCTTCACCTCACTCTTTGTCCTGATCAAGGGTCTGGAACTGGTCGGACTTCTGGATCTGATCACTGAGGCTATTGTCTTTGTCCTGAACAACTGGCTTCAGGGTAACTCTATACTTTCGGCTTTGGCGATCCTGATCTTCAGTTCACTATTCTCGGGAATATTAGATAATGTTGTACTGGCAGTGGCACTCACACCAATTCTGGAAAAGATAGCTGAGACAAACCCCGAGCTCCACATCGGAGGTATGGTATGGGCACTTATCGTCGGGACCAACCTTGGAGGAGGACTGACCCCCATAGGAGCACCACCTGGAGTCCTTGGACTTGGCATCCTGTACAAGGAGACGGGTCACAAGGTCGGATGGGGTGAATTCTTCAAATCGGTAGGCATCGTCACATTGGTGCGCATCGCAATTAGCGCGGTATACATCGCTCTACTAGTCCTGTTGTTTTCGTCAGATTCTCTGATCAACTTGTAGAATGTTTCCATCGACAGGTGTAAGCTTTTTCACCTAAGAATCATAAGGTAGAATCACACATGTCCGACGAGTTTTGGAGACCGCTAGATACATCAATGGAGTTTAGGTTCTGTGAGATCTGCGGAGCAGAAGAAGAGGTTAATTTTCTCCAATCAAAAGAGCAGGATGGAATTATCCTGATACGATTCGTCTGCCGCGATTGCCACACAAACAGAAGAGTAGTTGTTGATGCAGTAAGGCAGATTGGTGATACCGAGGAGATAGATTCCGGAGTAAGAGAGGCTTGGCTCGATGAGTTCATCAAGGAACAGAAGGAATCTGGATCGATACAAAGCATTGGTGAGGTCGCAGTACACACCGAAGATCTGAGCTATACGGAAGCTCCCGAGCAGGAAGAAGTACCGGAGTATTTTGCTGATGAAGCAGAAGAGGATGTAACGCTACTGGCGACGGCTCCATGGTCGGCAGGATTTGTGCAAGAAGCACTCTTTGGTTCGGATCCCGAGGGATGGCTGAAGAACCAAAATGCGTTCAACTCCGACAATCTAGATGTTACAATACAGACACTAATCGCTCTCTCGCATAACCAGACTGGTGCGGTGAAACTGAGCTCGATTAAGTGTCTTGGAGCTGCAGCCTCCACTGCAGATTCAGTACAAAAAGAGAAGATTAGAAACACCCTAGAAGAACTCTCGAACGACCAAGACGAGATCACAGCCCAACTTGCACAGATGACAAAACAACAACTATAATTCGGAGATATTACCTAGGTATTCCCCCAAGATTTAAAAGAATAAGGACAGTAGAAGTTACTGGAGTAGTAATACATGAAATTGGTAACAGTACATCTCCCAAATGAATTTCTCTATGGGCTCGACGAGCTTGTTAGAATGCAGAAATACCCGACAAGAAGTGAGGCCATCCGAGTGGCTATCAGAGATCTCCTCAAGGATGAGCTTTGGGCACATCAGCTATCTGCTGCAAAAACAGCCACAGTCTAATCCTCAGGTATTCGACCGAGTTTTCTCTGCAAGAACCTCTTACTTTTCCTCATCACACCTAGCCGTCTACCTCTGGGAATTCCATCTCGGAGATTGAGAAGGACATCCTCGATACTCGTAGCTACTTTGATCTCTGTGTAAGCCATTCCGAACTCACTGCATCGGTGGGAATCCGAATTCCCAACACCGAACAGACTTGTCCGTTCAACCGCCTTCTTGCCAAGCCAGTTGAAATATCCAATTAGCATGGAAGCATTCAATACCTCGATACCATCGATTCCTGTCTCCAGAACCCGGTCACCTTTCCCCTTGCGCAGGAGATCGTAGGGATGGGCAGCGATGGTCAGGAGGGCACCCGCGTCCTTGGCCTCCAGAACCGTCTCCTGCATAGGAATACCCGTGGTCAGTGAGTCTATCCAGCCATAGACCAGAAGATGTCCGTCCTTCGTTGATACCTCCTGAGCAGGAATTAGAAGGATCTCGGTCTCTCCCTGAATCCGTTCGATGTGAGCGTGACTTCTGCAATCATTGTGATCAGCTATCGCTATTGCCCCAAAATTCTCCTCTTCAGCCCGCTGTACATAGGACTCGATCTGAGTCTTACTATCCCACGAGTATTTAGAGTGGAGGTGAAGATCAACTTTCACAATTTGAGGAGTGTACATTACTTAATAATTACTCTTCTACCAACTTGGCAATATTATCACTTCTGCACACGGGACAGAAGCTATGAGTTTGCAACCATGAAAGAATATGGTAAGGATGGTAGGCACTGCCACATTCTGGACATGTTCTGAAGTCATTATCCTTAATCGTTACAAAGCAGATACTACAGAATTTACCATACCCACAGTTCCTGCAGGGAAAATTCTTGATCATGGTCGAGCACTCAGGGCACTTACCGTACTCGTTAAGGTTGATAGAACTAGTCATGTTGAATTCTAACAAATCATGGGATGAGATCGAATGTTTTTCTATAAAAATCTCAAAATGCATACGCATTGTAAGTCTGGCCAGTTCTACCTCCTCCATGATGAGAACCTCGAGGAGAACAGGGAAGTCCTCTCTTTTGCCGAGCCACGTGAGAGCAGAGTAGGCCGCCATTCTGACGGCTGGATCCTCGTCCGTCTGGACAATCTCAGCGAGGACATCGTTCATTAGAGCGATGTTGTTCTCTTTGAGTAGAGAGATGGTTTCGAGTTTGCTCACGAGGTCGCCATCGTAGAGAATCTCCCGTAGGAAAGAGTAGGACTTCTCCCTGTTCTCAGGAATTCTCAATTTATTGACAGCGACCTCGATATCCATGATTACCGCTCCTTAGGTAGGAATATTCTCAGTATGTCTTTCCGGTCTGAATTCCTATTTATCTGTCTTACTCCCAGAACAAAGAGGAATGCAATGGCCGCTGAGACAAACGAGAACAAAGCAGTCAGTGGATCAAGCGTACCTTGGAATGCATAGAAGAATGCAAGTCCAATTCCGCCGATGAACCCAATGGTCAGGATTAACAGCCCGATATCACGGATTCTATCACGAGAATAGCGAATACCGTACCAGTAGCTCATACTAGAGGAGAAGGCCAAGCTCATGAAAGTTAGCATCTTCTCTGCTCCAGTAACGAACTTCGTTGCTGTAAGACCGTTGAACGCGAACACCAGTATGGTGATGGTAACCACGGATCCAAAACTCTCACCCAAGTCGAAACTAGATTCTATCCAGATGGACATGAAGTACATGAGGGTGGAGAGAGCCAGCAGGATTACGCTCGTGCCGTTCATCGATACTCCGAGGAATGAAGAGAGGTCATACCCTGCACTGAGGAGCACCTGACCATAAATCATCCCCGAAACATAGTACACGAGAGTCCCGATCGTTGCACCGATGCTTTCCTTGGCTGTGACACCCACAGATACACCGAGGAGTGAGAGCGCTATGATTGCAGGGAATACCCCGGGTGTACCACTCGCGGAGGCTATTAGGGCCAGTACGAGCGCAATTACGGAAATGACAATTCCTGCACCTGACGTAAGAATTGGTTCTTTTCTCTCTGAGAAGTTTGAGAACATGACGCCAATACCCGCGATGATGAGTGGCACAAAGTAACCAAACGATACGATTGCCGCTATATCGATTGTTCCAAATCCGAGATCCGTGCTCCTCAAGAATCCACCTGCAAGCACGTTATACACACCCGTAACTACCTGAATTCCCATGGTAATAACCATCAACTGTATACTGGGCACGTCATAGCTCTTCTTCTCAGTGACTGTGCTTGCAAGAATGATCAGCCCCTGGACCGCAAGGATCGGAACAATCCACACGAGAGAGTCCATACCAACCCAAAGGACGAAGACAGCGCTCTGGATGATTCCTAGAAGGGAGATCGTATCCTCGAGAGATGTAAACTTCTTCCCGATGATTGCACCAAGTCCATCTGAAACTTCAGTATCAAATAGGTTGAACCCGCCACTTCTCACATCTAGGACGACAATGATGTCATAGAAGATAAGGAGCGCTAGCCACACGTAGTCAAGGTAAGGAACTACCACCTGTGGAGCGAACTCCTTCCAAGCAAGTGCTGGCTCTACAAAGGTTCCTATGAGGATCATGTTGATTCCCATCAAGAGTTTTTGAGTGGAGTAAATGTTGGTGCTCGTTGAGACCACTTGGATGGTCATCACCACAAAGTTGATGACGAAGACTGCAAGTGCAGTTGCTGCGTAGGCAGGGTTGTTAAAGTACAGATAGGAGATTACCAGCAACTGGTACACTGAGACGATAACTTGGTTTCTCTCCGAGGAACTTCTCCACAAGAGGTAACTAGATATGAGGAGAGGAAGACCTACGATAACCGTGTCGAATAATCCGTAGATACCAACCACTATTCCGATGAAAGACAACCCAGCAACCACTTCGGTAGGGGTGCTTGACCGGGTACGGGAATATGCAAGGAAGGCAACCGCCATCAGCAACTGAATAGAGGCTGATATTCCCATGAACTTAATCCCAAGATCCACCATGTACTGGGCTGCAGACGAAGAGAAAGATACCTGCAGAAGTTTGAGAATAAGCGCTACAGGCATACTTAGAGAAATCGGCTTGATGTCAATCTCGGTGAAGACCTCATATCCGATGTAAACAAGTCCCACTACTGTTGTCATTACCATGAAAGTAATGCTGTCACCAAATGGAGCAAGCAACGCATACAAACTTGACAGGATAATAATTCCGTAGTAAGAGTTTGTCGCATCAGTGATGTTATCAACCCTCTTCCTCTCAAGATTGATGATCGCGATCAGTGCTTGGACAAGGTAGAAGATCAGGAGATTGAACACCTCTGGAGTCCCAAATCCGAACAGAGGAATGACGAGCACTGCCAAGGACGAGAATATCTGGTAAACGGATCGTGTCTTGAGCTCAAAGACCGCTATAGCCACAAGATAGTAGACCATTAACGTCTGCATAGTGAAATCGGGGACTCCACCAAGAACGGTGAAGCTTAGGACAATAGCCGTCACAAAAGAGCTCTTGATTTCGAGGAGTGCATCATTTGAACTTCTGAATGATTCCAAAAGCAGCCATGAGCTGAGTGTGACAAGGACGATCTGAACAAAGCCCAGTTCGATTGTGAAATCTCCTGAACCCATGGTCAATGTTCTGTATTCTCTGAAGAATGTAAGGACTGGAGCAAGACCCAAGAGGATGCTGACACCAGATGTTGTCGACCTATCTCGGAGTGCATACTTGAGATGTGCCAAAACAGCAGTGAGGACGACGAGTACGAATACGGATACCTCAAAATATTCAATTGGTGCAAGGAAGATTGAACCTCCCAATGCCATGCTTTCTGAGAGAAATTCAAATCCTTGCTCCTTCCTTGTGTTGAGAAGGATTGAAAGAATGGCAGGCAACACAAAAATTAGAGAGAAGATCAGCCTTAGATTGAAGTCTGCAGAACTTAGAACCAATCCCTGAAAACCCATGAGGACAAAAACGAAGTTAGTGACTATGGATTTTGTCTTCCCGTAATCTTTGGATATCACGTATCCAATGTTGACAATCATCAAGCTACCGAAGAGTGCCGCAAATGCAACTAGCGATTCGTGTATACCATCTAACCAAGGGAGAAACAGTCCAAACAGCACCATCAGTGAGCTCCCGATAGAAGTGGAGACTTCACTGTCCCTACCTTCCATAAATGTCATCAGTAAGTTGACCAATGAACCCATTACAAGGGGAACCACTCCCGAGACCATTCGGAGGGATATTTCGATGGGGAGGGAATAACTGAAGCCAGGCATCAGAACCTGTAGAACAAAGCTAGCTACGGCCAAGGTGACTCCCGAGAACTCTGACTTACCCACCATGAACGTGTTCAGAGCCGAGCCCAGTGAAACTACCATGATGATACCTAGATATGACAGTGGATCAACTGTATTTGTGTAATACAGTACTCCAGCAAGCCCAGTCCAGATTGAAATATCCCTCGCAGTAGTTCGGATTCGGAGGTCAGTCCTCCCCTTCAACTTGTCCAAGTAGACCAACACAGTGGTCAGAATTACAACTGTGGAGTAAGATATCAGAGTCATGTTCAATGACAGGATGTCGTTAGCAATACTCGAAGTTACTATGAATGGGAGCAATGAAGGGATAATTGTAGCCCAATGCCTCCCACGAGAGAGATACATGGTTACGAGATTGACAGGTATGAGCATGACCAGCACTATGACTAAGAAGACATTGCCACTGTCCGCACCTGCAAATCCCCCTGTGAACGCAAATACAGCGAAGATCACATTGATGAACAGAGAGAAAGACAATTCCTGATATCTCAGGAGGATATTCTCGATCCACATAATGACCTCAGAGCGACTGGAGACAAGGAGAGATACTCCATCGAGCTTCTCCACTCTCTTCGGGACTATTCGTGAAAGGGTGTTAAACGCCACCCCAGAGGAGAAAACAAAAAGGGCGAAGATGATGAAGGGCCCGTACTCTGTGACGTTAATCGTGGACTTCAACATGGGCATTCTTACACCGTTGTAGTTGCCAAGAAGTTGAGTCACAAGAATAGAAATCCCATTGGCTATAATGGCCACCTCGTAATTCTGCCTTCGTTGGACAGGGGTTAGTTGTGGAAGTACGATAGCCAGTGGGAAGACGACAAGACCAACTGCAGCATATAATATTACCTCTGATCCTTGACCGAAGACATTGACAAGGATAAAGCTGTTCAGAACAGTCAACCAATTACTCATCAGAATGAACGATGAAGCATAGTAGAACCGCTCGAATAAGTACTGACCTGCAATGCCAATCACCAGTGGCAAAATCAGAGCAATCATGGCAAAAATAGAAGATGCCATGGTATTACCAAGCCTTGCACTGAGGAAGGCGAGATTACCAGTGGTAACAAGGATTGCCACCTCCGTGAATGCCACCGACACAAAGATCTCGAACTTGGACGGCTTGTTGTACACTTTCAGGAATACCGAGGTAGTATACGCCAACGATATCAGAATGAAGAGTATACTCGGAAGGTATCCATTGAAGTAGTATTCCTGCTGATCTAGGGAATTAATCTGCTGCCCAAGTATTACAGAGGCAACCAGACCATTCAACGGGATGGTGTAACGAACAACCTTCTGCATGGTCCTTATGACAGATGTGAAGAGGATGGATCTCTTGAAACCACCCCTTGTAATCTCTACAGTAGAGATCTGGTGCAGAATGGTGATTCCGAGGATGAACCCGACAGTATCCCACACCGAGATCATATTTCTCATGAACAGCATGGTAAAAGTGCCCAGCGGTGCGAGGAAGAGGACGAGGTAAGTCACTATCAGATAAGGTCTCAGGAGCTCTACCTTGCCCCTGTCTAGGAGAATAGACAGAGGTAGAATCGAGGCGGCAATTGCTAAAGAGTAACCTCCGACATATGCCGAGTTGAATGCAGCAACGGAAACAAGTCCGGACATGCCCAGTAGAATCGACGGATAGAACGTATGCTCCCTGATGCCGTAGATCAGGGCCACAGTTGCCAAAGGTATGTACCAGAGGATTCCACCTCCATAGAGCAGTGGAATCATAACATCATTCCAAGAAAGGAATGTCGTGAGTAGAGGGACAAAAAAGGACATGTTCATTGCCGTAATGTTAGATCCGTTCTGTATGCCTATTATAGCAAGAACAACAACCAGTGCATACACCAGGTATGGCTGCAGGGTGAATATTATAGATGTGTCACCAGACTGTGATAACGTGATCAATGAACCTGCTGCTAGCAGGAATCCAAAATTGACCATGGCTATGCCAAGGTTGTACTGTCCCTTCTTAAATTTCTCAGCGACTAGAAGGTATCCGAAACCTATCATGATACCACCAATAATCGAGAGGGAGAGTGATTGAAAATTGAACTGGTCTTTGAAAAGAACCCATGCTCCTAGAAGCATCACCGCTAAAAATGATATGACAGCACCAGCTATTGCAGCTTGATACTCAATAAATTCGCGTATTCTGTCCTTAAGAGATCGCTTGACGATCCTAGTGGTCCTATTGGTGTAGGTAGGCTCTGGCACGGGGTCAATCTTCCCGTAGTACTCTGCATCTAGACTGAACAACTCAGGTTTGGGAAGCTGAGGACCACGCCTCCTCACCTGAGTGTAGAGGTCTTGGATCTCCTCGACGGTGGGCTCATCCTCCACGTACTGCGACTGACTCACAATGGTAGGTTCAGTAAATGACGTAGTGGGCGAACCGACATGATCCGATACCTCGACCTCAGGTAGTTCTTCCGTAGGAACCCACATTGGTTCTGTCTCGACTTTTTCTTCATGCACAGTCTCTTCAGCGAGATCTAGGGCCTTTGAAACCGCAGGAGAAGAATATGTTACTGGCGCAGTGAAAGCATCTGGAGATACAATATTCTTCTCAAGCAAGATCTTTTCAATCCGTTTTATTGCCTCCAGATGACTGTCCACCTTCCTCTCCATCATATTGAGTCGTGAGTTAAGAAACAAGAACAATTTCTGGGATTCCGTGCTGGAGAGAGAGTCAAGGATGAGCTTCTCAGATACTGTTTTGTCAATCTGCTTTCCACACTTGAAGCAGAACTTGGAGAATTCCTTGAGTGGTTCCCCACACTGATTACATGTTCGCATCTTTCATTCCTCCACCTGGCTGAGCCAGTAGTTCACATCATCCATGTCTAGTTCATCTTCCTCCATAAGGTCGACTGCCTTCTGGAGGTATTCCTTGAACTGCTTAGAGTACCCACTAATCTCATACTCTGTAGCCGCAAGGGAATAATAGCTCATGAATGAGGGATAGTTCTCTGCGAAGGTCTTCAGTTCTCTTATTCGCTCCTTGACTATAGGTTGGGTTACAATCTTGTCAAATTCCAACCTCTGAAGGATTTTTTCATCATGATCAGATATTGGAACTGTCTCTAAATATCGGTTGTAAGCTTGAGTGAAATAGGAATGAGCAGATGAGAGTGACCCAATGTACATATTCTCCACTCCTATGGAATGGTAGATCTTCCAAGATCCTCCGAAGTTCCTGAACTCCTTAATCGCCTTGTTGTGTTGACCTGTCTTGTGGTAATAAAGTGCCAGACCCGGAAACTTTACCTCATCGACCCTCATTCTGAGATACGAGTCAGTCTTTTCGTTTACTTTTCCAATATAAAGGCTCGAGATTCCCAGACAGTATTTTGCTAGAGTATCTGGTTCTTTCACATTCGAAAGGACCTCGTAAGCCTCTTCCCAATGGTTGGCAATCGTAAGAGCCACACCCAGATTCGAGTAGACCATGTCGGACTCCTCAATGGATAATGCCTCCCTGAAGTACATGATTGCCTCATCGTACCTCCCAAGGTTGAGCGAGATCTTCCCCAGCGTTATCAGTATCTCAACTGATTCTGGGAGAAGATCTCTGGCCTTTTGGAAGGCTTCGATTGCTCCATCGTATTCCTTGGCTGCGAGACGGAAATTCCCCCGTTTAATCTGTCTCTTAAGCTGATTAAAGCGTGCCTGTTCCATGCTATAGATAACTGGGTAAGGGTTGATTTATAAGTTTATCTTACGGCGTTAAATTAAAGTAAATTTTTGTAAGAAAAATTATTAATTTTCATGCACTTAGAGATACACAACTATTCAATGTTCAGGCAAAAATACCACACCCGTGAAACTGTAAAATGCGTTTCCATCAGATACAGAGCGGATAGAGTCTGAAAGCTTCGACGATACACCGAGGTAAACGACTGCGCTGATCATACTTAGCACACCGTCGCTGTCGATGTTCTGGATTGTGGCATCCATCTTCTGAACTTCCTGAATGATTGATCCCACGTACTCATCAGGTACCACGATTTCTATTTGATAGTATGGAATGTGCACTTTTGCACCACAGTTCTGCAAGCTCTCCCGGACAACAGCGTATCCCACAATGATTCCATATTCGTATGTCTTGATGGAATTAGTCATGAAATTCTCACGGAGGATCATGGTGAGTCCCCTCACGTGTTCCGAGGAGATAGGTGAGACTCGCATTCCTTGTCTGAAAACCTCCACAAGACCATCTAGCGCTTCGCCCGAGAACGAGTGATCACGATGGATGTACAGGTAGTTACTATTACTGTCTTCGTAGAGAAGCTTGAGATCACCCTGTGGAAGAGTGAGCTCTCCTGAATTCCCAGCGACCACAAAGAGTCCAGACCATTTGGAAACCTCAAATTCGCTGTTGTAGGTCGGCATCTCGAATTTCAAGACGATCGGTTCACTGGTGTCGATCCCTATCCCTGCCTTCTCGATATCTTTGGTGAGGATATCAAGTTGCAGGGTACCGACACCCAGAGCCTTCATCTCCCCGGTCTCTTTGTCATTGTGATAGAGAAGACCAGGTGTTGATGCCGCGGCATCCTCGAGGAAATTGTGAAGTCTGTTCATGTCCCTTATCTTCTTCGGTTCGATTGAGATGGAGACTACAGGCTCTTGAACGTACCCTATGTTCTTCCCTATGAGATTGACCTCCTTGGCATAGGTGACAACGTCTCCGGGAAAGGGAGCAGGGTTGAGGATAGCAGCTCCGACCAGTCCAGATGTCAACTCCTGAGTCTCGAGAATACGAGAGCCCTTGATCCGTACCAACCGGGACACCTTCATCTTTTCTTCGTTTCTCGAAGAGTAGAGCAAGCTTCCCTTCTTGATTGTTCCTGAAGCGACCTTGACGAGGACTGCGAGCCTTCCCCCTTTACTAATCTGAATGAATTTCCCAATGAGAAGTATTGGAGGATTGTCTGGACTACACTCTCGGAGGTACCTCAGTTCCTCCTCTCCTACATCATTCGTGAATAGCTTGGGGTATTTGTATCTAGCTGCAGTGATTGGATCCGGTAGACAGTTGTAGATTGCCCGTGCCACGACCAATTTGAGGGGGACGAGGTCTGCAAGTTCTTCGACCTTGTTCGCAGTATAAAACTCCTCTACCTTCGCCATTGTAAGTCCGTGATCATGGAGTGCTTGTGCGTCTATCCCCCATCCATCGACAGCTGACATCAGAATGACACTACCATCTTGGAAGCTGGGGAGAACCAGCCCTTCGAAGGTCTGCTTCTTGCACAGGTTCCGTACTTCCACCACAATGTGTTGGATTCTTCGTTGAACCTCCTCAAGGGGTAGTTGTAACTCAGTTATCAAGCGGTCTATCTTGTTGATGGCCAGAACGGGTTGGATAAATTCCCTCATTGCCTGCCTGAGGACAGTTATGGTCTGGGCCATGACACCCTCAACTGCATCGACAAGGATAAGGCTACCATCGACCATCCGGAGGGCCTCTGCGACTTTCCCCGAGAAATCGAGATGACCTGGTGTGTCAATCAAGTTGAGGAGGAATGTCCTCTCAGAGTCGTAGGGGATCTCCATGGAGGCAACACTGGATTCTATCGTAATACCTCTCTTCTGCTCCTCTTCCAGATCATCAAGAGCGCGTGCTGTACCGAGCATCTGGTCTGGCAGCATTCCACCCGACCCTAGAAGATGGTCTGCAAGGGTCGTTTTTCCATGATCTATGTGGGCGATGATGCTTGCATTTCGAATGTTGGAGATTTCCATGAGTCCTATTAGCTTTCTGAAGCTTGATCTTTTAAAATAGCTAGAACAGCACTGGTCTTCTGCAACGAAAAGTTTCTAAGAAGGAATATCATCATTCTCTCATATGGAGGAAATCTCGTCCAAAACTCTGAGGAAACTTAGCAAGGACTATGCTGCGAACTATGACGTAGTGAAGTTGTTGGTTGAGTCATTCGGGGAGAACATCGCGGAGGACATCCTCAGGATGCACCCTGCAGAGATCAGGCAGACCGCACGGGTGAACCTCCTCAAGAGCACAAGAGACGAGGTCATCGAAATGCTAAGAGAGGAAGGCATCCATGCTACATATCTTGAGGATATAGACGAAGGTATTGAGATATTCTACGGTTCAGAGTTACTGGGACACTCCATTCCCTACTTAACAGGTCTGGTAAGTCCACAGGGATTGGGTTCTATGGTCACTGTAAATGCTCTTGATCCGCAACCAGAGGAACTGATTCTAGATCTCGCAGCTGCACCTGGAAATAAGACAGCGTATATCGCAGAGAGGATGAGGAATACAGGGGAATTAGTGGCTAACGACTCCTCCAAACCCCGCTTGGCCTCGCTCAAATCAAATCTCAACAGGCATGGCATCACCAACACTGTCGTCACCAATTATGATGGTACAGTGTTCCCTGCGGACAGGAAATTTGACAGGATTCTGCTTGATGCGCCCTGCACGGGGGAGGGACTTCTGGTCTCTACACCTTCCCGCAGGAAATCCCGGGATGGCACGGATCCTTACATTCTCCAAAGGATACAGCAGAGATTGCTCAAACGTGCCATCAGATTGTTGAAGAGAGGTGGTACACTGGTCTATTCTACCTGCTCGTTGAATTCTGTGGAAAACGAGGAGGTTCTTGAACCATTTCTCGGACGGTTGGAGCTAGAGGAGATTCCCGTGAAATTGGAGACGCCATTTTTCAGATCAGCCATCATGGAGAAAGCAGTCAGACTGCTACCGAATTTCCACTATTGCGATGGATTCTTCATATTAAGGGGGGTGAAGAAATGAGCAAAGAGGAATTGGACAGGTATCAGATCGACGACATCCTCTTCTCGACATTCGGCCTTGTAACAGACCTCCCAGAGGACGGTACGTACTACCGGATAATAGACGACCTCACGGGAGACTACAGCTTGGTCTGGGTTCCCAGTGTGATAGAAGAATATGAGAATCTTTACACCGCAGGGCTGGAGATCGTGTACACCAAGGACAGAAAAAAGTTCGTATCTCCGTCGATTATGGAGTTTTCGAAAGATGAGAGAGTGGAGATTAACTCAATAAAGCTGATGGATAAAATCACCAAGGGCAAACCTATCTCGGTCAACATCTTTGGGAAATTTGAAGGAAAGCCCATTGTGATCACCTACCACAACTATCCTGTAGCATACGGTTCAGTAGTCAATGGAGAATTCACCCCACTAGTAGATGTGGGCATGTACCTGCGTGAGGGAAATTAGTCACTTTTCTCCAGCATTTTATAGGAACTGCTAAAATGGAATGATCGTGAAGGCGCTTGTTTGAATTCAGAAAGTATTGACATCAATAGACTGGAGACGAAGTCTGTCATAGAGCTCCCTCGCCTTATCGATCTAAAACTCCATGCGATCGAGAACATCGCAGAGGACTCGAAGAAACTTCTCATGGGAGACACGGCAGTTCTGATTGTTGATGACATAACCTACAAGCTAGCGGGCAAGAAGGTAGAAACGGTTCTTAACGATGGTGGTATCGAGACACATACCCTCTTCATCCAGAAGGCCACGATGGAAGAAGTAGAAAAATCCATAGAACTCTACAAAGAAACAGGAGCAGAGTTCTCTGTTGCAGTGGGAGGGGGAACGGTAATCGACGTGAGCAAGTACTCTAGCTTCCTCTCCAACTTGCCATTTGCCTCTGTTCCCACTGCAGCTTCACACGACGGCATCTCAAGCGCTAGAGCCTCGATCAAGGGTGAAGGGAGATCGCACTCCTACGAGGCAAGACCACCGATGCTCGTAATAGGTGATGTGGAGACCCTCTCCAAGGCACCTCCTCGATTCGCAATCTCCGGAGCGGGAGACCTATTGTCAAATAAGACTGCTGTCCTCGACTGGTTACTGTCCGAGAGGATCACGGGAGAACATGTCAGCCATTATGCTTCGCTCCTCTCCAATGCCACAGCAGATGCAGTGATCAACGAGAGAAGGGAGATAGCAGCAGACGCAATCAGGAGGACGTACTCGGTCTTCAAGGGGTTGATCTCCAGCTCGATGGCTATGTGCATCGCCGGATCTTCTCGTCCTTCAAGTGGAGCTGAGCACCTAATCTCACATAAATTGGATACAGTTCTTGACCGTCCTGCGATGCACGGGGAACAAGTGGGTATCGCATCCATATTCACGATGTATCTCCACGGAGGAGACTGGAAAGAGATCCGTAAGACATTAGCTACAATAGGTGCACCCACCACAGCAGAAGGTATCGGAGCTGATGAAGACGTGATGATTGATGCGATAATGAACGCACAGGCTCTCAGACCGAATCGATACACGATACTGTCATCCTCCATGACCAAGAAAGCAGTAAGGAAGGGGCTAGAAATTACCAGAATTATCTAATGCTACGTATTCAATTCAGATCAAGGGAATAGTCCATACTTACTTTGAGATATCGAAGCGCTCGATGAAGACAATCTCCTTAAAGCCCTCGATCATCTCCTTGATTTCTTGAGCAATACTCTTCTTGGCGAATTGGATGTACTCGAAGTACGTCACACGCTTAGGCAATTCGATATTGACGGTGTCCCCGTCAATATCAAGGATAGCATCCGACAGATCTGCACCAGGTAGCCTTCTCCCTATGATTGCCTGTATTCGCCCCTCGACATCGTCGATGACCTCCTTGATCGTGATCTCGTAGTTGAGGTTCTGTCCAGCTAACCGGTGGTTGAAGTCTATCCTTACCCTTCCAGAGGTGACGGATAGTACCTTCCCCTCTTGATTTCCAACGGTTACCCAGTCACCCTTCTGTGGGTTAATCTGCATTCTCTGGAACTCACGTCTTGGTACAAGTTTAATATTGGACGGATCCCTTGGACCAAATGCATCGTTACTCTCGACGTCAATTTTGATCACCTCACCGACCCCTTTCCCGATCAGGGCTTCCTCAACCTTCGGAGGGAACCAATGCGATCCGACAACTAAAAGAAGTGGCTCATACACTTTCTCCTCATCGAAGATCTTGTTCTTCTTCGCCACTTCCTCGAAGGTTGTGTCAAAAATAGAACCATCCTCACTGAGTTTGGAAACATAATCTACCTTGATAAATGACCCCTCTGCGACCTTGCTCATCGTAACCAAACAACTATTGTTCTTAGTTCAATTAAAGCTTTTAGTTAACCTTCGCAAGTCAATGACACTTGGACATTGACGAAAGACTTAGATAATTGGCTGTGATCAATAAGTAGAGAGAAGATTCAATGGGTGTTCCACTTGTAAAGTATTTTTCATTGCTTAGAACCTACCTTAAACCTTACAAAACTCAGACCATACTCCTTTCAATCACAATGGTCACCTCCATAGTGATCAGCATAGTGAACCCACAGATCATCAAATTCTACATTGACTCGATCAAGGGTAAAACGGAGATTCAGACCCTTCAGCAAGCAGCGATACTCTACATTGGGCTGGCAGTTGTTCAACAGACTATCGGGATAGCCTCGGTCTTTCTCTCACAGAAGGTATCGTGGGGCTCCACCAACCTGCTGAGATCCGAGGTCCTCACACATGCCATGAACTTGGACATGACCTTCCACAACCAGTATAAACCAGGGGATCTTATCGAGAGGGTAGACGGTGATGTCAACGCCCTGTCAAACTTCTTCTCCAGACTGGTCCTTCAGCTTGTTTCAAACATGCTCTATCTCGTTGGTATTCTTCTCGCTATCTACCTCGAGAACCTTATCCTTGGGTTGGTGTTTACCGTTTTCTCACTAATTGGATTGGTCATCACCTACTACATCCGGAGATTTGTGGTCCCCTACTTCAAGCGAATGCGGGAGGCATCGATGGAGTTGATGGGCTTCCTCGAAGAGCACCTACAAGGAACAGAGGATATTCAGGCTCTCGGAATGACAGAGTACGTGAAAGAGAAGCACTACGCCAACGAATCTAAGTACTACCACCACACAATCAAAGCTATTGTCTTCAGCCGCCTGATCAACCTAACATACAACGGACTCATAGCCTTTGGTACTACATTCGTCTATGTCGTGGGTGTCCCCATCCACCTCCGGGGAGGGATCACACTTGGTTCCCTCTTCCTCATCAATTATTACGTCTCCCTCCTTGTCCAGCCAATTTTCGTCATCCTCTCACAGATCCAGACACTTCAGCAAGCGGACGCCTCTATCGAGAGGATCGATGAGCTATTGAACATGGAATCCAAGATTTATGACAACGGGGTACTACCTGTGCCTGACAAACAACTTGATATGGAGTTCAGGGATGTGACATTCGCGTACCATGAGGGAACCAACGTACTGGAGAACCTCTCTTTCTTAATACCTGCAGGGAAGACAGTTGGCCTAATCGGCCGTACTGGTAGTGGGAAGACGACAATATCCCGGCTAATTTACCGGTTCTACGAACCTCTGTCAGGTCAGATACTACTGGACGGAAGGGAAATTCGAGAGTACCAGCTCCGGGAGCTAAGGAGGAATATTGGCGTGGTTACTCAGGATGTCCAGATCTTCCAAGCGACGGTACGCCAGAATCTCACTTTCTTCGACGAGAGCTTCGATGATGAGGAGGTCCTCTCGATCATTCATAATGTGGGTCTGACCGAATGGTATACTGAGCAGGAGAATGGACTGGATACTAGAATATCAGAGAGTCAGTTATCTGCAGGTCAGGCTCAACTACTCTCTGTCGGACGGCTATTCCTGAAGAACCCTAAGATTGTCATTCTCGACGAGGCTTCCTCCAGACTGGATCCCGTGACTGAGAACTATCTTGATCAAGCAGTGATGAAATTGCTTGAAGGTAGAACCGCGCTCATTATTGCCCACCGCCTCTCTACCCTAGACAAAGCAGACTACATACTGAACATCGAATTTGGAAAGCTCATTGAGTTCGGGAGGAGAGAAGAGCTGCTCAAGAATCCAAATTCAAAGTACGCCAAACTTCGAGCCAGCGGAACGGAGGTTGTAGCCATATGAATAAAGAGACGGATGATATCAGCATCCTCAGGATAGTATGGGAGCTAATCAGATTTGGAAAAGGAAAGTTCTTCCTCAGGGTTATTGGTCTTACCCTTTTCTTCCTCAGTCCACTTGTAACCACCTACTTGGTGAAGGAGATTTTTGACAAACTAGACGGTAGCCCCAATCTGCCATTGGACATCTGGACTGTCATAATCCTCATACCCATCATCGCGTTTGCAAGGATAGGCGTGAATATCATCACCGTGATATTGCAGTTCATGTTCGTGCAGAGTAGCCAAGTCCTCCTGAGGAGCAATCTCCTGTCGGGTATCCTCAAACAACCCGGAGCAGCTGCTCTGAAGGACTCCTCTCCCGGGGAGGCCATCTCACGATTCAGAGGAGATGTCCGGGAGATTGCGTGGTTTGTCAGCTTCACCGCCTACATCTTCGCCTACGGTATCTTCTTCGTGATAGCTTTCGGGACGATGTTCGTGATCAACAGAACCGCTGCTACTATGGTGATCATCCCTTACCTCGTGGTTTTAATTGTAATCTACAAAGGGAGGAAGAAGCAGAAAGAGTACAGGAGACTAGCCCGGAGAGCTGCAGGTCAGGTCACTGGCATGGTGGGGGAGACCTTCGGAGCCATCCAGTCCATCAAGGTGGCGAGTGCTGAGGAAAGCATCACTACGCACTTCAGCAAACTCGGAGAAGAGAGAAGAAGAGCAGCAGTGAAGGACGCTACCTTCCAGGCATTTCTCCGCAGCTTTGGCTCAATGATGGTAATGCTCAACTCAGGGATACTCCTCTTTGTGGTCGCGAATGACATGAGAAGCGGACTGTTTAGCGTAGGAGACTTCGCTTTCTTCATCTTTCTACTGGGGTGGATGCAGGGATTCGTCAATAATCTTGGAGAGCTTATCTCATGGCAGGCTCGTGCTTCAGTGAGCTTCAAGAGACTCTCCAAGTTGAATGAGGGAGTGAGATCCAACTCCGATCCAAAGGAATTGCTTGAGAATCATGATATCTACTTAGAGAAGCAGTATAAAGCTAAACCATGGAGAAAAGATGAACCCGAGCCACTGAAGGAGTTAAGTGTGAATGATCTGAGCATCCGCCACAAAGGGGGAAACTCTGAGTTCTGGCTTCGAGACATCTCGTTCTCACTACAGAGAGGGGAGTTCACTGTCATCATCGGGAAGGTGGGCTCGGGTAAGACCACGCTATTGAGGGGAATGCTGGGATTACTCCCAGCAGAGAGTGGTGAGATCTTGTGGAATGGAAGTCCCGTCTGTGTCCCGTCGGAATTCTTCACACCACCTGTCTCCACCTACACCCCCCAACTCCCAACCCTGTTCAGCACAACTATCCGCGAGAATCTGCAGATGGGATTGGACAAGGAGGTTGAAGAGATCGAGGAAGCTGTCAAGCTCTCCGTCCTCAACGAGGATCTAGAGGATTTCGAGTCAGGTCTCGATACCGTCATCGGACCTAAGGGTATCAAGCTCTCGGGTGGACAGAAATACAGAGTAGCTGCTGCAAGGATGCTCCTTAGAAAGTCCGAACTTATAGTCGTGGACGACCTGTCCAGTGCTCTCGATGTGACTACAGAAAATGAACTCTGGGAAGGTCTGTTCCGTACTCAGAACAGTACATTCCTCGTGATCTCACACCGACCTGCAGTCCTCAGAAGAGCTGACAAGATCCTTGTCATGGATAAGGGAAAATTAGTCGCTCAAGGAAAACTAGACGACTTATTGCCGAATAACTCAATTGTAAGTGAGATCATGGCAATGATAGAGGAGAAGCGACTGACTCCACAAAACGGAAAGTAATGCTATAGTTTAGTATAGGTTTGTAGCTATAGTAATAACCAGCTGGCAATTAAAATAGTAACAATTCGCTATAATAATAATACATTTTAGTGAATAATTCACAAAATATCTAAGTAAATATTACTATCAAAGATATAGGAATGCCTAGACTTATATAGAAAGAGTGAAGATTGGAATCCACTTAGGAGGCATTTAGAATGCAACTAAAGACTGTTTCAATAATTCTACTAGGACTGATGCTTGTCTCACCCTACTCTGTGGGGGCCCAGATCATCGGTCACCAAGCAACCGCGTACAAGGCTACGAAGATTACCTCGGGAGACATCAAAATTGATGGAGATTCCTCCGACTGGAGTGACATTCCAGCTGCAGACCTCGAGCTAGAGAGCTACAAGAAACTCCCGGGTGAGTATAAGATTGATGTAAAGATAGCCTATGACGGTACAACCGTATACTTCCTCGTCGAGATCCCCGATGAGTACTTCTTTACCACAGGGAATCCAGAGATGTCACCTGCATTAGCCATGGCAACTCCCATCAACGCCTCAGAAGGAGCCCACATGGGGGCACCAAGTGAGGACAATCTCGACAAAAGTGAGGGATTCGTCGACATCATGCACTGGGAAACCGGACTGGGTGAGCATGGTGTTATAGCAGGAGACAACGGGACTGCCACGGGGAAGGGGATTGGTGGATTGGATGACGAGTTTGCCTCCACGCCCTTTGACCGACATGACGACGTGGGTGAAAATGGATGGACGGGAGTCTGGGATCATACCACCACGACATATACCAACGGGGATGCAGGGAAATATATCTTCGAGTACAGCAGGGCGATGAATGCAGCAGAAGACACAGACGCGTCGTACAAGGATGGTGGAGAGAGTGAGATCTTCTTCGCATACTGGAATCCTCAGGAGACTGGAGATGGGTGGACGGCCAACGGTCATTACACCAACGAGGGAGCGCTCGTTGTCGGATTTGGATTCGAACCCTCCGTACCCAATCTCTGGTTAATCCAAGGAAGTGTCCTTGCGGTCATAGTCATCCTGATCGGTGTGGGTGGCTATGTCCTCTGGAAGAAGAAGAAGTCCGCATAGTTCTCACAGGTAATTAAAGATTTAACAAAAGTATATCTCAAGTATTTTACTATCACCATACGACATTCAACGGTCATTTTGCGACGATTTTATTTCCATTATAGGCGAGTTTTTATGGAATATTTCCAAATATATTTCGAATTTTAGAGACCCAAAGGATGATTTCCAAGAAAATATTGACCAACTCTTTTATTCCTCTATGCCAACTGTACTATCTATGAGTGTTATGGAGAATCCCATCACGAAGACAACAGCAGTAAGAAGAGTACAGAGTATAATCCTCCACGCAGCGCAGGAGTATTTCTACAGACACGGTTTTGACCAGCTGATGCCAGTCATCCTGTCACCGATCACAGACCCCTTGGGACCCGACCCCGGTTCCTCCGTCATCAAGACTGGTGAGATCGAGTACCTTGGACAGAGACTACAGCTTACCCAATCCATGATCCTCCACAAACAGGTGGCCATCGGAATGGGGAGCGATAAGCTATTCATCGTCTCGCCCAACGTCAGGTTGGAATCACCCGAACGAGCAAGCTCAGGAGTCCACCTCTTCGAGTTCTCCCAGATCGACTTCGAGCTCAAGGACGCCAGTTCGGAAGATGTGTTTGTCCTCCTCGAAGACCTCTTTAGGTACATCAGGAAATCTGTGGAGAAGGAAGGGTCAGATGCTCTCGAAGTCCTGGGGAGAGAACTCCCCGAGTGGTCAAGATTCCCCGTCTACACCATCCACGAGATGATTGAGAGATACGGAGACGACTGGGAAGTCGAAGCTAGCAAGGCACACACGACACCATTTTTTGTCACATGCCACAAGCGGGAATTCTACGATAAAAGGGACAGATCCGTACCGGGGGAGCACTACCTAAACTACGACCTCTACTATCCCGAAGGATATCTTGAAGCTCTTTCTGGGGCTGAGCGCGAGCACGAGTACAACAGACTAGTAGAACGCATCACAGCAGATGGATTCTCGCTTGAGACCTACGCCCCGTATATCGCTCTTGCAAAGGAAGGTAAGCTCTCCCCGTCCGCAGGTGGAGGGTTCGGTGTCGAGCGAATGGTCAGGTACTTCACAGGCGCAGCCCACGTTGGCGATGTCCAGCCATTCAGACGAGTACCAGGAGAGAAAGTCTCGATATAGTATCTGATATTTCAAGAACATAGCCTATTCGTCAGAATTGCACAGATCCAAATTTACCGTATTGCGTGCAAAAATAACCTCAATCACAGGAAGTAGAAGATCACAGTCTTGAGCCCTACCAGTAGCACCATTACCGCGATCACCACCTTGATCTGCTTACGGTTCAGCCTGAAGTGCATAAGGTATGAGCCCAGAGCGGCAGCGATGACAGTGGCGACAACAGTCCACAGCATCACATCGAGCGGTATGGGATCTGCCAGAAGAGCGGCTTTAGAGAAGAATCCGGTTAAGGAGGAGAACATGACGACAAAGGATGTCGTGGACGCGGCACGTTTAGTCTCCATCCCCATGAAGAGGAAGAACGGTAGGATGATTGCCCCACCTCCGATACCGATGAGGCCCGCTATAAACCCCACAAGTGCTCCAAGGACACCCCCGATTAGTAGAAACCTGGGACTGCCAAGCTCTGACGCCTCGTTGCCCTCCAAACCACCCCTGCTCACACGGTAGAACATATTCGCAGAAATCAATAAGAGAGCGATCCCGAAGATAAGACGTAGCTCATCACGAGGGACAGCAGTGGCAAAGTATGCACCGATAGGGGTGAAAACTATACTGAGAATTACGACAGGGAGTGACATCCTTATCTCGACCATGTGCTCTCTCAAATGCCTGAGCGTTGATATCCCAGTCGATACGGTGTTGAGGAGCAACCCAAGAGCCATGGCAGTAAGCAGTGGATACCCAAAGGACTCGGTTAATGGAATCACGATGAACGCAGCACCAACACCAGCAAGGGCCATTATGGTTGTGAAGAGAAAGATGAGTATGGAAAGTATAAACGTGGTAAGAATCACGCAGTAATCAATTATTCGATGATTTTAATATTTTAGATTTGAGCATGACCTACTGGCTAGTTTCCACTAGCAATCAGAGCCGCAGGTCAAACGGACCAACGTACTTGGCCCGAGGACGAATCAACCTGTTATCGGAGTACTGTTCAACGATGTGAGCGACCCATCCAGCGATCCTACCCATGGCAAACATGGAGGAGAAGATGTCCGTCCTGAGACCCACACCCTGCAGGACCAACGCAGTGAAGAATTCCACGTTTGTCATGATCTTCCGCCCGGGCTTGAGTTCAGCGAGTGCCTTGAGGATCTCCTGCTCCATGGCTATGACCTTCTCGTAGAATTCTCGTTTCTCACCAACGTACAGCTTCTCGGCAGCATCGGAGAGCACGTAAGCTCTGGGATCCCTCACCCTGTATACCCGATGACCGAATCCCATGATCACCTCCTTGTTGGCCAACTTCCTCTCCACGTATGACCTTACGTTCTCCACCTCCCCAATCTCGTAGATCATGTCCAGAGCGGGACCGGGTGCACCACCATGCTTATCGCCCTTGAGCGAGCCGATCGCACCTGCAAGGGCCGAGATGATGTCTGAGTTGGTCGAGACAATTGCCCGGGCTACGAATGTAGAGGCATTGAATCCGTGATCTGCAACAACATTAAGGTATGTCTCCAATCCACGAGCCTCCTCGGGGGAAGGAACCTCACCGTTGAGCATGTACAGGAAGTTCTCGGCCTGTCCCAGATCCTCCCTCGGAGCTATCCTCTGCTTGCCGTCCCGGAGACGCCAGTAGCTGGCCAGAATCGTCGGGACCTTGGCGACGATCTGCAATCCCACGTGCTTCACCCTCTCGATGTCTTCGGAACCCACATCTCCGAACTCGATACTCAGTGACGACACTGCCATCTGTAGAGCGCTCATAGAGTGCACACCCGCACGGGCAGCAGCCTCGATCAGGTCGTATGTTGCCTCGGGGAGATCTCTGCTACTCCTCATCTCCCTGCAGTGAACATCCAGCTCCTCAGGAGTCGGGAATCTCCCATGCATTAGAAGGTAGCTGACCTCTTCATTGGTCTTGGTAGACGCGAACTCCTCAAGGGGGTAACCCCTGATAGTAAGTTTACCCTTAAGCCCGTCGATATGGCTCATGCTTGTCTCCGCGACATAGATGTTATCAAGCCCCTTGTAGATCGGGGGTTCTTCAATAGTTGACATATTATCCATATTTTATCTTCAGATAATATATAGATTTACTATCCTCTAGAAGAATCCTGCTAGAAAAGTACCTGAGATTGTGTACTATGAATCTGTTCAGAAATCGTCTGTCATATACTTAACCCGTATGCGTTCATCACAACTTATTTCTCATAACGGAAATTGCGGAAGAGGGCACTGTCAAAATCAGAATGCTGGCTCGACCATGAGGTAGCTAACCATACGCTCCAGATCATCCATAGAAGTTAGACCTAGGTCAAAGATCAGAGGTGGGGCTGTGATCTGGGCGAAGTAGTGCGATGGCATGTCATGCACCGCAAAACACTCACCCGGGAAGGTGTCGAAGTCCTCATTGAAGTCCGGGACGAATCCAACAAGTCGATAGATGTAGCGGGGAGCTCCGTAATCCCTGTTCCACTCCGTGATGCTCCTCGATCGCATGGCCAGTAAATCCGAATACGCCACAGGATATGCCCTAATGGCGTCGCATTTCTCGCACCTTAGTATGAGCCTACCATCCTCCAGCACATGCATGATGTCCAGTGAGCCGTAGTCATGCGTCCAGCGTTCGTACCTACGGAAGTTAGGACAACGGGGAAACGGTGCCTTCAGTCTCACAGATCCATGCACAATGGACCTCGTCTCGAAGTGGTCGTAATCAATCTCCCCCAGTCGCTTACCCACCCCCACATAACGTTTGAGCATCCGCCTGATCTCGCTCTTAGCCTCCTTCTGCATGTAGTCGTGGAGGAAATCTATGCACTCCTTGCACCTCTCCTCGGCGACATGACCCTCGACCAGCATGGTGAAGTGCACCGTACCCTCCTCCACTGACTCGATCTCCAGCCTGATGACAGGGTTGCCGTGCTGCTCTACCACGAGTTCCAACCTACTCCAATAGGATATATACTCTACTCCCTTACACAGAATCATCGCGGAGTATTTCGGAGAGACCAGTTTACGAGGTTATGAAAATTCACTACTCCCGATACTTAGAAGGTGGATGAATGCCTGAATCCAGCCATCAAGATATCGTTCATCCATGGCATAGGAAGAGTGTCGATGAACCTCAAAGGAGTGACAAAAACATGGATACCAGCCGGAAAATATATTCTACTTTCTTCTGCCATCAATTCTGGACGGAAAATACATCATGACCTGTGAAATCAAATCTCCAAAGTCAAACAGTGAAAGATGCAAAGCACTATATTAACAATAATCATGCAAATCGAATAACAATTTCTGAAAGTTTAGCTCTGAAAGTAATAACTCTGAAAGTAGGTTGAAAATAATCTAATAACTATAAGGAATTTAGGCCTTCTCGTCGATGCTCATGATGACACCGACTGCGACGGTCTGACCCATGTCACGGACTGCGAACCTACCAAGCTGGGGGAAGTCCTTGAAGCTCTCCAGAGCGGTGGGCTTCACGGGGACCATCTTGACCACTGCGGAGTCACCGTTCTTCAGGATGTCAGGGTTCTTCTCGGTCTGACCCTTAGCGGTCTTCTGAACCAGCTCCATGAAGGTGCATGCCACGTGGTTGGTACCGATGTGGATCACAGGGGTGTAACCAGGTGCGATGACGGTGGGGTGCCTCATGACCATCACCTGTGCGGTGAACTGCTTGGCAACGGTGGGGGGTGAGTCCTGATGACCGACAACCTCTCCCTTCCGGACGTCCTTCTTGGAAAGACCCCTGACGGAGAAACCGATGTTGTCACCGGGCTGTGCCTCAGCGATCTGCTCGTGGTGCATCTCGATTGTGTTGACCACTCCAGTCTTGCCGGAAGGCATGAAGACAATGTTGTCCTTGGGCTTCATCACACCAGTCTCTACACGACCGGAGGGAACTGTACCGATACCGGAGATGGAGTACACGTCTTGGATGGGGAGCCTCAGTGGCTTGTCAGTGGGCTTCTTTGGTGGCTTGAAGCCGTCAAGTGCAGCCATCAGCGTGGGTCCCTTGTAGTAGGGAGTCTTGCCCATGTCTTCCTTCAGGTTGTGACCCTCAATACCAGAGACTGGGACGAAGGGAACGTTCTCCAGCTTGTAGCCAATACCCTTGAGGAACCTGCCGATCTCCTCCTTGATCTCGTTGTATCTGTCCTCGGAGTAATCAACGGTGTCCATCTTGTTCACTGCAACAACCAGCTGGTCGACACCAAGTGTCTTGGCCAGAAGAGCGTGCTCACGGGTCTGACCCTGTGCAGAAAGACCTGCCTCGAAACCACCCTTCTCGGCGGAGACAACAAGAACTGCTGCGTCTGCCTGGGAGGTACCGGTGATCATGTTCTTCACGAAGTCCCTGTGACCAGGTGCGTCGATGATGGTGTAGATCTGCTTCGCTGTCTCGAACTTGAAGAAAGCAATGTCGATGGTAACACCCCTCTCTCTCTCCTCCTTGAGCTTGTCAAGTGCCCATGCGAATTTCCAAGTACCTCGACCAATCGCCTCCGACTCCTCGGCGTACTTGTCCATTGTTCTCTGATCAACTGCACCAGCGAGGTACAGAAGGTGTCCTGTCATGGTTGACTTCCCGTGGTCAACGTGACCGATGATGACTAGGTTGAGATGTGGTTTGTCTGCCATAATTCTCACTCATGTTTTAATGGTTTTCCGGGTAACTTCCCGGATTTACAAGCTGTGTTCGGCGCGTCTGTTTATAAAACGTACGCTAAGTTACTTCCCTGAGCTAACGAAATCTTGACAGGTTTACGATATAAGTTGTGACTGCTATTTCTCTCATGTGCTGAGAAGCTTTCAATAGGTAACATAGAGGTGTAGCAAAGGTCTGATTGGGGATCAGATGGGGGATGGTTCTGTCCGGGAGTTCGTGCTGTGTCCCCGTTCTTTGGCGCATTCGATCACACATGTTACGAGGACACCTATGATAAATTCCTGAGTGGACAGGACAGATCCTTGGAATCTGTCTTGGCTAACCGAATATCCAAGTTTTGGTCATTTATGATCCAATAGGTTCACACCGATCTACCCCTCCGTGTGATGCACGTGTACAATCTACTATACCTCCGATCGAAAGGTACAATACATGAAGGACAGTGCTTCGGCTGTGAAGACCTACCTTCTCCTCATCCTTACCCTGATGATCATAATCCCGCCCTCTACTGCCCAAGATCCTGTGGATATCGGCAGGATTGTGTCAGTCCTCGATGCCACCGCCATACGGACGGACAATGGGCTAACGGGTTGGCCGTACAGGATCCAGAGCACACTGAGCACATCGGACAGGGTGTATAACGGTTACACAGTCGGGATTGCGGGGATAGGGGACTTCCTGAGGAAAGCCGCGGACGCGGGATACTCATCTGCAGAGCCACTTCTGGACGAGGTCCTGACACACTTTGTTGATACGGCAGTTAGCCGTGACGGTCTTAGCTACTGGTACCAACTATCGGGTTCGCGCAACCCCGGCTGGACGGGCTCTAGGTACGGTGTCTCCGGTATCGTACGGACGATGACCGGTGCACAGGAGTACTGGGAGTACAACCAGACGCTGATGCATTCCGCTGTCGACTGGATACTGGCACAGCGAGACGACCAAGGTGACCTGCCAATCAGCCCAAACAGCTACTTTACCTCGGGACTGGAGTACGGCGAGGCAGGCGTGGTCCGTGATCTGCTATACGCTTACGAGTCGACCTCGGACAATTACTTCCTCGACGCTGCGGAGGAAATTCTCCAGAATTTCGTTACGAGGGGTGAGGTCACCGACGGCCAACTGAAGTACCTGTGGAGTGAGTTTGGAGAGGGGACACAGTTCGAGAATCTGTACCTCACTGGCGTGGGCACGGGAAACGCGGGTATCATGACAACCTTCCTACAGTACTACGGGATCAGCGGTAACACCGACTTCTTCGATCGTGCCACCCAGATAGGCAACTTCCTGAGGAACTCCGAGATCAGCGGTCAGTGGAGGGACAATTCCATCGGCTACGTCACGCGCTCCTCCGTTAATGACGCCCTCCTCGGATACTGGTCAGGGAGTATGGGTATCGCTTCAGTCATGGTACGGTTGAACAGGGAGGAAAATGCGGACATAGCAGCTCGGGTTGACAAGCTGGTCCGTGGTATGGATACTGTATTCGCGGGTCTGTCGGACAGCACGCAGTATGCGGGCATACGGATGGGAGCAGTGGGGCAGGCGATGTTCTACCTCGACCTGTATGAAGCGTACGGTGGTGACTACAAGACCCGTGTAGATGAGGTTCTCGGGAACCTACTCGTGGATGACAACGGTCTCGGAGTGGTGGTCGCCTCGAACACCGAGGGCTACTCCGTGAACATCGAGGAGGGAATCGCAGGGCTGGGTATGCTCCTCCTCAGGCTGCAGGATGTCACGGAGGGCACGGACGACGTAGGGTACTCCGACCTTGTTGAAGGTGCAAGCCCGCTGACCACCTTGGTGACCGAAAGCACGGTCTCCTTCCCTCTAGCCATCCTACCCCTTCTCGTGATGAAACGGAGGAAGAGTCAAATAAATTCCATCTCTGATTCCAGATGGAACAGATCCGACTAGGTAGATCCAATCGCTGAGACAAGCACCCGACAAGACCCTCCACCTAACATAGCCCACAGTTCTTCTTAGGTATCAACTACTGTGCGAATCTCCGCTCAGTACATTTGAGAGATCGTAGATCGTGAAGGGTTTTGGGAGGAACGCCCAGACGCCCTCCTCCCTGAGCTCATTCAGAACACCGGAGTCCATGTACCCCGAGGATATGATGACCTTAGAGGTGCAGCCCATCTGTTTCAGACGCCTGAAGACCTCGTCACCTTTGATGTCAGGGAGGATATAATCAAGGATGATAAACTTAGGGGTGAGGTCAAGGTCTTTCTCAGCGTCCACTATTTCAATGACCATCCTACCATCTGATCCATGGTCATCCTCTCCAATAATCGAGCTGGCATATTCCAATCCCTCCTTACCCGAAGCGGCGAGGATAGAGGTGTACCCAAGCGACGTGAGTGCATTTTCGAGAAATTTCCGAATCTCTGGTTCGTCCTCGATGACCATCACGATCCCCTCTCCACGTTTCAACCGCATAACCTCGATCGTCTTGGGGGAGTCGAGGACACCAAGGGGGAAGTACACCGAGAACTCTGTTCCCTCAGGTGAGGTCGAAATATCGATAAGACCCTTGTGGGACTGAATGACCCCATAGACAATCGAAAGACCCAGACCAGTCCCTTTCTTTGTCCCCTTCCTCTTAGAGGTGACGAATGGTTCAAAGAGCCTGTCCATTATCTTGGGATCAATCCCCACTCCGGTGTCGCGGATGGTTACCCGAGCGAACTTTCCAGGCTCGGTAGCCTTCCCGACTATATAAAAGCTGCTGAGATCATGGACCTCCTCCAAGCTTGTCTCGATATCTATCGTACCCCTGTCCTCAATCGACTCCACAGCGTTTACGAGAACGTTCATGAAGACCTGTTGAACAGCAGTTGGCTCTCCGTCTATCGTGATCTCCTCCTCACCGAAGTGGGTGACGAAGGAGATTCGTCCGAGTGCACCTGATTTGACGATCTGGATGATGTCACTAAGGAGAGCATTGAGCTCGATACCCTCAACCTCCTCCCTTTCCCTCCGAGTGAAGAGTTGAAGCTTCTTGATCAGGGAGACGGCCCTGTCCGTAGAGATCCTGATGTTCTCGATGGCCTCATGAACCATGGGATCATCCGTAACAGCCTCCAGTAGTGAAAGGTAGCCGGTGATGCTGGTGAGAGTGTTGTTCAGGTCGTGAGCGATGCCCCCGGAGAGTATCCCGATGGACTCCATCTTTTGAGCCTCGATGAGCTGTTTCTGGTAATTCCTTAGGTCGGTGATATCGTGAGCGATACCAACCAGGCCAGTGATGTTACCATCGTCATCATAGATGGGACCCTTATTCGTCACGCTGTAGATCACCTTGCCGTCTATCACCGTCTTGTTCTCGTATGTCAGAGACTTACCCGTATTGAAGATGAGTTTGTCCCTTTCCCTAAACTTGTGGGCGGTCTTGTTGGAATAGAGAAAAAAGTCATCCTTGCCATGGATGTCCTCTGGTCTCATCCCGTGAAAGTTGGCGAACGCCCTGTTGACCAGTGTGTACACACTCTCCCTGTTCTTGACGAAGATGGGGTCGATGGCTGAGTCAAGGAGCGAGTTGAGGAGACTATTGATCCGACGTTCCTCTTCGTACAACGCATAGTACTGTGTCATGTCCCTCCCAATTCCGAGTATCCCGATCGTGTTACCCTCCTCATCCTTAAGGAGCTGTTTAATCGTCTGCATACGGTAGGTGTTACCGCCAATTATCTCATCGTAGATGATGGTTGTAGGCTTCCCATTACCTATGAGTTCGAGATCAGAGCTCTGGTAGAGTCGAGCCCGTTTCTCATCGAAGATCTCAGAGTCCTTGCGCCCTATCATATCATCTTCGGCCAGACCGAAGAAGTCCAGAACAGCCTTGTTGACGTTCGTGTACCGCCCGTCCATGTCCTTGATAAAGAGGTGGTCTGTGGAATTCACCCAGATGCTCTGTGCCAAGTGATCCTCCTCGCTCCTCCTTTCCTTTATGATCTGCTCTACCATGAACCAGGGTAATAGAACGAAGATGGCAAGAACAAGATCCAAGGGATCCAGAAAATAGAGGATCTGAACTGTGGACATCAAAAATGCAAGGGTGAGCATCCTCTTCTTACGCTCGTAGATACTGACCGCCCCTGAGGTGACGAGGAAGAGTGCAAAATAGATATCAGCATCTGTACCCCCGTACCATCTGAGAACAAAAGCCATCGCTTGGAACAGGACAATTGCTCCTGTTGCGATCCACGTATTTTTTAAGTTCAGGGGCCAGTTCACACTAAATCCATACGATTTTGAGGTTCATATCTCTTCGCTCAGCAAGACGTCAAAACACTATATTATCGACTAATTCAGAGCAGCACAATTCTGAGAGTAGTCGATAGCCAATCAGCCGATAATTGCTGATCGGTCGTGGTGTGAGTTCCCCTTAATGAATGATTTTCAGAGATATATTATACTCAAATCAATACCAGTGGAATCTCACGCCTACTTGGTACGATTTTACTCATTGGCAATGTTTCCGAATCACAAGCTACCCGTTCAGTCCTTTGTACCGTACCACCTTCCTTTCTGGCTGTGATCCACTTACTCGGAATACATCACAATCGGGAAATGACCAGACATCAGAAGAACTCACTCTTAACCTTGCTGTTGCTCTCCTTGTCAATATCCTTGCCACCAAAGAACTCATCCTTCACGCTGGCCAACTCCCTCAGGTACCTATTCCCCCTGACGAGGAGCCCGTTACAAACAGTGTCAAATTCCGGGTTATCAACAATAGAACCGTATTCCACCGCTTCTTCGATGCCCTCACTGTTCATCCCCTCGAACTTCGCCCTGATCTCGGAGATGAGATTGAGCGCGTGCTTCTTCACAACCGAACCCGTCCCGATCAGCCCATATGACACAGGATAGTCGGTAGAAGAAAGCAGGAAGATCTGGAACTGTCGAAGCTCCAGTTCCTCAAGTTTCTCGTCGGTGATTTCGACCGTGAGAGCCTGCAAAGCGGTCAACAGACCAGTGAGGAGTGTGGCATCGGACATCTTGGAATCAAGGAGGTGCTCGTAGATGGGCACCCCGGAGTTGTTGAAGGCAATAAATCCAAGATAGTTTATTTCAGGGATCAAGCGAATCTCTCCAATTTACTATCCCAAACGGAAGCATAATCCTATAAAAGGGTGTGCTCTCAGTATAAAGCAACTTACCCAATGCAACAGGGATTACAAACTCTCGTAGAATGTCTACTGTTGTTCTGACCATAATAGCAGAAACTACCGTTTCAACCGGGTAGTCCTAAAGACCACGAAGGTGATGAGGAGGAGAAGGACAGTGATGGCCACTGTCACAGTAAGTGCCTGCTCCTCCGTGTAGCCAGTAGGAGCTTCGTCTGCGGAGACGCCGGAGACCATCAGCAGGAGTAAAAGTATAAAGAGCATCCTACTCTGCCTTGAGGAGCTTGAACAACCCGTTGTACGCCTTGAGATCTACCCTTACGGTCAGCACAAGGAGAAGTGCGGTAAGCAGGAAGCTGGCATTCATGATGAAGTTGTGATTCGCACCGATTCCCAGCTCATACACAAAATCCCCAGGACCCAGCGAGCCATTGGCTTTCCCGATGGTTGCGATCACCCTGACCGTGGCGAAGAAAAAGAAGATGACGATGAGGATCATCTGCAATAACCTCGCTTGCCTCCACGGTTGCTCAACCTTGCTACCTGAGAGTATACCTATGAGCTTGTTCGTATTCAGGATCACCACTATCATCACAGCTAGCGCAAGAATGATGATAGCGACCTCTATTCCCACCCTAATGTAGTCTGTTGCCATTCTTCAGGAACATATTCCAGCTTTAAGAACCTTTCTCGAACCTACCGATATTATATGAAAATACTACCAAAAATTAGTGAATAATCAGATAGTAATTTGCACCGATTCAGTTCCAGAGTATGTGTGTTCATGGCAATATACCAATCATATTGTACAATAAGTACTGGAGACACAGGGACTGGGACAATTCATCCTCACGATCATACACCAATCATCACTTGAACAATGTAATGACCATGATCATTCACGGGAAAAATAGTTTCCAAGAACAATTAAATTAAGATTAAATCCCAGACTTGAAAGCTCAGAATTGACTAATAAAAATGAGGACTACATATATCCGAGATATATATATTCGCGATATCTACAAAATATAAATTAGAGCTAATCGTCGGTGAACTGCACTATACCATATCCGTAGTACGGATCCCAGCCATCACCAAGAAAATCAGCAGCCATCAGGTGCAGAAGACCCCTGAGTGTGTCATCACCCATGTCATCAAAGTCACCAACTGGTAGTTTCCCGTACTCCTGGATGAGGAGTGCAAGAACAGCTGAGACATGCGGTGCCGCCATCGAGGTTCCGCCCCACCAGACATACTGACCTTCAAGGAAAGTGCTGTAGATGAAGTGACCAGGGGCCATCATCTCAATACCCGCAAGGTTGTTCGAGTAGTTCGCTACCATACCGAAGATGTCCACTGCTCCGACAGCGATGACCTCGTCGTAGCTCGCTGGCCACGTGTCAGACTCGGTCGTCATGATGTCACCGTCTCCCGCATTGCCAGCAGCAGCGACCAGTGGAACTCCCATGCTGTAGGCCAACTGCACAGCGTCGTAGAAGAATTGTGGTGGGTACTCGCCACGGGAGTCGAAGGACATCGAGATCACGTCAGCATCGTCCTCCGTGCCCATGACTCCGTCAGGACCACGCAGAGCCGCGTAGATACCCTCAGTAGCCCACTCCCACTCTCCGGGAGTACCGTCACCAAGGATGACCTTGATCGAGTACAACTCGGCATCAGGAGCAAGACCCGTCATACCCACACCGTCCTTCTCAGCAGCCACGATACCGGAGAGATGAGTACCGTGACCGTTGATGTCAGCAGGAGAGTCAAAGCCAGTGGCATCATACTCCCACACGACATTACCAAGATCGGGGTGACTGGCATCCACACCCGTGTCAAGAATAGCTACCTGAACCCCTGATCCAGCATCTTCGTACTCGAAGTTATTGCCAAGAACCATCCGGTTGTTCCACTGAACCTCAGGATCGAAATTCTTACGGAACTTCTTCGCTTCCTTCCTCGCCTCCTTGAATATCTTCTTGTAGATCTTGAACTCGTGCTTCGCCAACTTCTTCAGAGCCTTTTTCGAACCACTGAGATCCTTGAAGAACTTGAAGAACTCACCCTTGAACTCCTTGAAGTTCGTCTTCGCCGAGATCGTCCAGTAGGGAGTGCCGTAGTATGGAATAGTCCAATACGGAGCGATACCAGGGATTGTCCAGTAGGGTGAACCCTCGAAAATAGTCCAGTAAGGATCTAACTCTGTGATTGTCCAATAGGGATTGTTCACAAATAGTGTCCAGTACGGACTCGAAAAGAAGATCGTCCAATATGGTGATTCATTGAATATTGTCCAATAGGGGGACTCTTGGAACAATGTCCAGTAAGGAGATTCCTGGAATATAGTCCAATAGGGGGACTCCGTGAATATTGTCCAATAGGGATCCTCTGAGGGTACGGTCCAATAAGGAGCTTCCTCAAACACAGTCCAGTAGGGGCTTGAGAAATATATAGTCCAGTATGGATTCTGCTCGATCAGACTCCAGTAAGGAGATTCCTGATAGATAGTCCAATAAGGAGACTCTTGGAATACTGTCCAGTAGGGGGATTCTTGGAACTGACTCCAGTAGTCCGCAGAGTCGATCGTCCAATAAGGTACTGTCCAATAAGGGTCTGATTCTGAACCAATCGACCAGTAGGGAGTTCCTTCATAGCCCACAGTCCAATATGGTACGGACCAGTAGGGAGTAGATTGAGCTCCAATCGTCCAGTAGGGCACTGACCAATAGGGTGAAGATTCTGTGTTCAGCGTCCAATAAGGAACTGTCCAATAGGGATCAGTCTCTGCTCCAATAGACCAATATGGAATGCTCCAATAGGGATTAGATTCAGATCCAATGGACCAGTATGGACTGGATTGGGCCCCCAGTGTCCAGTAAGGGCTTACTTCTGTTCCGAGTGTCCAATATGGAACGGACCAGTAGGGGATGCTCCAATATGGGACACTCCAGTATGGGTCTTGGGATGTTCCAATGGACCAGTAGGGATTAGATTCTGAGCCTACCGACCAGTAGGGAATACTCCAATATGGACTGGATTCCGCACCTATAGACCAATAGGGATTGGACTCAGCACCTATGGACCAGTATGGGATACTCCAATAGGGGTTAGGGTTCACATCCAGACTCCAGTATGGAATGCTCCAATAAGGGTCTGACTGTGTCTCGATACTCCAGAAGGGATCTGTAGCATACGATGACGAGTAGACTCCCGCATTCCCGGCAGCAGAGACTCCTGAGGGGAGGATCATGCTGGCCAGAACCAGAATGTTGAGTAATGCAAAGATTTTGTTGGTGACTTTCAGGTATATAAACCTCCGTTGAATATGTCAGAATTTCAATATAACTTGAAAACCCTGACAACATATTATTGTCGTTACTTCCATTTAAGTATAAGGGTGCTCCGAATCCCTAAGATTGACTTCTGAGTGGGTACATCAGGTATAGGCCCAAAGTCACGAATCTATAGTTTTCATACACGATTATCGTAAAGTGGCACTTCCCGTCCTGAACTCACACCTGTGCTTAAAATTAAGATTTAGTACCCTCAGAGTAGTATATCCGAAGGTAAAAAGAAAAATACGCGATTCTCATATATATACTTATCTTAAAAACTATCCTCAATTTTATGGCTATAAAGCTCGGGGATACCCTAGAGGAAAGTTCAGCATAAAACGTACTGAATTGTGTGAATCTCGGCCGGTCAATTCGGGTACATCCTGATTGGGCAATTCATATTCTATTTTACTGAAAGCCACCAGAGCGATGAAGTCCATCATGTCTTATGAGAGGGAATCAAGCTACAGGATCTTTCCCAGTCACTTGTCTGCAGTGAGGTCTCCCCTGTATTTGTCTGTGTTGGAGACCACTTTACAGTCCGAAAGTTGTGAGCAAGGACAACAGAGCCACAGTTGCCGAGTACTCACTCGTGGAAAAGTTGTATTTATTACAGGTTCATCAATGGAGGAATACTTACACCATATCACAAATAATTCTTGCCTCGTGCCTCTGAATTCACTCATTCTTCTTTTATCAGCACATGTTGCAGTTAGCTATATTCCCAAACTGCTGTTGACGTACTCGTGGACGAATCCAGGGTTCTTGGACATCACCCAATGGTCTGCACATGGTACGTATACGATCTCAAAGCCATGATCCTGCAGAAGGTGCTGTGAGCTCAGTTTCCCCCGGTTGAGCTCACCGTACAGGAAGTGGTGCTTGGCGTCACTGTCAAGGAGCATTGCGAGGTTCCTTCCAGACTCACTGAGCTCAACGAGTGATCTGGCCCTATGTTGAACAGCCACCGCGAACTCTGTGGCCTCCCGTGGCAGCTCTGGATCCCACTCCCTGAGCGTGAGGATGATCTCCTCAGGTTCTTGCGCTGCCATACGTTTGGTGAAGTAGGTGTCGTTGGCATCGAGGTTACCCTCGTAGTGGAAAACACCTTCCACCTGAATTTCTCCAAGCATCCCCAAGAGATGGAGAGCTATACTCGAACCCATGGAGAATCCGAAAATGGCAACGCTTTCAGCACCCTCCTGTACCAGCATCTCCCTTACATCTCTGGCGTACTGATTGACTGTGTAAGCGGAGTCCTCACTGGACCTCATACCTCCGACGGATCCCGTGAAGATGGGGACTAACCAGTTGAGAGATCTGAGCTCTGCAGGTGCAATCCCAAAAGTCCCAACGTAGTCTCTCTCGGGCCTGCCGTAGACTCCGTCGAGGTAAAGATAGATCCTGCTTCCAGAGGAGGAGGAGAGGTATGGCATCTCCCCGTAGTCCACAGTTACACTCTTCTCAACGAAGTTCACGTAATTGTCGGTCAGGCAGGTCAATTTAAGTAGCACGTTCCTCTGTTGGCCCAGTGAAGTAATCACCAATGTCTCCACTACAGCGGATATTCTCCCATCCTCTCATTGCAACATGAGGATGATCATAGGTATGGATATCCACATAAGCTTGAATACACGCATATATTCCCTGTAGACACCTATGTACCATCCACTCATCCGAGGACATCTGGTAACTTACGACAAACAGGCCGTCCATGCACACCCTCTGGAAGTATTATTACCCTCACAGGTCACAATGTACACGCGAAACCCTTAATATACTCGAAATAATGGACGGCTTAATGAATTCTCTCTACCGCCACCTCAAGACAATCGAGTTCAGAAAGCGCGTGGAGGAGATCAAACGGATCATCGCAGAGACCGAGCACCGCTTCAAGCACAAGGGAAGGGTCATGTCTGTGGTGTCCACACACTCTGTCGACCCCATCGTCCGCACCATCCTCGAGTACTGCGAGGCAGTCTTCCTCGAGTGGGAAGAAGATATCATGGATCTCCACAGCTACAGTCACAGCCTCGTCAGAGAGCCTATCAAGGACGTCATGAGACGGGCCAGGAAGTTAACCCGCAAACTTGAGAAGCTCGTCGAGTCCGAGCACGTCTGCTTCTCCTGCGAGGTGGAGAAGGACACATGGGTCTTCATCTATCCCGAGTGAGACCGTTCACTCTAATAGACCACTTGCATCAGGGCTCACTTAGTATCATCTCCCCTTTCGTTGTTCTCTATAATCAAAAATACATATATGAGTACCAAAGTAGCAATATTGGATAATTGATACCCTTCAGAAGATTAACCAGCTTGTTCTAAAATAAGATCAATAAGCTCTTGAATTCATCTTCAAGTTCATTTTGCGAACTTATCTGTAAATATCGGACGGAATTCTCGATGTATCTGTAGTGTGTGCAATGTAGAAATGCCAATCATATAGATTATCATTTATTGCACTATAGGTTAATATTGGAAGGAGTATTCTTCAATAGAGATCCGTGGTGGGTAGTTGTAGATACCTCTGGAGAACCTTCTAACTATTCAATTGCCCTCGGATGATGTGTCCTGCCGTACACCTCGCTCAAAGAGGTAGTAGAAGAAGTCCGAGCTGATCCCCGGTCTTCCAAGTGACTTCAACATGCTCAGTAGCTGCCCCCTGTGGAAGGTGTTGTGATCTGTGAAAGAGAGGAAATACAAATTCTCCGGAACCTCAGCCTGTTCATCACCGGAAGGCGTCTGAATCACCCTCGTCATCGTAGGGTTCACGCTCTTCAATGCATCCGCCATCTGCAGGTCAACCTCCTTCCATAACGAGAGAAGAGAATCCTTGTCACTACCAACTATTCGCTCTGACAACTCCAACACCGAGTCCTCATCCATGTAGCTATATGCCGTAATCATAATCATGTGGGTTACCAGTTGGCGCACACTCTTCCCGACCTTCTCATCCACTCTCTCGAACTCTTCGTCGCTCAGATCACTCATCGCCTTCCTGTACCTATCGTGTGCCCAAATATAGTATGATCCCAGTTCCTCTATCATCACCCCCAATACCCGTGCCCTGAATATATGGCTATGTGAACATATCGGGCATACTGAGCGGTGATGCGTCTCTAATCTCAAGATAAAAAATACTTATATTCTTCATATCATGAGTCCAAGTATCGGACACCGAATTTTCCTCCTCGCACCAACTGTCACGCTTATCACTGTGTCAGCTATTGCTGTCTTCAACGGATACCGAAGATTCAGGATGAGGGAACTCCTTGGTGTCTTCTTGGGAATGGTGCTCCTACTTGTTCACGCTACGATCGAGTTCGTTGTCTTCACACAGCTATCAACCTCTAATTTAGAGCTCGCTAACGTCCTCATCTCTATAGCCGTCCCCTCAATTGTCCTCGGTATCATGGTCATCTGGATCTCACTGCGTAAAATCACGGGGGAGGAAATCCGAATCCTTGATCTTATCCACATCTTGAGCGTCGCCTATTCCGCGGGGATGATCATGACCGGACTGGACGTCCATGTGGTCAACGACGAATTTGTAGTGGCTTTCACACCGCTTTACCTTGTACCATTGGTCACACTACCAGTGTCTTTCATGGCACTGCGGCTGATATACCTCACACTCAGCTACAGCTACTCCAAGTTCAGACAGGGAGTTATCATGCTCAGAATCGGTTGGGGATTCATCACCTCTGCGTTCGTCGTGGTCATGATCCAGAGGCTTAGGCAGGATGACCCATTTGTCTTCTTCATCTTCTACGCCACTGGTCTGACATTCATCGCATTGGCTATCGCCAAGCAACCATTCATTATCCTGCCCAAGAACATCGAAGGGAAATACTTCATCCTGAGTGCACGGGAGAGTGGCACAATCCTGTGCGAGGACTCTTTCGGAGAGGACAAGGAGCTCGGGGTTCTTTCAACAGCTCTCCGTGCAGCTATAGATGTGCTGGCAGAGGTATCTCTGGTCACCTCTGGTGACACGCACTACCCCAAGAGCGTCGACTTCCTCGGCTTCAAGATCTCCATCGTGGAAACCAAGGGCTTCGTAGGATACTTCTTCAGCAGGAAGTACGTTGACTACATCGGGGTGACAATCCGAACGATCATTCAGGAGCTGGAAAGGAACCACAACATAGCTAACGTCATCACTGATGAGTTCGAGAACGAATTGAGACATGCCCTTCAGACAAGGCTATCATTCGCCCTGACATAACCTCTCATCGCAACCTGAGGCTGATTATTTTCCTGCTAACGCTCGATCTATATATAGGAAATTGAAAAAAACCCAGATCACAAGTCCAGTTCCAAGTATATTGTACTGCTCACTTCTTTAGAATATATTGACGGAATATCTTCAAAATCTCGCTGTAATTCAGTTCAAGGATACTGTCTGTCTCGGAGAGCTTGACGATCAGCTGGATGGTCAGAACGGACCACATGACCTGCACTGCGATGGAGAGCACTCCTATCCAAGTCACCGCTCCCGCGAGTGCCGACAGGTAGATCGCCATGATCACCCCCGACACGGGGACGGCAATGAGCAGTAACTGGAGCCACAAGCTGAAGTCCTGTATGGGAACTGACAGAAGCACGAACATCATGCCAATGATCAGCATCGGGAGCATACTTGAGATCATGTTTGCCTCCCTTTCGTCCTTGGCCAGCAGTGACAGGAGGATGGACAGCGAGATGATGAGCACGGAGATCGAGGCAAGTGCTGCCACGAACCCAGCGTAGATCGTCCAGTCCACGGACAGAAGAGCTTCTCTGATGGTGGAAATCAGCCCGTCAGACGACAGCTCAGTAACAGAGAAAAAGAACCACATTGATGCCGCTGCCGCTATGACATCGAGGACAAGGGTGATCAGCACGAGGGCGAGTCCGTAGTAGATCTTACCCAGCACGATGTCCCTCCTTCTCACAGGCTGGAGAAAGAGTACTTCGAGCGTCTTCTGCTCACGCTCGATGGTCACCGAGATCAGGATCAGGCTCAGGGGGGAGACGATCACGAAGAGAATGATGTAAACGGGAACGATCACTACCAGTGCCTTGAAGTCCTCGCTCACCTCCCCTTCCTCTTTCTCGGGGACGATTAGCTGTTCATCAATTGGGTTGAAGTTCACGTCTGGGTTCTGACTCTGCACCACAAGGTCCTCGAAGGCGTTAGACAGCAACAGTACTTGGAATGCCACCTGTTCGTACATCGACGAGTTCCCGTTGTAGGCGATGACCAGAGTTGACTGATTACCGTCGATGAGCAGCGAGCTGAAGTTCGCAGGTAGGTACACAAGGACTTGGTAGTTTCCACCGTCGAGTATTGTGCGGTAGTCCCCCGTGATCTCTTCGACCGCGGTGCCGTTGATCGAGGAGAGCATCGTCTTGAAGCTGGCAGTCACATCCGAGGGTCTCTCGTCCAGAACTTGGATCACGACCGGTTCGAACGCGTCTTTGGGGACGGTCAGACCAGTGACGACTCCACCGATCAGGATGATCAGCGGCATCATGAAGAGGAGCCCGACCCTCCTCTTGGATTTAAAGAGCAACCTAAGTTCCTTCTTCATGACGATAAGAGATCCGTTTCTTGTCCTCTGCGCCTCCATCTTACTCCAGCTCCTTCAGCGACTTCTCGTCGATTCTCAGTATCTTGGCCACCACGTCCTCGAAGTCTTCGTCTCCCTCCCTGTAGGTCTCATAGATATTTTTGGGACTGTCTATCATGGAGACCTCACCGTTGTTGATGATAGCTATCCGGTCGCAGAGCTGATATGCTTCCATCATGTTATGTGTAGCAAGGAAGACCGCTTTGTCCTTTCCCAACCTGCGTATTGTCTGCCGAACCTTGCGGGCCACCAGAACATCAAGCCCAGTTGTGGGCTCGTCGAGGAAGAGGATTCGGGGGTCACCAAGCAGTGTGCGCGCGAGCATCGCCCTCTGCTTCAGCCCTCCTGACAGCGTGCTCACGCGATCATCCAACCTGTCCTCCAGCTCCATGACCGCTGCGACCTCCCTGATTCTATCTTGGAGTTGAGCGTCCTTCAACCCCTGCATCTGCCCGATGAATGCCAAGTTCTCACGGATGGTGAATTCCTCGTACATACCGGAATCTTGGGGGAGCACGCCGATGACCGAGCGGACGAGCTCGGGGTCCTTGACAGGGTCGATCCCAAACACCCTCGTTGAGCCTGCAGTGGGATGGAGCATGGTGGTGAGAATGCGGATCAGAGTGGTCTTACCCGCACCGTTAACTCCTATGATCCCGAAGATTTCACCCTCCTTGACGGAGAAGGAGACGGATTTGAGAGCCTCGATCGGAGGATCGGAGTTATAGATCTTCTGCAGGTTATTCACCTCAACAATGGCTGATTGCATGTATTTCAGCACATGAACTCCCCTTATAAATCCGACGGATGTGCACCCTGATTTCCGAAAATTTTGGACATATAGAGCGAATACTCCAATATTTAATAAATTCGACCAAGTCCTAATTTCGCGGCAGGTAATTTGCGTATAAGTCCCGCTATGCGCATTTCTGTCACAGACCTATAGAGCGAATCCTAAGGATGTAGTAGGGGAGAATGGTGAGAACTTCGATGTAGCAACCTTTATTTTCTGCTACTCCAATTATATTTTATGTCTGAAAAAGAGAAGAAAAAGTTTGATGTCGAGGAGAAGGAGGCATCAAAGATTACCGATAGTGTTATCGATACTTCATCGGGCATAGTCAGGACGATCGAGGAGATTGCGGTTGCCCCTATCCGGGTTGCTGGCAGGGCGATTGATGGAGCTATGCAGGGAGTCAAACACGGGGCCGAGAGCAGTTCCAACCCTGTTGAGAAGGTGGCAAAACCACTGGTAGACGGGGTCATCGGGGCGGTAAAAGGAGCAGTCAAGGGCATCGAAGTATCAGCTAACAAGATAGGGGAGAACGTCAATAAAGTAGGGGAGAACATATCCAAGGTCGGGAAGACCATGAGCGGTGAAAAGTGATCCTGTGCCGACAAACGAGTAGTAATCAGTCAGTGTCTGGATAGAATTAATTAGTTGACAGTTTCACTGTTCAACCAACTTGATATGGCTCACTCCTTACTCTTCTCTAGTTTCATAAAGGTCGGAAGGTTCTCGTCCTCCTCGGTTTCTCCCGTGTAGATTTCCTCCTCACGGGTGAGCGGTGTGTCACGGACGATCCCAGACTGCTCCTGCCCTTCGTTATTTGAACCGGTGTAGATCTCTTCCTGCTTGGTCAGTGGGGTCTCACGGACGATACCAGATCCTGCTTTGATGAGTTCAGGCTCTTCCTCTACCGTTGAAGACTCGACCTCCGAAGCCCCTGAAACAGTGCCCTCCAAGGGAATTTTCTCACCATGTTCATCATCTTCTTGGCTGTCCTTACCAAGTTCCTCCGGGGTGGATTCAAGATAGGAGCGTAAGTATGAATGGCGGGACTCTCCGTCATCAACGTCGGAGCTGATGGATGATTCCGTCTCATTCTCTCCGACATTACTCTCTCCGAGATCCTTATCCTGCACCGGTTCCTCCTCAGCACTTTCAGATTTCTCGTTCAGTCCGAAAATCTCGTTCACCAAGTCCTCAATTACTTGGAATTGTGGATCACCCTCTCCGAGGAGTATTCCAGATTCTAGGTAGTCAGCGATACTGAGCTCCACGAGTGTATCCACGAGTCTTTTAAACTGTTTTCGGATAGAGTAGGTCTCCTGCTTTACAACCAGAACGATGACGTTCTCATCGTTGAGAATGTCCAGAAGTAGAATATGCTTGTCCTGCTCGATCTTCCTCAGCATACCCTCACCAAGTACCTCCTTGGAGAAGGAGCTCATGGCCATGAGAAGGGCTGAAATGAGGTGGGCATCGATGGTGGACTCCTTGGCAAACTGATGAGTATAAGCAGTAATCCCGTTGGTCTGAACGATCATCAATGTCTCTGGTTTAACCTCTTCGACCTCCCTGATCTCGAAGTGCTGGAACTGCAGATCATTGAGCAGGCGAATTGCCTCATTGACTAGGTACATTGTCGTCTGGGAGCGGGACATCCACTTTGATATGAGAACCTTTTCCTCATTGCCCTCCTCGGCCTCGAAGAGGACTGCCATCCTGCTGAAGAAATTCTCCACCTCTCCCGCCATACCCTGCACATTCTCGTCGAGGAGAAGGTCCTTAATCTTGCGAATCTCCTCCATTGAACCTTTCGTCGCGTGGAGGTATCCCTCGATTAGGTGGATAACGACATTAAAGTACCGATTGTCAATGCTTACAATTAGTGGGGAGAGATCGTTGAGGATGTCGATTGCCTCCACGATCATGTTCTCGTCATTGGTGAGGATGTACTTCCTAAGCTTGGTCTGGATGAGGAGGAAGGTGAGCTCGAGGGAGGAGTCGTATAGTTTGTTTTTGTCCGCGAGCTTGATTCCCTCGACAAGGATTTGTTCCGCATCGTTGATATTTCCGATGGCACTGCTGTAGTACGCCTGAGAGAGGTAATACCAGACTAGTGTGTAGGTGTCCGCATCCTCCTTGATCTTACCAGTTCGCTCGTCGGTGACAAGAGCCTTAAGTTTCTCAAGGTAGAGCTCTGCGCTCTCGAACTTCCTGAACTTCGAGTAGAGATAACAGAAGTGCGAGAAGGTCGCAGGCTCCATGACCTCGATTTGGTTGGTTAATGACTCGGCCCACCTGAGGTACTCAAGTGACTTTTCTATCTCGTTGGAGTCAAGGTACTGCTTGCTGACGAAGAGCATGTGGGTCATGGCTATAGGGTAATTCCCAAGGATCACGAAAGGCTCGATGATCTCCTCGATGAATTTCCTCCCGTCGTCCCTTCTGCCTTCGAGGATGAGCAAAGTGCCCAGATTCGCACCCACTGCAGAGTATGTCCGGAGATCCCGTACCTTATCCATGTAGTCCATAGCCTTGAGCAGACGTTTCTCGCCCTCTTCCATCTCTTGGTTTTGGATGAATGAAATGCCAGAGAGGTTGTAGAAGTATCCCTTAATCCAGAGGTCGTTGACGCTGTCAATCCACCTGTCCACCTGTATCCGCACATTCTTGAGACCTTCAGGATCCCCTCCTCTGAGTGCCCGCATCATGAGAAGGATCTGTTCGTAGATAGAGACGTCGCTCATGTAACTTCCGAGTTCCTTCTGTAGTTGATAACCCGTGGTAAATTTGCTCAGTTCCTCGATTCTGCGGTCGAAGGTATCAAAGTCCCCCATGAAGTACGGAGCGTATATCCGGGTGAGCATGGTCTCACAGTACAAAAAAATTGTCGTAGGATCCAAGCTGTTGAATCGACCTTTGCTCTCGATCTCATCACAGAGCTGTAGCCCCTCATCGAATTTGTTCTGGAAGATGAGGACACGGGCTACAAATGGGACAAGCTCATCTGGATGGTTGTAACGCTCGAAGATCTCATCAAGTAGGGCGTACTCTGAGCCGTAGTACGCCATCCTTCCGAGCAAGTACATGAGTTCCCTTGCTGGATTAGTAAAGACAGACACAGTGTATTCTAGCGCATGGATGACTTGAATATAGGGATGATCGTTCCGATCGATCTGCGATATAGACCGTTGGAGGGAATCCAAGATCTCACTTGGGAGCCTCATGAGAAGAATGTGATATTCCTTGGGAATGAATGACTGAAGTTCCTCGCTAAGTTCACTCATGGAAGACAAATTAATATTATCGAGTAAATCCTTAAAACTTTGCTGATAGCAAATGAGGAGACATTTACTATAAAATTAGATGAGGGATCATTGATCACCGAAGAATCTGAACTTGTGTAATTAAAAAAATTTTTCATCAACGGACTGTGGAAAGCCTTCTGTAGAATATTGTAATGATTGAGATAGTGGTAAAGATCCCCCTGTCCATCTGAGAGTAAAAGTCTGATTTTCAAGGCAGTTCCTAAATCTCCCACGAAAAGATTATATCCGAGTAGTAGAGTCTTTATTCATGGTCTTGAAATACAACACCAAGTCGAAAGGAGAGATGCACATTAAGCTGGCGGAGGACTCTGACGCATCTGCCATTTACGACCTTGCACTGATTGCATCCAGCGATGAGACCGTCCCAGCAATGTTCGACTACATGGGTGAAAACCTGGTGGCCAGCGTCAATGACGGGAATGTGAATGACCAGATTATAGTTGCCTATGCCAATGAAGAGCTGATCGGAATCCTTGATTTCAACAATGAGGACGAGTACCTCAGGATCCGTTCCCTCTACGTCAGAAAAGACTACAGAAGGGAAGGTGTGGCCTCTGCATTGGTCAAGGCTATCGACAAGCTTGTGACAACAGACAAGACCCTTCGTGTCACCGCGGTCTCTGAGGGAGGAGCTAAGTTCTGGATGAATCTGGGATACGAGGTTCATTATTGGGAAATGATCAAAAAGCTCACGTGATTTGAGCAACCATGTTTGGACAGTGAGAACGTTTCACATTCCACACTTATGAACAGAATCATCGGATTTCAGTTGTAGGTTCTCAGAAGACCTCCTATCGTAGCTTGAATTATTAGAACTGGACGTTTAGTCTCCTCATCCTTAGTTTGTATGCTTCGAGCGCGAGGACGGGGAGAAGGGAAAGGCCTATAACGAACAACCAGTCACTTAGCGAGAAAGGGATCAGTTCGAGGGCGATACCGTAGGATGTGTTGAGGTACTCCTGTATGCCTGTAGAATACATCATGATGACGTGGAATATCGGGGCTAGCATGACAAGGATATAGACAGACAATCTGGAGTCCTTCATTGAGGAGATGTAGTCTTCATTGATCCTCCTGATTGAGAAGATCACCATTGACTCAGTAAGGTAGGCTATGGTGATGAACATCGTCCTCGCTTTTGCCTGAGCGACCGAAATGGAGTTCAGAGTCTCTGGATCATTGGTGATCTGAGGTTGGATTCCGCTGAGGTTGACCTCGTTGACGGGGATGATTCCAAATAGAGTAGAGAAGTAGGAAAACATGAAGGAAAAGGCGAGGATGCCCGAGAAGATCAACATAGCATTCATCAACTGGATGTTAATTAGGTTGTCATGCTGCCTTGGTTTGAGGTTCATCGTGTTCTTGGATATGGAGTCGATGATGATTACAAGGGGTGGGATACCGTGAATAATAGAGAAAATGTAAGCTCTCTGCAGGTTGTTGAGGATGAAAAGATCTGGGAAGAGCGAGGTGAAGAAGTAAACAGATCCCTCACCAATATTAACCGCGATAAAGAAGAAAATTATCATCCTGATCTTCTCGTATAATGCTCTCCCCTCCTCAATACCCGTTACAATGGAGACATAGGAGTCATCGGCGATGATAAGTTCGGCAGCTTCCTTGGCCACCTCTGTACCTGTTACACCCATGGCGATTCCAGCGTCCGCGAGGGTGATGGCCAGAGCATCGTTGACACCGTCTCCAGTCATCGCAACCACATCTCCCCTCTTCTGATACTTCTCAACGATAATCTGCTTATGCTGGGGGGTTACTCTAGCGAAGACACTGACCTTGAAGAATTCATCATCGGTTAATTTCTTAATATCTTTCCCCTCAATGACAATCTCGTCACCGTCGAGGATCCCTACTTGAGCTGCAATTGTAGCCGCAGTAGTTGGGGCGTCACCAGTGATCATAATGGGGAAGATCCCAGCTGCGTCAAGTTTGCGAACAGCTTCCTTCACACCTTTCCTCGGAGGATCGAGTAGAGCGACGTAACCCAAATAGGTGAGCCCACTCTCTGCCCATTCCCTGAATTCCTTTTCTTCGAGATTATGGGGTAGGGATTTCTCGATCTTGTAGGCCACGGAGACAACCCTGAACCCGAGGTTGGCGTAGTAATCAATGTCGTCAAATATCAACTGCTTCTCGGCTTCACTCAAGGGTCTGTGATCGTCGTTACCGATAGAGTCAGATCGCTCAAGGATCATCTCAGAAGCCCCCTTACTGAACACCACGTATTCACCTAGTTTCCTGTCCCAGAAGATCTTGGACATCCTCTTCACTGCAGAGTCAAATGGAAACTCAGCTTCGAGTACGTAGTTCCCCTCTAGATCTTCATCCTTGATTCGGGTCCTGTTGGCAAATGCAAGAAGGGCACTATCTGTTGGATTCCCGACAGCTTCCCACTGCACCGATCCTGTGGCCCCACTGATCTCTTGGACAACCAGATTGGCGTCATTATTCAAGAAGACTGACCTGATCATAGTCTCCAATGCAGATTTTGGCACTATAATATCCATATCGTCAAGCAGGAAATCTTCCAAGTCGGACGCGTCCCTTCTCATCGATTCTTCAATCGGGGCAATGATCTGAACCCCAGTGCTGTTAGTCGTCACGGCATAGTGCCTTTCGGTGTCCCACACTCTGGCCACACTCATCTTCGAGGTGGTCATAGTACCAGTTTTGTCTGAGCAGAGAACGGATGTCCTCCCTAATGTCTCTACAACTGAGAGCTCCTTGACTATGACATTCGTCTTGGCCATGTGGAGAACCCCAGTGATAAGCACTATGGTTGTGAGGAGGGGGATGTTGATGGGCATAATGGACATCGCTACGACAATAGAGTTACTCAGATCTTTTGCTATTGTCGAGCTGGTAAACTCTTGTCCTGCTGAGAATCGTTGATACATCTTGGAGGTAATTGATAGGATGAGGAAGACCACCACGACAGATCCCAACTTCATCCCCAGTTTGTTTACCCGCCTCCTCAGTGGTATATCACCGGTCTGCATGGTTGACATCTCATCGGCGATTTTCCCGATCTCCGTGCGATTTCCGGTTCTGAGAACCAAAGCCCTTGCATTACCAGTTACGACAAATGTTCCGAGATAGAGCATGTTGACATTGTCTTGGATGTAGGAATCTAGCTCCACGGTAATTGTACCATCTTGAGCCTTTTTCACGGGGCGTGACTCGCCAGTCAAGCTGGACTCATTAATAGTGAGGTTGTTCGACCGAATAATCCGACAGTCTGCAGGAATCTTGTCTCCAAGATTTATCTCGACTATATCACCTGGGACAATCTCGGAGGCAAGGGCCTTCTCCAGCTTACCGTCCCTCACTACGGATACCATGGATGGTGACAATTTCTGAAGGGCTTCAAGTTTCTTTTGAGCCCTGAATTGTTGGAAGATGGCAAGCACCATGTTGAATATGATAATCCCGAACCAGAAGAGTATCTGGCCAGTAATGTCGGGGTTCCAAAATGCCAAGACGACCAAGGCACTTGTCATGACGAGGTAGATAGCAATAAGTGTGTCCAAGAAAGGAGCGAGATAGACCTTCCAAAGTGGAGGTTTGACGGTCGCCACTACATTGTAACCGACTGAGTTGATCCTTTTTGCAACCTCCTTCGTGGTCAGACCCTTCTCTAAGTCAGTATTTAACTGGGTAACCAGATCCTCTAATTTCCTCTCCTCGCCATTATCAATCAGTAGATCCTCTCTTACCTTGTTCTGGACTAAACTTAATTGCATATAACAATCATATTGGAGATTACTAGTATATGTATGTATCTAGCGCTCTCACGACATTTATTTCAATTTTTCCTGCAATTTGGATTAGTTCATCAAATGTTCAACTGAATTTCCATCTTTTGAGATTCTACTCCAAGGCCTGTTGGAAGTCCAGTGCACGATTGAGTAGCCTCTCGATCCTTTGCTTCAGGAGCTCGTCCTTGATCTCGTAACCCTTGTTGTAGATCCAGTCCTCGTACAACGTGCCAATGGCAGCCACCACATCGTACCCAGTGTGTTCGATTTCGTTGAGAAGCAGGAGATGATGACGGTCGAACCTTCGATGCTGTGTTCCCCACTCAAGGATAGAGATAATCCCCTTGTAGAAGTCCATGGCGCTATCGAATATTATGAAGTCATGGTGGATCAACTGGTCGACGGAATTCTCGTAGAGCCCAATGGTCATGATCACCTTCTTCTCATCCACCCTTGCCCCCAGAGTCCTGAAATACTTGGTTTCAATCGTTTCAGAGCAGTCGCACTCTATCGACTGGTGTTCGTGGATACGATCCTTGAGGTTCTGTATCTGGAGCTGTACTTCATTGATATTTATGATTTCAAGATCCTCTGTAATACCACCACCGGAGAGAGCAAGATCCCACTTCCCGAACATCAAACACGGGGATGCATTTGGTCTTACTTCTACCAAGGGGTAACTCTGTTCCTTACCTGATTTAGTCTCTGTGATAGTGAAGTATAGAGATTTGCCGATCTGCTCAACTCTGCCTTTGAATTCGAGATCTTCCACTAGGAATAGAATATTCGTTGGAGGTTAAAAACTAGGTGATCTTACTCGAATTTTACCTTTTCAATATCCGTGGGAAGAGCCGTGGTGTTGAAACCGACATCAACATAAATCGTCTGACCAGTGATACCTGAAGCTAGGTCGCTGAGGAGGAAGAGGGCCGTCTTGCCCACATCGTCTTGGTTGACATTCCGTCGGAGTGGGGAAGTGTGTTCCATGAATCCAAGAATATTGTCGAAGCCAGGAACGTGGCTCGCCGCGAGTGTCTTGATCGGTCCTGATGAGATTGCATTGATCCGGTGACCCATTCCTCCGATATCTACGCTGAGCTCCCGGACAAAAGCCTCGAGTGCAGCCTTTGCAACACCCATGATCCTGTATCCAGGAACAACTCTCTCCGCACCAAGATAGGTCAGGGTGACAAAGCTGCTCCCAGGGTTGAGCACCCTAAGAGAGTGCCTGACGATTCTCTGGAGGGAGTATGAGGAGATGACCATGGCAGTCTTGTAATCCTCCTCGTTGGTGAATATCACTGGCTTTGACAGAGCGGTAGCAGGAGCGTAGCCTATTGCATGGACGATCATGTCATACTTCCCCTCAAGACTGTTGAAGAAGTCCCTGACCTGATCGTCGTAGGCAACATCGCATTCTCCCATGTGCTCGATCCACTCGACATCCTTTGTCAACTGAACAAGTCGGGAGCGGAACCTCGTCTGGTACGACAGAGTGATCTTGGCTCCAGCGTCAGCCAGCCACTTTGAAATTGCCCAAGCGATGCTCGTTTTATCCGCTACACCGAATACAATTGCTCTTTTACCAGATAGATTTATCATTGTAAGCTACGTAGAAATTATGAGTTTTTAACCAAATTGGTCATGATGGATATTACATGAATTTTCGTAGGATAGACCACTCGTGCTCGATGTCCTCTTCCATCTGCTTTACAATCTCAGGATCAATGTTCCTGAACCTCCCCTGTATCTTGAGGTAGTCCGCCAAAGGTTTACGCTTGGCTGGATCATTGAAACGCCTACTGGGTCTGCTGAACTCCAGCTTACCGTTAACCGCTTCGTACAGTGGCCAGTACCCAGTGTTATTAGCGAGCTCACCGACCAAGACCGAGTCCTTGGTGTCGATATTCCATCCGGGTGGGCAGGGACTGTAGATCTGGATGAAGCGGAAGTGACCTGCAAACTCGGTGGCCGCTCTCTCAATCTTTGCAAAAAGATCCTGAGGATAGGAAGCATTGGCGGTAGCAACATAGCTCACTTCCTGAGCCATCATCATCCGGGCTATGTCCTTCCTCCGCGATTTCTTCCCATGCGGGGTAGTGGAGGTCTTGGCACCCCTAGGGGTCGCACCACTCTTCTGGTTCCCTGTGTTCTGGTAACCTTGGTTGTCGTACATCACGTACAGGATGTTCTCATCTCTCTCTGCCGCACCAGACATGGAACCGAATCCTATATCAGCTGTACCACCATCTCCTGCCCAGACGACAACAGTGGTCTTCTTCCCATCCCTCTTGAGCTTCCGGGCGATTCCAGAAGCAACAGGAGGAGCCGAGGCAAAAGCTGTGTTGAAGATCGGGACGTGCATCCCGTATCCCTGCCCTGCACCCTGTATTACAGAGGTGCAACAGGCGGGGACGACGACGATGGCATCTCCCTTGAGAGCGGAGAGTGCGTGTTTGAATGATAGATTAAGCTGGCATCCCGGACAAGCGAGATTTCCCTTCTCGATGGCCTTGACCTCGAGCTCAATATTGACTAATTCTTTTGTTGATACCATTACATCTCCTCCTTGTACACTTCCTCGATCACAGCCATGATCTCAGAGAAGTCGACGTCCTTGCCACCAGTCCCCATGACTCGGGTGACGATTGGGATATCCGTTCCGTAAAGTGCGTTCCTGAACTCCAGTGTGAGTGGAGTGGCTGATCCGAATGACTGACCCCTGTCGATGATGAGGATCTTGTCATAATTCTTTGCTACCTCCCTGATTCGCTCAGTTGGGAATGGTCTGAATGATCTGATCCTGACCACACCAACGTTCTTGCCCTTCTTATTCAATTCATCCACTGCCTCTTCAGCCTCTTCAGCGAGAGTACCCATGGCAACGACAGCGATGTCTGCGGATTCGGGACCATAGACCTCGATGAGATCTCCCCAGTCTCTACCAGTGAGTTCAGCGAACTCCTTGCTGACGTCTGAGATGACCTTCTTCGCTCTCTGGAACGAATCCTCCAAATCCTTTCTTAGCATCTGGTAGTCATCGGGCAGGGTCAAAGCACCGAAGGATACAGGATCGCTGGAATCCAGCTTGAAGATGGGATTGAACGAGGGGAGGAAGTCGTCGACGAACTTCTGTGTCAGCGGCTGTACCTGTCCCGCAACGTGGCTGAGGACGAAACCGTCGATGTTCACAGCCATGGGGAGGTACACTCCGTGGTTTTCGGCTACCTTGAATGCCTGCACGGTGAGGTCATGCGCCTCTTGGTTGTTCTTGGCGAAGATCTGTAACCATCCTGCGTCCCTCATGGAATATGCGTCTTGGTGATCCACCCATATGCTCCAACCCGGAGCTAGTGACCTATTTACCAGTCCGATGACTATAGGGAGACGTCCGTACCCCGCCCAGTAGATCATCTCCATCATGTAGAGCAGCCCCTGTGATGCGGTTGCGGTGAATGTCCTCGCTCCTGCCGCGCTACCTCCCATGACACCGGACATGGCTGCGTGCTCGGACTCGACCGCGATGAACTCAGCGTCGAGTCTGCCATTCTCTACTGCGCTGCTCAGTGCCTCAATAATTGGTGTCGAAGGGGTGATAGGGTAAGCCGCGATTACCTCGGGGCGTGAGAGTATCGCCGCCTCAGCGATCGCCTGATTTCCAGTCCATATCTCTACCTTGGAGAAATCAAGCATCAATATCTCCTCCTGGTAAAGTGATGACTTCATCTATTGAGTCATGCGGGCATACTGCCATGCAGATCATGCATCCCTTGCAGTAGTATTGATCAATCTCGGGGTACCCGTCCTCGGTCACTGTGATGCAGTCATCGGGGCAGTGGATCACGCACTTCATGCACTTGGTGCAGGTCTCTGTGTGCAGATCTGGTCTCTGGGTTCTCCATTCGCTCGTCCTTCCTGCCACTCCTGGCATGGGTCGGACGATTGGGTGTATGTGCCTTCCTTCTTCAGTTTCCAATTACTTTCTCCTCCTTCTTCATCTCCTCAAGTTCCTCGAGGGTCAGGATGACGGTTGTGTCGTGAGCCTCGTCAACCGCAGCATGGTTTCCTGCAAGGAAACTGCTGTTGGGGAACATCTTGTCCACCGCCTTGTGGAGAGATTCGAGTGAGACGATCTTGGTCGTCGCCACGAAAGCCCCAAGTGTGGGTATCCCGATCAGTGTCGACCCGCTCTTGACGAGATCATGTTTCTTGGCAATCTCTTGGATATTTGCGTAGCCGAATTTCAGAGGGGTATAGATGCGATATGCTTCAGGAAATTCCCCAGCGTTCAAGGTCAGGGATCCCCTTCCTTCGAACGGATCGTGCTTGTAGAACCGGGGAATTAGACTGACGTCAAGTGAGATCATCTCCGTGGGTACGGGGATCTGTGCGTGTCTTCTAACCGGATGGTCGAAGATCCTGACACTGGCCACGACAGGTGCACCTCGCCGCTCCGCTCCGTATTTCGGAATCGCGGACGTGTACTTCCCGTCGTAGGTCGCGGCATATGCCAAGACCTTTCCCAGTGTCACTCCTCCTTGTCCCCCACGGGATAAAATACCAACTTCGTAATTTACCATAGTAACACCTATTCTTTGAAACTATGAAAAAACTATAGTATTAATATAAAACTATTCCCCAGTGGGAAATGGAGAATTGCTATAATTTCATTCCCATTTTCACCAGAAAATAGATACAGGGAAATTTGATGAAATTGACAAGGGGGCGTCAAGAAATAATCGTACTGAAAGTCATCAGATTCGTCATAATTAATTCGAACAGTATCGAAATTCGAAACAACACGAGTAATTGCACAAAATTCAAGCCTGAAGCGTTCACCAGTTCAACACCTAGAGACTGCGTACACCCTCAATGTACTCATCAAACATGATCATGGTCTGTGTCTGACCGACACCCGGAATCTCCCTCATCTCCTCTATGATGACGTCAGCCAAAGTCCTCATATCGTCAATCCACACCTCAACGAGGAAATCGTAGACACCTGTGATGATCGAGACTTTCCTCACGAACCTGATCTTACTAAGTAACTTGGCGATGGTCTTTTGCTTGATCTCGGGATTCCCGATCCTATGGTCATACGAGACGAGGATGTATGCCCTGATTGGCAGATCAGCCTTGAAATAGTCGATCCTCGTGGAGAAGTTCATGATCATACCCCTATCGACTAACTTCCGGATACGCTCGTGTGCAGTTGGTCGTGATATTCGGACGGCATCTGCGATGGACTGTGTGCTTCTCCGTGCGTCCTTTGAGAGCTCTACAAGAATGCTGGCATCGACACGATCTATCAGACCCCGGTTTAACATGTGATCAATGAGCCACTGCTCCATGATTTCAGGAATGAAAGTGAAAACATAAAATTTCTGACGAATCGTCGAAGAAAAGATCATCATTTAAATATCATAGTGGAGCACTCCAACTGATCGAAAGCAACTGTCAGCAAATGTTTATCAGGTCTTCCGCCATACCATCAATTGTTGGGTGAATCGTCGGGCTGACGAAATAGTAGCTCCTATCGATTTACACCAACGAAATTAAGGAAGTGAACAAATGGACAAGAAATCAGGATTTTCAACTCGATCGATCCACGGAGGAATTGAGTGGAAGGACATGTACCCATATCCAGTAAATGCGCCAATCTTCGCGTCATCCACCTTCGCATTCCCGTCGGTAGACTTCGGTGCAAAGGTCTTCAGCGGTGAAGAACCCAATGGGTATACCTACGGAAGACTGGCGAACCCTACAGTGAGGGACGTCGAGATGAGAATTGCCAGCCTTGAAGGAGGAGAGGAATGTCTCGTCCTCGGAAGTGGTATGGCCGCTGTATCCACCCTCGTCCTCTCACTGGTGAAGTCTGGCGAACACGTGGTCGCAGACAAGACTCTCTACGGAGGAACCTTCTCACTCTTCAGCCACAAGCTTCCCGAGATGGACATTCAGGTCACATTTGTCGACGCGTCTGATCCCCAGAACGTGGAGGACGCAATCCAAGAGAACACCAAGCTCATCTACTTTGAGACCCCAACCAACCCCGTGCTAAGACTTGTCCCCATCAGACCCATTGCGGAGATAGGTAAGAAGCACGGTATCCTCACAGCAATTGATAACACCTTCATGTCACCAGTATTGTGTAGACCAATTGAGATGGGGATTGACATCGTCCTGCACTCCGCAACCAAATATCTGAACGGACAGTCCGATCTCATTGCGGGAGCACTCATCGCAACCCACGAGCTCGTCGCCGAGTTCAGAATGCAGGCAGTCCATCTCGGTGGAATACTGGGGCCGTTCGAGGCCTACCTCCTAGGACGTGGTCTGAAGACCCTGAAACTTAGGGTGTTACAGGCAGACAAGAATGCCATGGAGGTCGCCAAGTACCTCGAAAACCACGACATGGTGAAGAAGGTCTACTACCCTGGGCTTGAGAGCCACCCTCAGCACGAGCTTGCAAAAGAGCAGCAGGAGGGCTTTGGTTCCATGATGGGATTTGAGCTAGATGGTGACTTCGAGGTCGCTAAGCAGTTTGTTGACGCACTGCACATGATTACAAGAGCAGTCTCCCTCGGTGGAGTAGAGACTCTGATCTCCCACCCGACCTCAACCACCCATTCCATCGTCGACGAGGAAGATAGGAGAGCTGCGGGCATATCCGACACCTACATGAGACTGGCAATCGGTATCGAGGAGGTAGAGGACATTATAGCAGATCTTGAACAGGCCTTCTCCGCGATCAAGAAGATCGCTCCTCACGCAGCTGATTAGATCGTATCAGATTATTACAATCGTATCAACTACAAGTGTTCCCGTATTCACGAATCCTAAATATGTGTTGAAGCATGCACAGGCAGTGAATTACGTTTTCTAAATTTTGCCCACATTACGAATTTCGTAAGTGAGCTCCTTTGGGGGTATTCTCGTCGCGAACAACAAAATCACAATAGAGGTATGCTTAGATCATTGTGTTGCATTTCTGGATAATTATGGGTTCAAATTTTCAGGCCCTTCATGTTGCGAACGACAAAAAATAACCTAGAATTATTGTATGGCCATTGAACGATATTTCCAATACTTTAATTTGTTGGGAAGTAATCTGGTCCTGTTCTGTGTGATCCTGCATTTCTAGACACTTGATCTTCGACTATATTTTCAATAAGGCACATCGGTGTGAGGATTAGGAGTGCAGGCATCGGTTTGTAGAACTGCTGAGCTATGAAGATCTCTTCCGACTCTCATGAGGATGAATGGCGATCTCCTCGTGTTTATCCTGTGTCTTCACTATATATCTCCACCACACGCATGAGTGAATATCCCCAATTTATGTCGCACATTTTCACAAACTGCGACAATTTGATGTCTCACTTTTCCACAATCTGTGATAATTTCATGTCGCACTTCTGCATAAACTGCGTCATTCACAGATTGTACCATATCTTTCGAATTCATCCACGCGAGTTAGTGCGATTTCTCCTCGTTCCACTTGGTTTATAATCACCTTCGCATCGCTCACCTATGGACAAGCTAATAGATGGTCTGGGGCTTATCTACCAGCTCAAGGCAGTCAGGCGGACGGGCTGGGTCCGTGCAGGTGTACCCAACCCGGAGAGTGTCGCCGACCACAGTTTTGGCGTGGCCTTTCTGGCTGCTGTTCTCCCCTGCCCTCCCGGTCTGGACCGGGACCGAGCAACCCGGTTGGCCCTCTTCCACGACTTCGCGGAGTCGTTGATCGGTGACATCGTATCGGAGATCAATGGTCTTGAAGACGTAGCGATCAGGAGGGAGAAGGAGGTCATGGAGCGGAAGGCCGTCGGGCGCATCCAGTCTATGCTGGGCGGAGACTACGAGGAGTTGGCCCTTGAGTACATAGATCAGAGCAGTGCAGAGGCGAGGTACGTCAAGCAGTTGGACAAGCTGGACATGGCTCTGCAGGCCAAGTGGTACGGGAATCTACACACGGAAAAGGTCGATCTCTCCGAGTTTGTCAAGAGTGCAAGACGCAGGATTGATTCCCAATTTCTTCTGGATCTTCTTTCGAAGTTTCGAGGTGATGGTGACCATGACCTAGACGCGTCAGTCCCTTGAGCACCTGCTCGATGTCGTATCACATCCATATATGTGCGGGTTCATGGGGACTCCGTTAGGGTAAAATAGGTGGTCTTGACATGGGGGTTAATGTCTGAATTTCCAGAACCCACCCCGATGGCAGATCTCTCCCCACCTGTCAAGAAAACACCTGTGTACATCATCACAGCCTTGATCGGGCTGATCATTGCTGGTTTCTCCGCTTTTCTCGGGCTGATCGTCATGGCACTTCAGTCCTTCGGTGGCGGTGGTGACCCCTACGGTCTGACGGTCTATGCCGCCTATGGCATGATGTTATTTGGTGTGCTGACGGTCATTACCGAACTGCTGGTCATGTTCTCCAACCCTGATCCCACTTTCGCCAAGGTGTCATTCGGAGGTCTCGGAGCCAGCCTTCTTCTCCTCGGATCAGCGACACTGATCTTTGCAACACCTGGAGCTGGTCTACTGATCATCTTCGTATCACTCTTGTTCTTCCTGCAATTCGTCATCGTCCCTAAGTTCATCCAGCAGGTACGCCCTTAGATCTTCAGGGCTTATCTCTAAATCATAGTCGAGCAAGAGATCCCCGAATGCCTTCCTGAATTCACTGGGAGTGACGGTTCTCTTCTCATAGTCACTCTTGGATTCCAGATACCACTGCACGGGTAGTGATCTTCTGAACAGAAGGTAGATGAGACCTGTGACGATCAGGAGAGGCACGACCGAAATCCCAAAGGGTCGAATATAGTCCCTGCTGTACTGTGAGTACGGGTAGATGAGTGAGTAAATCCAAGAGCTGATCTGAAAAAGAAGGACGATATGAATCATACTCTTATTTCCTCGCTTGAATATCATACGGGCTGATATGACCACTGTGGTGACCACTGCACTGAACGTGATGAAGATAACCAAGCCATCAAGGAGGGAGAATGAGATTCCTATGTTTATCGCGTAGAGAACGAACCCAAGCAACACTATGTGGAACAAAAAGACAATCACTGAGGCGAAGAGAATGATGTAGGTCCCGATGATATACATGGTGGGTTTGGTCCCGACTACCACACTTATTCCATCGTCTACAGGTGAGGGGTAGAGCTCTTCATGCTTGGGCTCTAAGGGTGTAGGGTAAAGTTCATCCTGCTTCGAGCTACCATGCGTGTACTTGCTCATTGATTCGTGTGGCGTAAACCTTGTGATAAATATTACTGAATCAGGGTAGATGATACATTTATTATAGTCCATTTTGGCATGGATCATGGACATGGCGTCCCTAACTATAGAATACGGACCCACCCCAAGTCTTCGATTCACATTAAACTCTCCGTTCTTCACTTCATAGACGCCAATCTCCCCGTCGTCATATCCGTGGTAGATGGTCGTGAACCTCCTCTTCGGAAAACCTCATGCTACGTAGTTAACGTCAGAGCGAGTATACCCGCGGTCGATAAGACTACACCTGCGAACCGTACTTTCAGGGTCTTTGACTGCAGTGGCTCGTTGAGGATCTTGTTCCCGACAAACCGTGCTGTGACCATCGTCATTGTGAAGGTAACAACACCTTCAGCAGCCCCTATACCCTCAGTGATCGTGAGTGACTGCTGGAGGGAGTAGAGGAAGAGGAGCTGCGCGGTCACGGTCAGGAGGACGTATGGGATTACCAGTTTCAGGAACCTGATGCTGACAGGACGAACCTCCACGTCAAAGATATTATGGAGTACAGGGTAGAGTAACCAACTGATGGCCACGAAGACGGTCTGCCTGTACGCGAGGAACTGTGCAGGGGAAAGAACCCCCCCCAGATCAGTCACGTAGAAGTTGGAGAGTGCCCAGAAGATCATGGTCATGAGGTACCACATGACACCGGGTGCGCGAAGAGTCAGGATCTGGCGAAGGTTCATCCCCTGTTCCCACGATGTAAGCAGAGCACCCAATAGAGTGATGACGATGAGGGCATAGACGGTGATGGGATAGATCTCCCCGAGGAAGACGAGAGCAAGTGGGATGTTAACGACGAGTCTCGAGGAGAGGAAGACACCTCCGACCGATGCATTCCCCTTGGAGAAGCCAACCATGAGAGTGATGAAGCCGAGGTAGGCGAACCCGATGCTCATGAGGAATCTCCAGATATTACCCCATATTAGAAGGTCAGTATTTACCAGAGTATCGCCCGTGAGCAGAACGACTGCAAGGATTGGGACGAGCCCGAAGGAGGTCTGGATGGCCAGAAATCTAAATGGACCGCCAATCTCCTTGATCTGGAATTTCGTGAGGACAGTCGTCACCGCGAAGAGGTTGATGGAGATGATCGCGGTGATGACAAACAGTTCCACAGCTTGTGATACTCACACATCTAAAATAAGATGGTGATTGGTATACCTCGGGATGGAACTCTTTCACCCTACCACTACCTCAGTTACTGAAGCAATCTTTATTATTTTCCAACACCACAGGACTACAGTGATGTCCCAAGAGTCCCTCTACCCCTCTGAGAAGGTGACACGCAGTTCGTCATGGTCCGTGAGACCCCGGATATACAACGGGATCTCGCTTCTGTTTGTGACCCTCTCCTCTTTCTCCCTTATCGGAGAGCTGCTCTCCACGCTGGGTGTGTTCTTCTATGACAGACCAGAGTTCCTACTGGTTCCCACTCTAGGTATGATCCTCATCTTCGCCAATCTTGTAGGTCACTTGGTGATGCTCTTCTCCATTGTTTCAAGGGAGGTACTTGGAAAATCGTCTCTCAGTGTGGCCCTGTACTTCACCCTATCGGGACTCTTCTACATGATCAACGGTATGCCATTTGACCTATTGACGGCTATCCTTGGAATTCTGGCTCCGTCCCTGTACTTCTACGAGTACTTCCTTCTTAAACGGGATGCTACCTTAATTGAGTACATGGACTCGCAGAGCTTCTCCGCACTGCATAGATATATTGCGGTTCTTGAGAACGAGCTTGTCCGTTTGAGGGATATGGAGGTATAGTCACAAACGTGAAATCATAGAAGTGAAGTTACAGAGGTGTAGCTACAGCGTTGTCAAGAAAACTTCTTGCTATTGTACTAATCCATTCATAGGTTGGTAAGGATTGAGATGAAATCGCCCACCAGAATGATGAACGGAGCGATTCATAATCCCTTTGTTTCTCCCACGTACGTGATGAGTAAATCAAGTGAGGTAAACCATATTCCATCAATGTGGCTGATTCCTCACAGTCTTCAGTAATTACCCATGCTATCTTGCCCCGGCTCCTATGTTCTAGCAGGAGTTATTCACAGGATAGGGAGCTCCTATGGAGCGGTGGGAACATCAAATACCGAACAGTACCGTGGATCCAAATGAGAGTTCTAGTACAGGATATGGCGTATAAGCATTATCTCGGTTGTCAAATCATTGACTGATAATGTTTTTATCGTTGATCTGCATCAGACGCTTGATGAGTGCTTCAGACCAGCTCTACCCAGATCGAAAAGTTACAGAAAATTTCGTTAATATACTTCGCCTGTACCGGTTGATTGGTCTATTTTACTCTCTGATATCTCTACCACCGTTCCTCATCACTCTCAGATTAGCTTTAGAAATTGACTTTGCTTTCCCTCTCCACGTTATTCTACTCATCTTATTAGCTCTCGCAACGACCTTCCTCTACACACTGATCAATTTCCTCATGATATTCATCCGAGTTAATGTAATCCCTGTCGTTATCCTCTCCGTTTTGGAGTGTTTGTACATCTTATCCGTGTTGGGTATTCTGATCTTTGTATCCACCGAGTTCATATCTATTAGCTTTCTGGATTTTCTCCTCCTCATATTTATTCTCTCAGGTGCAGCGGTTGTCCTCTCCGAGGCTGTGATCGTCCTCAAGCATGATGGAATAAGAAGATACATGGATAGACGATATGCAATGAACACAGGGAGACTCAAGGGTCGGTTTACTGATTCCATATGATGAGATTATTGAGAAACAATTCCCAGTGAATCCCGAATCCTCATATCTGCAATCGTCATAGGGAAAATGTGCATTCCTCCGAACCCCTGTATCCCACTGACGACACTTTGCCCTCAGACAAGGAGAGCAGATCGAGACTCTACAAAGTCGTTGGAGGGGTGTACCTTCTGGTCTCCATCCCTCCATTCCTTGTCTCCCTCCTCTCCCTATTTGCCCTCCCATACCTTGGCAGTATCGATATTCTCATCTTAGTCATCATCGGTATACTGGTAACTCTGGGCTATGTTGTCGTCCACTTCTTAATGGTCTTCAAACGTGTGGACAGGTGGCTGGTAATTCTTCTCTCACTACTCGTGGGGACGTTTATCATAGTTGCAGAGACACTGGTTGTGATTGTCACAGGAGTACTAGAATATGCAGAAATATTTGAGATCGGATCTATCCTGTTCGTCTTCTCAGGGGCATTCGTGGTCTACATGGAGGCGTTCCTTCTGGTCAGGAACAATGAGCTAAAGATATTCATGGACGAGAGATACATGTCCGAGGCACACAGCATGCTCCTTCGACTTGTACGGACACATTCAAGGAGTAGTTCTGCACGCGATAAAACTTAATATAGGCCCGTATCTCATTAGCTCTATGAACGGAGAATTAATCTATACGACATTCGAAGAACCAGCAGTAGACAGTCCATCCGACAGTCTCACACCAGTCGTGTACTCCGGAATAGCCCTGTTCTATGGAATGATCTCTCTGGTAGTATTCATCGTATCCTTCTCAATGGTTCTGGAGTACTCTTCAGAACAGCAAGCAACTGGCAATATGGTCGTCCTGATAGCGATGGCAATGTTCTCGATGATCTCCGCAATTCTTCACTTCTTCATGCTCATCACCCAGATCGACCGTCGTGCATTGGTGGTTCTTGACTCCGTGCTCTCGGTGAGCTTCGTCATGATATCCACACTTGGAATTGTAGGAGACCTCGTCGTCGTAGGAGTCGTACTGGCACTCCTCTACCTCTACGAGATCATGCAGCTCTCCCTCAACTCGAAGATCTGTAAGTACTTCGATTACAGGAAAATCAAAATGGATCAGAGACTACTCGAAGTCTCAATCAGACGAGCATTCGCTCTCAAGAATATAGACTCAACCTTCGACTCTCCTCTCTGATAAACTTGTCAAGTCGATGTAGAATACAGCTTTAGCAACCGATTCTGGATCATCTCCTATCTTCACGTCCCTCTCTGATATACTTGCAAAGTCGATGCAGAATACCCAAGGAATGATTGGGAGTCGCTATCTAAGATATCAGCGATCATACAACCACATCCTCGCAATTAATTCAATATCTGGTAGGATCCAGGTTGCGCTAGGGTGTACCAGAAACATATTTCCAGCATCGCTGAATTATAATCACTATCTCACTACCCCAAAATCACACTCTCTGGAACTCATCGAGAACAACAGCAAAAATCACATCCTCGCAGAAAAATATACCTGCAATGAACGACCTGACAAAATATTAAAAATAATCACGTCTCGTTCTTTGGTGAAGACCCCGGGTTCAATTCAGATGTGGATCGAGTAGTTACAGAATACAGTGTGAATTACTATAAGACAAACGATCATTTTTGCACAATTGCCGAAATACTGACGTGGCGAAGTATGCATCCACCAACCCCCTAATCCCCGAAATTATGGACTGACCGGGATTTGAACCCGGGGTCTTCACGTTGCGAACGAGACGCGATACCGAGCTTCGCCATCAGCCCTGAAGGTTGTCCTTCAAGTTTTCATATTCCGATGGGAATATAATATTTATTCTATGTGTCGGTTCGCGTCTAGGTGATGGGGAATCTTGGTCAGGATTTGCCTTGATCTCTGCAGTGTATTCTCGTGAGTGGTATCTTGGATTTGTGGGTTCATGGGGGGAGTTACCTTGGTAGGATGACAGGTATGTTACAAGTAGACCGTTATGGTGCAAGTAGACGGTTGCGTTACTGGATGACGTTTAATCTACGCACTCTCCCAACTTACGATTTAATTTGGGTCTTTAATTTGAAGTGGTTGAGGGTAAAATTTAGGTGTGATGTCTTATCTTGACTTTCTTGATCACTGCTAGAATAGGAAGAGCGATCATCCCTAACCAGAGGAACGGGGAGGATTGAGAGGTACTGAGAGGTCCACCCACTTCTAATTCACTGGGTCTTATGACATACGAGAAGGTGTAGTTCTCATCGTAGTCATTTATGAAGGCAATCTTGCTCGTGTAGAGATCGTCTCCGGGGTACCATGTAGAATTGGGTCTGCCTGGACGATAAAGTCTGATGGAGGCAAGGTCTGCAAGTCCCACACAACTAGTTTTGTTCTCCCTATTAATATCACAACTCCCCCCATAACCTAACAATATTGTTCCATTTTTGTCAACGAAGGTACTACCGTTATAGTAGGCATCGTCTTTGTCTTCGATGATATAGACAAATTGTTTGTTATAAGGAACCTTGGCGTCAATCTTGAGGGTAGTATAGTTAAAGTCCCAGTCCTGAGGTAGGGTGATGTTCTCTACATAGTATTCATTTGGCCCAAGGGTGAGTGTCCTCTTGCTGATGATCCGCTGTGTGAATTCGTCTGCGTAAGTCGGAGTGACGAGTGTGGACAGTACAAGGACTGAAGATATGATCACTAGAAGTCTCAATTGAATCCAACACCTCCTCCACCGGATGGTGGTGTTCCTAGATTTTTTGCGTAGTAATATGCGTAGTACACGCTCACAGTCCCCCAACCGTAATACCGATTCCAACTGTTTAAGTCCGTACTCCTCTTCAGGGTTTGATAAATCTCATCGACGGTCATCACATCCGAGCACTGGCATCCGTCGGCATAACCTTTGCCCAGAACCATGATAGTTCCTGCTAAATAAGCTGTGCTAAAGCTTGCACCAAATCCATAGGATATCAGATCCAGATAGGTGTAATCTACACCATTGTAGTTACGATCCCTCATAACTACACCGGGAACACCGTTGCCAGGCATGAGAAAATCTGTTATTTTTGGAGCAGATTGTTGAGTATCAATTCCATATCCAGTGCATAAATAATCATCTTTCTGGCAAGATTTGTGATCCCCAGTGAATACACCAGTACTTGAGTAATAATCGGGGTCCCAGAATACCCCATCCCAACCACCCCGATCTTCATGGTCAACTGAACTCACGCCGAGTACCTCAGGAAAGCTGAAAGGATAATTACTATCGCTTCCTCTAGAATTCTTCAATCCACCAACCATAGCAACTTCATGATTCCTATTATACCTTATCTTATTTATCTCATCTGCGACAAGAGGACTATAAGTTCCTCCATTGAACGACATAGAGATTACTCTGATATCTAATGTATTAATTCGATTTCTAATCCAGTTCCATAAATTATAGTTAATACGGACATCAAAGCCTCTTTGGTCACTACTTTGGCCAGCATACATCTTGTTGACAAAGAGAACCCTGACGTTTCTTGCAATTGTACCTAGAGCAAAAGCCATGGCGAAACCATGAGTGAGATCATCGGGATCATGCATTAGGTCAGAGTTGTCAATGCCCGATAGAGAATCATCTCCAATACCGACTCCACTAATTATCCTCGGTGAAGAGTATTCATCATTAGGATCATCTGGAACCCAGTAACCGATTATATCTACGATGTCATTGGATTCGAGATACTTCCATTGGTTAACGGTTAGACCAGAATCCATGATGACCACAGTTCCAGGAGGTCTACCATAACCGTATATCCGAAAGTAGTCATCACAATCAATATACTTGAGTGCTGGATCTGAGCAACTCATCACTGAACTCAGTTGAGTTGTCTGTTGACCTCCAGGTTTACCCAGAGGTAATTCAGGAATGTCAGAAGATACAGAAATATTCAGACCATTCACGTACATCGGCGGATAACGTGAAATCGTGAGCATGAATAGAAGTAGAATTGTCTTAACCTCCTTCATAAGCAATTCACCCCCCCTATTAAAACATTGTCGGTATAAGATAATGATTTCTGTAATAATTAACAATATTATCAACAGCTAATTTTTCACAATTATCACAGCTAATCCATATATCTTATATACAGCAATAATGGACAGACCTGTAATTAAGGATGGATATCTAAATAATTTTTTTTATTAAATTTCCGAATAACTAGGAATATCTTTGAACCGAACATTGGAGAGTATTTGTGACTGATTTGACAATATCGGTACTGACCCATCGAGATTCATACCCACAGGCACTTCCAGAGCACTGAGCTTATAAATTTCGGATGTCTAGGGGACCTATGCCTTTACCAAATCTTGGATCATCGAAGGAAGGGGCCCCTACTGGTGGACCGTCGGGGGGTCCAAGTGGGGGACCTTCTGGGGGTCCAAGTGGAGGACCATCGGGTAGCCCGAGCGGTGGCCCTAACCTTGGTGGACCCAAACTCGGAGGTCCACCAAAACTGGGTGGAACCCAGCATATTGTTGGGAGCTCCGGAGGCTCGAAATCGGGCGCAACTGCAGTGGTCAAGAAGAGGCGGAAGAGCAGCCCCGGTCTCCAGCGGATGAATCTGATCAACTCGTATCCATCGGTATTGAACCGGGCTCTGAGGGCAATCCGGTTGCTCTTCGTCCGTACGTTCGACCGCCCATTCGAGCAGTACCGCTTGGAGGACTTGTACCATGAGCTCTTCGAGAGTGCCCTTAGGGGGCAGTTAGCGTACCTCGACGAGATGATCGGGATGGTGGAACGAGGGGAGGATCCCCTGAACATGGAGTTGCGTGAGAGCGGTTCCGACAAGCGGATCAAGCCTACACCGTACGTGAAATTGAGGGGATACATTGCGGAGGAGCTGGAGCGTTTTCTCTCCGAGGACGAGGACATGATCTACGAGCTCAAAACGGGTCTGAGGGCATACAAGGACATTCCAGTTCTAGAGGGGCGAATGGGCTTCTGGGGGATGCTCACGGTGGGGATGGTCTTTCACAAGTACACGAAAGAGGTTGCAAAGGAGCAGCGTAAGGTAGAGTTGGAGATCGAGAGGGAGGTTCTTCGACCCTTGTTCAAGAAGTTCACGCTGTACCGAAATCTGCTGGCGGTGGTGCTTAAGTGGGCTCATGCCTTCTACGACGAGATGGACAAGTTCATGGTTCATCAGAATCGGATCGGGTGGAAGATCACGACGGGGAAGAAAGGTTACTTCGTGAACTCATGGATCAGGCACAGGTACAAAGCGACTGCGGTGAAGAACGTGGACTACGCTAACTACATGGAGTACTTCTTCATCTCCTATGGGACATTCAAAGGTCAGAAGTCCGATGACCTGAAGGAGCATCTCCAAGCGGTAATGGACAACACCTTCGCCTCCCTGCACAAGGAACTGATGAACTATGAGGTCTTCACGAACCGGGAGAAGAATGTCTCAATGGAGAAGATACTGCAGAACTGCATAGCAGCTTACAATGGGGATCTGCTCCTCACCGAGTTCGACGAGGAGGGCGTTGTCACGAACCAGCCAGAGTACTACGATGAGGTAGCTAACTTCTTGGAATTCCTCTTGGTGCTCTACCGCAAGTCGAGGTCTGAGATCGTGGTGAACTTCAACCACGTCTGGTTCGAGGGGAAGGTCTACGAGCACACCTACCGAGTGCTGGAGTTCCTGTCGCCCGCGATCCGCGGGATGAATGTCAAGGATGAGCGGATTTTAGAACCATGGTTCTAGTGATAGGTTATGCCAGAGGGACCCGAGGTTGAGACCGTCAGACATGGACTACTCCGAGCTGTTGGACAGGGTGTGGAGGACATCTATGTCGCCAATCACAAGAAGTACAATGAACACCGGGAAAAGCTGATCTCGCTGGTCGGCAGCGTCATGGAGTCAGTGGAGCGATACGGGAAGATGATGGTCTTCAGCTTCAGCGGAGACCGTGAGATGTATGCGCTGAACCACTTGGGGATGACCGGGATCTGGCGGATCCATCGTGCGGGTGAGGAAGTCGAGCGGGAGAGGCACCTTAAGCTGATCATCACCACCGCGGAGTACCAGCTCCACTTCGTCGACAGCAGGACATTTGGGTACTTCATCCCGCTCTCCACAAGGGAGGAAGTGGAGAGTACACCGTACATCAGGAAGCTGGGGCCCGACATCCTCGACGAGGAGTTCGACGTAGACGAGTTCATTAGGAGGGCGAGGGGAAAGTACGGCAGGAGACGAAAAGATATTGGGAGCGTGCTCTTGGAGAGCTCAGTGGTCAGTGGTTGTGGAAACATCTACAAGAGCGAGTCGTTGTTCAGGGCAGGTATTGATCCAAGAAGAGGAGTAAACACGCTAAGTGACCACGAGCTACGGAGGATAGCTAACCACCTATGTGATGTAGGACAGGAGGCTCTGCGAAGTGGGGGATCGACACTGCGTGACTTCTCGAATGTCGAGGGCTACGACGGGCTGATGCAGAACAGCTTTAGAGTCTACGGCCGTGGTGGTGAACCCTGCGAGGTCTGTGGGACGCTCATCGAGGTTGCCAAGCTCTCAGGGCGGAGCACGTTCTTCTGCCCTCGATGTCAAGTGTAGTGCCTTTGTGGAATATGCAGTCATGGGGATGAGCAGACGACCCCTTAATCCAGAAGTTAAGTTATTTCTTCATTGTGGCCCTTATGGGATTTCCGAAGAAGACGTCCCATCCTCGTTAATGCATGAGATGATCAAGGGTTAGAATTGAGTTTGGTGTGGTCAGTCGACCTTGAGGCTGTCACCCCAGGGCTTGAGCTTGGAGATGTTCTCGATGTCTACTGGATCCCTCGTCTTGAATGCCTTCCGTGCTCTCTCTGCCTCCTCGTCATTGAGGTCAAATATTGGTCTCTTCAGTATTCTTGCTTCGTTGATGACCAAGTAGTAGAAGATCAAGATGTTCACCACTTCGATGTAGATCACGTAGCTGAAACCCCACCATGGGGGGAAAAGAATATTGAAGATGAACAAGATGATGACGGCAAGCAGGTGGAGGTTTAGCCCTACGTAGTACCTCTCTTTTGTCTGGTGCCATGCGATGATCATTAGCACGGCTGGAAGGAGGTAGACCCCAAGTGCGCCCGTGAGGAAGAACACTGCCACGATGGTGGCGATGAGATGAATACGTACATAGAGGTAATAGTAACTCCTCGAGTCGAATGTGACCATTAAGTTCATTCCATTTGAGATATTAATAATTATTGGGACTAATCCGTAGGGAAAAGCAGACAAATGAATTTTTCAGTCTCAGATGAACTTTTATTAATACCCGAGAGGATTCACCTTATAGAATGCCTCGCAGTAGCTATGATTCCATACGGGGAAACAAGATTATTGACAATCCCCTGATCAAGTTCCTCAATGGGATCAAGCTGGAGACCTTCGTGCTTTTCGTAGCGTTCACCTTCATCTTCACGATGAAGTTCACGTTGCTGCTGCTCTGGGGGTGGTTCGGACCCCCACTTGCGTACCCCTCCATCAGCTACTCGGTAGAGGGTCAGAACTTGCGAGGGACCGGGATTGACACCGACGGGGACGGTCTTCCCGATGTCATCGAGATGGCACCGAGAGGAGCTATAGTCGTCAACGAAGAGGGCAGACGGGTAGGGACTGGAACAGGAACAGATCCCCTGAATCCAGACACAGACGGTGACTTCTTCCCAGATGGTCTCGAGGATTCGATCGGTGCAGATCCCCTCTCGTGGATCTATCCAGGTTTCGTCTGGATTTTCTGGACAGCTCTCATCATTGTAGTCATCTACGTCCTCTTTTTCCGCAAGGTGGACAGGACGAAGCAATATATCAAGAACGAGGAGATGATCTCGGGATCCACAGTGAAGAGCGGGCAGAAATTCGCATACTCTATGCCCCAGATCCCCATCAGAAGTGTAGGGAAGAGCCGTTCGGTCAAGGACATCTATAGCTTTAGATCCTCGCTTGCCTCGAACATCTTCGAGATAGACGACAATACGGCACTGGGCTACGCAATGCACAAGAAGAGATCGAACTGGTTAAGGTTTGCTGGATCCGTCTTCCTCACTATCGTGTTCACAGCATGGGCCATCATGGACTCCACAGACAAGGTTGTGAACGACAAGTACGACTCCTATGACATTGACAAACTGATAGGTGCGGGCGTGAAAGCCGTGTTTGCATTCGTCTCACTTCTGTCCGCGATATTCTTCTACAGGAGGTACGACCGGAGTGACCGAAGATCCCGTAACCTTCTTGAGGAATGACGATAGTCTATTGGGAGAAAATACGATCTCGAGTATCGTGAGAGAAATGTCTCGGGTTGTCACAGCACAGGCGTGATTCTAAATTCAGAGACTCTTTCATCTCCGTCATATATCTCCATCACCAGCTCACCTCTGCGGTCAATGCCCACGAAGAGCCTGACGTCCTGAAGTGACCTGACGTCTTGAACAATTGGGAAGGGAATGAGCCTGTCCATGATGAACATTCCGCTGTTGTCTTCGTCGAGGTCGGTTAGCTCGTCATCCATGAGTGGAGTGCGCTTAGGAGGGTACTGTACAGGGCGGCGTAGCCATGGATCCAGCACGACATTCCCTCCTCTCTTCTCGATGCGGAACTGCTTCTTCTCAGCCCTGATGATGCTCCCTCGCTGCCAGAGGAAATTGAGTTCCATCCCCACCTTGTTGTTCGTCCTCAGCAGTATGTCATTCTCCAGACGGGAGGTCACCTCTTGGTCGTCGAGGAGGAGCCCCATACCGCGTGTCACGGCGAATTCGCTGTCCTCGTAGACTATGTTTACCTTTTTCTCGAACAGCTCGTAGAGATACTTGGAGAATAGGGGCCAGTTATTTCCCCCCCCGGAGAGGAGGAGTGTCTTGATCTTCTTCTTTGGCATACCTCGCTTGGACGCCATGGAGATGGCGTTGTTAATACCATCTTCAAGGAGGGTGTAGTATTCGGTCATCTTCAGGAACGAATCAACCCCTGTGCCCTCCTCTTCCCCGAGGGTAAAGACGATCGGATCCCTCCTGCTGTTCTCCAGTTTGGTCTCGAAGTTCTCCACGAGATCGACCTTGACACCCTCACAAATGGATTCCATATTCTCTTTGAAGATACCCTCGCCCCAGTTCATCGTGATGATCTGCTCGATGAGCTTGTTGATAATGTTGGAACCCTCTTCCACGAATCGTTTGCAGACGATCTTGAGTGGGGCCTGAGTGTCCATCAAGAGCTGATCTATGTTCCTCTTACGGCTCTTGTTCTTCGGGATATCAGCTACGGTGATGGTGGTGTGGGTGTCACCGATGTCGAGGATGAGTGTACCTAGTGAAGTCTTGTACCACCTGTAGCTATAGGTCAGTATGGCTGTTGTGTCCTCGAATCCGTAGACCTGTTCGAAGCCAAGATCCTCGATGATTGTACGGAGCCACGTCCTGTAGCTTATGCTGGAGAGCTCGGGATATGAGAACCCTACTCGTTCGGGTCTGTATCCTAGCTCCTCGATGAATCTCCCTATGATTGTCCTGAGGTAATCGGTACCAGCGAGATCCGCGGATATCGTCTGGTTCAGTGCACGTACCGTATATGTACTAGAAGAGAGGATGTGCCTCTTTATCTCCCTGAAGGTCTGGACAGAGGATTGGTAGCCACTTGAGATCACATCATCCGCGACAGAGAATTCAGTGGGACTTGTGTAGTGAATGAGGCTGGGATACGTCTTCTCTACCAATTCGTGTCCACATGTTGAGGGGAGGATCGCTACCTTGGTGTCAATGTTCCCGAAATCGATTGCGAGTGCGCAACAGCTGCGTTTCTCAAGAGGAGGGAATTCTGAAGGTTGCTTCAGGTCGGTCAGTGTGAAGCTTCTGCCGAGGTGGAGGTCAATGAGGAGCTCAATTCCCTCGAAGACCGAGATAAGTTCCTGTGGGCAGTGCTGTTTAAGTTCGAGGATATTGTCCAGCGCAACCTCCATCGTGTTGTTGATCGAGAGGACAAACATTGAGAGGATATCGAGGTCTACTGCATACGTAGCTCTGTAGCTCCTGATGGAGAAATAGGTTCCATCCTCATCAATGTAGAAGCTGTCGATACTCTCGCAGGGTATTATGAACTCCACGATAAGCACGCCGTTGTGGTTATACATTGGTACGTGGAGGCTCTCGGTGAAGAGTGAATAGCGGATGTTCTCCTCGTAGATGTGGATCCCTAGATCAGGATTGGAGAGCAGATTCCTACCACGTCCGATAAACTCCGCGTTCTCTAACCGGTCTGGTCGAGTGTACAACTCGGGATTGATGTAGAAGTGGAATGACCTACCCCTCAGTTCCTCTGCCTTGAGCTTTCTGTATGTCCGGGTCTTTGAGTCCCTGATGGAGACAGACTGGTAGAGAATCTCAGAAACATCCTGCCACCCGTTCACACCGACAAGTTCGTTCATTGTTTCAAGGAGCTCACGGCTCCTGAGATCTCGGGGGAGGTACTTGTTCTCCTCGAACAATTTCAGGAGCTCGCAAACGTAGGGAAAGGGAAAGGTAAAGACCGATTCCCACAAGGTATCCCAGTCCCTCCGACCCACCAAGTCAATAAGGCTGAGCTTCGTCACGTCCTCCATCAATTTCCGGGATGACTTGAACTTCGTCTGCTTGAGCTTGACCACCCGTTCGACGAGCAACGATCCAAGTAGTGGATCAAGACCCTGCAGGTAGAGATCTATGTTCGCCAAGTCAGGGTCGATCTCGTCTACCTTGGTGTATTCCCCCAACATGATGTATGTGGCTACGAGCACGGGTGTCCTGATTGTGTCACGGTGTTTCTTCACGATGTCCTCGACAATCGGACGGACTGAGGGCAGCGGGTGAGTTATCCAGAGATCGAGAACCTGTTCCCTCTTGAATCGGGGAAGAAATCTACGGAGGTGGTTGAGAGCGAGATCGCGTACTGCCTTGGACTCGTGAGTGTCTATGATGTCGAAGATGGAGACCATCAGTCCCTCGTTCTTCGAACGTATCCACTCCTTGAAGAGTTCGGATAGTTCTTCTAATTCTTCTTTGCTTGGATTCACCAGATATTTGCTGACAAGTAGGTTGTAGGCTTGATTTATGTTCTCGATGTAAACCGCACTCCGTATAGCTTAGAGAAAATAAATGTTCTCAGTACCACATGGAACTATCCTGCCTATAAGCACATCGGTAAGACATCGCAGATCCTAGTGTCCGCTATAGCGCTTTCTCTTCTCGATAGTTTCCAATCTCTTGAGAATCTCCTTGCGGCTGAGCTTCGATGTCTGGGTGTATCCATCTAAAAGGGCGGACCACGCAGTGTCCACGATGTGGGAATGTGTGCTGAGCAACGTGCGGTACAAGACCAGAAGATCAACGCCTTTGTCCTCAAGAGATGAGGAAAATTTTGCCAACCCGAAGTCTATGAGAAAGACCTCACCCTTCTTGATGATGACGTTTGATGTCGTCAGATCCCCATGGACGATATCAAGGTTGTGGAGATTCCCCACCTGCTTCCCCAGCTCTAGGAAAAGCTCCTTGACAGTTGGGGAGTCCACATGCTCCTTGAGGGGTTTCCCGTCGATGTAGTCCATCACGATTGAGAAGGAAGTATAATCCACGAGTCTGACCGTAGGGACGTTTATATCGTTCAATAGTGCGGTCGCTAGGACATTCGATTCTGTCTGTGTCCTCTTCTGATTGAGCGACAGATCGAGTTGGGGATTCCGGTAGGACTTCTTCTTTCTACGCTTGAGCACGCAGGGAATGTCCATATACTGGATCTTGAAAAGCTCTGCCTCGGCTGCTCTTGACATGAACTCAAGATTCTCGAATTCCACGATTTCATAGGAGAAGAGAAGATATATAACCTGTGCTATCTGGTGATACGATGGATTCGATTGGACTCCTCAATGACTGATTCCTCTTCCTTACCAGGGATACCCAGCATTTTGGGTACGGCATAGATGACAAGTATAGCAAGCGATAGGATCTGGAATATATCCAAGATCACCGATTCCATAAAGAGGTAGCTTACAGAGTAGCCCATAAGTACGATGGTGGTGGTGGTGCTAACAAGATTGGTGTTCCATTCAACTCGATCCTTGAGGTACCTGTAGTTGTTGTACGCAAGATCTGCAGAGATCAGATGATCGCTGTCGGCGAGGAACTTACGATGGGCCCAGTTGGCCCTCTTCATGAATAGTTTGAGGTTGTCCGTGTACATCAGTGCGGCGGTGTAGACAATTAGCATGAGGGTGATGTTCACCCCAGAGAGGAAGGTAGTGAACAGCCCACCTATCGTCCAATATTTGTAAAGTTCATTCACCCTTCCATCCACCTGCTCCATAATCGATTCCGAGAGGAGATAACTTAGGAATAGAAAGACCAATCCTCCAAAAAATAGGAGGAGATCAAGTTTGAAGATGAGGTCAAGAACTCCCTTGAATACCAATCCAATTCCAGATGCAAGCCCCATAACCAAGGAACCAACAAAAATCTCAATCTTCATTTTGTCGAGGAGCTTTCGGTACTGCATGATTAGTTCGGATTCTTCGTCAATGTAGTGGCTCATTCTCAAAACCTCCCTTGGATCTTCACAGACTTATTCAGTCCGAGGATTGGATTCCAGTACCTTACCTTGACCCCCTTCCGGATGATCTTATCCGTGGTAATCATACGGTTGAAATAAAAGAGGCTAGAAATGACAGACTGCCCGGTCTTACCTTCACCGTGTACATTGTACAATCGGGTAAAATCTGGGGTGAAAATTGTTGTATTTCCGACCAGGGGGAAAGTGTCGACAAGGACATCTACAAGGTTCTTGTCGGACATGGAACTAAAGATTATTACCTCGTTATCCGACTGCAATTTGTTCACGATATTGTCCAGTCTCTTCCTAAACAACTGTCTGTTATCAATTTTCCCCACCTGCACATTTGTCAGCAGGTGAGAAATTCCCACCATCTTCTTCCTACTACTTGTCGGTGGGAAGTATGTCACGTACTTCCCTAGAGTGATAATACCGACCTTACAAGAGGATGTAAGCAGATACTCCGTCAGTCCGAGAGCCACTTCGATGCTCCTTTCGAGAACCTCGGAGGACTCGTCAGCGATATCGAGAACAATCAGCACCTTTGTCGATCTCTGGAGGGCGAACTCATTGACCTGCAGTTTCCCTAATTTTGCAGTGGCTTTCCAGTTGACCCATTTCATAGGATCATTGGAGTAGTAATCCCTAATCCCACTGAAACTCCAGCCCTCTCCGTTCAACTTGGATGGGAAAGGACCGCCAATTGCCCTCAGGTGCTTGACGAGCGTGGGATATGCACTGACATCCGCAGGGAGAGGAATAATTGTGAAATGGTTAACAAGATTTACTTGGTCAACGTAAGTGTAGACCTCATTCTTCGAGTGGTACATCATGTTTATAGGTCCTATCTCGTACTTCCCTCTGATGTTGAACGTGAAAGAGTACGATATCGTTGCAGACTCCGCAGGAGGAACAAAGATGATGTTCTTGTTCGAACCCGTTATTAGGATGGAGTTCTTGGGCAACAGGTCAACTACCTCCCCTCTAAACGTACCCTCACCCTTGTTCTCGATCACGAGTTCTACCTTAATCTCCGCGGTCTGGAAGAAGTTGTCTCCACTGACTTGCCGGGTGAATTCAAGCAGTGGGTCTTTCTCCCCTTGAGTAGAGCGGGCGTATAGATCGGTGATGATCATAATTGAGGGGATCATCCAGATGAACACCGAGGTCACCGTGTACTGTACAAAGTAGAAGTAGATCATGATGAAGAAGGTGATGGGCACCAGCCAAATATTCCTCAATGCATTCCTGGAGATGCGCTTCGTAGCCACGATACATCACTCGATTCTTGGAGCAGTGACCTTTCTCAGTATCTCACCAAGAAGGGTCTCGACAGTGACACCCGAGAGCAGATCACCCGATCTCAGAATAACTCTGTGCTTGATCGTGGAGATGAAGACATCTTGAATATCCTGTGGGTTCACATAGTCCCTGCCATGGATAAAGGCCCATGCTTTAGACGCCTGAACGAGCCCGAGGGAACCACGGGGGCTTGCGCCTACTGCAATTTGGTTGTGTTCCCTCGTTTCCTTCACCAAGTTCACGATATAGGTCAAGATGACATCGTCAACAACAACCTTCTCGACCAGCTCCTGAAGGTGGAGGACATCCTGCAGAGAGGCTACCTCATCGAGATTGAATTCCTCCCTCTGTCGCTGTATCCTATTCCTCAGGATCTGAATCTCAGATTCGTGGGAGGGGTAGCCTACCTCGAGTTTCAGGAGGAAACGGTCGAGTTGTGCCTCGGGTAGAGCAAAAGTCCCTTCGTATTCCAAGGGGTTTTGTGTAGCGAGAACAAGGAAGGGTTCAGTTAGGGTCCGAGTGACACCGTCAACTGTCACAGTTTTCTCCTGCATAGCTTCAAGGAGTGCAGACTGAGTCTTGGGGGTTGCTCGGTTGATCTCATCTGCTAGGAGTAAGTTGGTGAATAGAGGTCCAGGCTTAAAGACGAATTCCTGCTCTTTCATATTGAAAATGGATATACCCGTGATATCCGCAGGGAGCAGATCCGGAGTGAACTGGATACGCTTGAAATCCAGTCCCATCGCTTGAGAGAAGGCTCTCACCATCATCGTTTTTCCCAAACCTGGAACATCTTCAAAGAGGATATTCCCCTTGGCAAGAATCCCAGTCATAATCAATTTCAGAACTTCGTCTTTGCCGACAATGACCTTCTTGACTTGGGTAATGATATCGTTAATTATCTCGTATGGATTTCTGTTGTTACTCATTGTGTTCACTCCTTGATAGAATGCTCATTGATATTCGTCTGATCATCTCGTTGAGCGCATCCTGAAGCTCAGGAGATATGTATGGGATTCTGAAAATAAAGAATCTCGTTCGGATGTACGGATATTGCTTCATCCATTTCGTGGGATGTTTGAGGAAGTAGATGACATCCTCATCAAAGAACAGCGACCTCAGTAAACGCTCATCCTTGAGCATGTCAATAGCATCTTTGACCTTGATCCCAAGCGCAAAGGCGATATTGAAGAGTAC